>CAYRAG010000020.1:0-7978 GCA_964422185.1 uncultured Oscillospiraceae bacterium
CGTGTTCTCTGCATTGTTTAATTTACAAGGTGCACGCCCGCTGCCCGTGCGGGGAACTTTTCTGCCCCTCTCACAGGCGCCTAGCTAGTATACCAAAAGGGCCCTTTGATGTCAACACCTTTTTTACTTTTTCTCAACTTTTTTTCTGTTTTGACAGCCATCACAACATCTGTGGTTTTGTCTGAATTTCCACCACAAGATGTGCCCCCGCCGACCCCGCCTCTCCCCCGCGGCATGGGCAAAACGACAATATCACGGCGGTGATAGCCGTGCGGACTCGGCGGCGCCTCTTTAGAAAAATTCGCGGATTCCCCGCCCGCCACGCCGTCCGGATCGGACTTTCCCGCCGGAGCGCGCAGGCTGCCGGCAGAAATAAGACCAGCCGGGCGCTCCCACGCCCGGCTGGTCTTAAGAAAAAGAGGATTAGAATGAAGATGAAATGAAGCACTCGCTCACTTGCTGGGACACATTCTAAGTTTGACTTGTTAATAATTCAAACGGGATTGTTACAAAAGTTTTAAATTTCACAGGCGCACCGGCGCGGCCGGAGAGAATCCCCGGAGAACAGAAAAAACGGACGGTGAATTCCCGTCCGTCTTCCCTGGAATGGAGGATTGAATGAAAAGAAGTACTCGTCTCTCACGGTAGGAATCCTATCGATCTTATGTTAACAAAACCAGACCCAAATATTACAAAAGAATTAAATCAGCGGCACATGCCCTGCTTTTTCCGCAGATTCTCGAAAAAATCCGCCAGAACCGCGCCGCACTCCTCCTCCAGGGGGCCCCGGTACAGACGCGGCCTGTGGTTGAACCGCTCCTCAAACAGGTTGAGCACGGATCCGCACGCGCCTGCCTTTTCGTCCCGGGCGCCATAATGCACCTCCGCCAGGCGTGCGTTGATGATTCCGCCGGCGCACATGGGGCACGGCTCCAGCGTGACATACATGACGCAGTCGTCCAGCCGCCAGCGCCCCAGCCGTGCGCAGGCGTCCCGTATGGCCTCCAGCTCCGCGTGGGCGGTGGCGTCTCCCCGCTCCTCCCTGCGGTTGCGCCCTTCCCCTACAATCTCCCCGTCCCGGACAATGACACACCCCACCGGCACATCTCCCGCCGCCGCGGCCTGCGCGGCAAGTTCCAGGGCCCGGCCCATGTATTCCGCGTGATCCAATCCGCTCACCCGCTTTCCTTTCGCTGCTCCAAGTGTATTCGTTTTCCCGCCGCCGCGCAAGTCCCCGTTGCCATTCCTTCCGCCACCTTATATAATGGTCTCACCAAACATCTGCGCAGGAGGTTCCTCCTATGAAAAAGAAACGCCGCTGGCTGAAAGTGCTGCTGGTTGTGCTCGCCCTGGGCGTACTGGCCTGCGTGTGGGAGTTCGCCTCCTCACAGAATCCCTACCTGCTCGGCGCAAAGCGCACGCTGAAGTACGATATCCTCCACCTGTCCACGGAGAACCGGAAAGCGGAGACCGCCGGGCTGGCGCAGGATTACACGCTGTCGCTCTACGGCGACGGCAACCTCCTCAACGAGGGCTTCACGGACGAGACGGATCGGAAAGCGGTCTATGAGGACGGCGCCGTTACGCGGCTGGTGAACTATCTGGACGGCTACCAGCTGGATTTCCCCGCCGGAACCCGGTTTGATTTCACCCTGTCCCCCCTCTTCACCCGGGCGGAGGGGGACGGCTTTGACGCCACCGTCTCCCGGGAACAGGCGACCTACGCCAGCAAAAAAGATATCCTCACTTTCGAGCTGTCCACATTCCTGCCGTTCCTGGTGGAGGACTATACGGTGCGCAGGCATGTGGATTACTATGAGTACCGCTTTCTGCTGGATCCGGGCTGGCAGCAGAACAACCGGGTCAGCGTGGAACAGTGGCAGGACGGCGATGTCTGGCTGATTTCCGCCGTGCTCCAGGATCCGGGGGACGCGGTCTACGACGGCTACCTGTACGCCACCGTGTTTACCGGCAGCCGGGAGTATCTCCGGGTGATGTACCGCTATCACACGGCGGACGCCGGCATGCGGGACGCCCTGGCCGCCCAGGCGGCGGCTCTGCGTGCGTTTGACCCCACCGGCACCGGGGTCTGTGCCACAGACTACGCCCCGGAACTGCCGGAAAACTGGTCGGGGGAGACCGCGGATCTCTACCGCGAAATCGCCGGCGGGGATCGCCTGCGCTGGGGCATCTTCGCGCAGGATATCTTCACCACCGGCATCCGGGAAACGATACCCCGGCTGGAGGAGAGCCTGGACTATCACTTCGATGTCATCCTGGCCTATTTTCTCCTGGATCAGGAGTTCCCCGCGGAATTCATGCGGCAGAACTACGAGGACGGGCGGATTGTGGAGCTCACGCTCCAGATCACGGACAACAACAACGAGAACATGTTCGCCCGCACGCCCTTTCTGGACATCTACCGCGGGGAGCTGGACGACCGGATCCGCGCCATCGCACGCGCCGCCGCGGACTTCGGCCACCCGTTCCTGTTCCGCCTGAACAACGAGATGAACTCGGACTGGACCAGCTACAGCGGCGTGGTCAACATGGCGGACCCCCAGCTGTTCGTCAGCGTCTGGCAGCGCATCTACCGCATCTTCCAGGAGGAGGGCGCGGACAACTGCATCTGGATCTTCAACCCCAACGATCGAAACGCGCCGCCCTCCCGGTGGAACGATTCCCTGGCCTACTACCCGGGCAACGGCTACACCCAGGTGCTGGGCGTCACCGGCTACAACAACGGCACCTACTACACCCAGTGGGCGGAGCAGTGGCGGGAGTTTGACCAGATTTACAACGAGATTCAGGATCAGTATCTGCCGCACTTCGCTTCGTTCCCCTGGATGATCACCGAGTTTGCCTCCTCCAGCGTCGGCGGGGACAAGGCCGCGTGGATTGACCATATGTTCGCCCACATCGGCGACTACCCCAACATCAAGATCGCCGTGTGGTTCAGCTACGCCGATTTTGACGGGGACACCCCCGCCCGCCCCTACTGGCTGGACGAGACGCCGGAGACCCTGGAGGCGTTCCGGCGCGGCCTGGCGCAGCAGGCCGCGGGCTGATCCGGGGGGCGTTCTCCCCGAAAATGAACCCGAATCTCACCCCCGCTTTTCCCGTGCCCGCCGGGCGCGGAAAAAGCGGGGGCATTCTGTCTCCACAGATGCCCCCGCCGGGATGCTGTTTCTCAGTTCATGGCCGCGCCGTCCACGGACAGCACCGCGCCAGAGATGTAGTCGGCCAGATCGCTGGCCAGGAACAGGAACGCGTTTGCGATGTCCTCCGCCTCGCCCATGCGGCCGTACGGAATCGCGGACTTCAACCGCTGCACCATATCCGGGGGCAGCGCGTCCACCATATCCGTGTGGATAATCCCGGGCGCCACCGCGTTGACCCGGATGTGATCCTTGCCCAGTTCCCGGGCCAGGGACTTCGTCAGGCCGTTGACCGCGGACTTGGACGCGGGATACCCGCACCCGGACGGCTGGCCGTAGATGGATACCATGGAGCTGGTGTTGAGAATCACGCCGCCGCCCTGCTCTTTCATAATGCGGGCCGCCGCCTGCGCACACACAAACACCGAGTTGACATTCAGATCCAGAGCCTTCTGAAAAGAGGCGGGGTCGTAGTCATACAGAGACTCCCGCTGAGAAATCCCGGCGTTGTTCACCAGAATGTCCAGCCTTCCGAACACTGCCGTCACCCGGTTCAGGGCTTCGGCAACCTGATCCGGATCGGACAGGCTTGGCCACAGCGGCAGCACATCTTCCTCGGGAAATTCCTCCCGCAGTTTGCCGGCCGCTCTCTCCGCGGTCTCCTGCCGGGAACCCCAGACGGACACCTTTGCCCCGTGGCTTAAAAACTTCCTTACCGTGGCGATGCCGATTCCCCGGGTACCCCCGGTCACCACTGCCACCTTGCCGCTTAAATCCAATGAATCCCTTGCCGTACGAATTCCTCCTTCTCAGACTCCCATCCGCCGTGGGTGCGAATCCTGAACTCCTCCGCCTTTGCGCGATGTTTCTCCCCAATCGGGAGCCGCTGAAACCCGTGCGGAACTGTCCGTCCGGGCCGGGAGCCGCCGGGCTGCGGTGTCTCCCGGCCCGCGGTACCGGAGATGTGCGCACGCTGTCCGCCCGGTTCGGGCGTCAGGCGGGACATTGCCAGTGTCTCAGCGGTCTCTGAATCATTGCGGATACCCGTGCAAAAGTCGGTATTTTCCTGCGGCCGGGCGGCGCGGGCCGTCCGGCCGCTTCTTCCCTGTAAAATCCCGGTTTTGAAGAAACCGCCGCCTCAGATCCCCTCGGACTCCACCCAGGGCATCTCCATGGCTCTCAGATCCGGGCTGATGATCAGCTTCGGCTCCGTGACCGCCTGGATCTGGTTGAGTGAGTACTCGGGATTGAATTCCTGCAGCACCAGGCCCTCCGGGGTGATGTCTATCACGGCCATCTCCGTGATGATGCGCTGGGCGCAGTGGACGGCTGTCAGAGGCAGCGTGCATTTGTTGCGGATCTTGATTCCGCCCCTGGCCGTCGTGTGCGTCATGGCGATGATGACCCTGCGGGCGCCCGCCAGCAGATCCATGGCGCCGCCCATGCCCGGCACTTTCACCCCGGGGATGATCCAGTTGGCGATGCTGCCCTCCACATCCACTTCCAGGGTGCCCAGAATCGTGATGTCCAGATGGCCGCCCCGGGCCAGGGCGAACGAGGTCAGGCTGTCCACATAGCAGCCGCCCTTTACCACCTTGGCGGGCACGCCGCCCGCGTCCACCACATAGTACGGCTGCTCCTCCGCGGGAACCGGCCGGGGGCCCACCCCGATGATGCCGTTCTCCGCGTGGAGGGTCACATGAACCCCCTCCGGGATATGGCCCGCCACTCTCGTGGGGATGCCGATGCCCAGATTGACCACATCGCCGTCCCGCAGCTCCATGGCCGCCCGTGTGGCGATAAAGCTCTTTGTCTCGTTGCGGTCCATCATAAGGAGGGTTCCCCCTTCCCCTGCACGATGTAGTTCACGAAGACGCCGGGCGTGGCCACATTCTCCGGCTTGATGCTGCCCGGCGCCACAATGTGATCCGCCTCGCAGATGACGGTATCCGCCGCCATGGCCATGAGCTGGTTGAAGTTCTTCGTGGCGCCCTTGTACCACACATTGCCCTGCCGGTCCACCCAGCAGCCGCAGATCAGGGCGATGTCCGCCCGGATCGCCTCCTCCACCAGGTAGGTCTTCCCCTTGATGGTGATGGTCTGCTTTCCCTCTTCCACCACGGTTCCGACCCCGGTGGGCGTCAGCACGCCGCCCAGGCCGGCCCCGCCGGCGTGGATGCACTCGGCCAGGGTGCCCTGCGGAAGAAGCGTCACCTCAATGGTTCCCTCGTTCATCTGCACCGCCACATTGGGGTTCAGACCCACATGGGAGACCACCAGCTTTTTCACGCGGTGTTCATCCACCAGTTTGCCAAGGCCGTATCCCGTCTTGCCGGCGTCCGCCGCGATGACGGTGAGATCCCTGACGCCCCGATCCAGCAGGGCGTCTACCAGGGTGTGGGGGTTCCCGCAGCCCATGAATCCCCCGATCATGACCGTGGAGCCGTCCCTGACCAGCTCCGCGGCCTCCTCAAGAGAGATGATCTTTGCCATTGGCGCTTCCTCCGTTCTTCCGCTCTGCCGCTCCCGGTATGTCATACCCGAACAGGGGGATCCGCCTTTGAGATCCCCCTGCCCGGGCAGTGATCAGCTGATCAGCACTTCTCGTAAATGGTAGCCACGCCCAGGCCGCCGCCGATGCACAGGGTGGCCAGGCCCTTCTTCACATTGTCCCGCTTCTGCATCTCATGCAGCAGGGTGACAATGATGCGGGCGCCGGAGCAGCCCACCGGATGGCCGATGGCCAGGGCGCCGCCGTTCACATTGACCTTCTTCATGTCGAAGCCCAGCTCGCGGGCCACCGCGATGGACTGAGCGGCAAAGGCCTCGTTGGCCTCGATCAGATCCATGTCGTCGATGGTCAGGTTGGCCTTCGCCATCGCCTGGCGGGAGGCGGGGACGGGGCCGGTGCCCATGACCTTGGGATCCACGCCGCCCTGGCCCCAGGACAGCAGCTTCGCCATGGGCTTCAGGCCGTACTTCTCCACGGCGTCGCCGGAGGCGACCACGATGGCCGCCGCGCCGTCATTCAGGCCGGACGCGTTGCCGGCCGTGACACGGGGCGTCTTGGCGTCCGCCTGGGGCTCCTTGCAGCACTTGGCGCCGAAAGTGTCCTCCACGGTGCCGCCGTTCGCCTTGAACGCGTTGTCGTTGGAGATGGGGAACGCGGTGCGCAGCTTGGACAGCGCCTCGGCGTTGGTGTCCGGACGGATAAATTCGTCGTGCTTGAACTCCACCGTCTCTTTCTTCTTCTTGACCATGATGGGGACGATCTCATCGTCGAAGCGGCCGGACTTCAGCGCGGCGGCCGCCTTCGTCTGGGACGCGAGGGCGAAGTCGTCCAGATCCTTCCGGGTGATGCCCCAGACATCGCAGATATTCTCGGCGGTGGTGCCCATATGATAGTTGTTGAAGGCGTCCCACAGGCCGTCCTTGATGACGGTATCCACCAGCTTGGTGTCGTTCATGCGGGCACCCCAGCGGGCCGTGGGGATGGCGTAGGGAGCGGCGGACATGTTCTCGGTACCGCCGCACACGACGATCTCCGCGTCGTTGGCGGCGATGGCGCGGGCGGCCTCGATGACGGCCTTCATGCCGGAGCCGCACACCATGTTCAGGGAGTAGGACGGCACGGTCAGCGGCAGCCCCGCCTTGATGCTCACCTGGCGGGCCACGCTCTGGCCCAGACCGGCGCTGACGCAGCAGCCGAACATGAGCTCATCCACCTGCTCCGGCTTGACGCCGGCCCGGTTCAGAGCCTCCTTGACCACTACGGCACCCATATCCGCGGGATGGATGTCCTTCAGGGAACCGCCGAAGGAGCCCACGGCGGTGCGGCAGCAGTTGACAACATAGATATCTCTCATTGCAAATACGCCTCCAAAAACAAAAAATATGATCCATAGGCGGACTCTCGCCCGGAACATTATAACCTTTCAACGGGAAAAGGTCAACCGTTCCGCGCAGGCGCAAACTGAAAAATCAGGTACCCGGATGCGCCGCTTTTTGGCGAAAAACACAAACGCGCCGGATGTCCCCGGGCGGGAGTGATCCGGACGCGCTTCATTTTGTAAATATATTGCGGATTGCGTTCATCACATCCATGAATGGCGGGGAAATCCGTTGAGATTGTTACATACGCGGCGGAAACACAATCCGGCGGCGCAGGCGGTAACGCCTCGTTTTCTTTTTCATATGCCCCCTTGCAGAGGTTTTTCCGCACTTTTCAGAGGATTTCAGCCAGCGGCGCCGCTCCCCCGCGGCAGCAAACCGGCCCCGGACGCGGCGGTCTGTCCGCGCCCGGGGCCATGGTATTTTCCTGTGATCCTGCTCCGGCTCAGGAGAGCGGGGCGCCCTCGCAGTAGACGGCGCCGGGGTGCCCCGGCAGCAGGGCGCGGCAAAGGCGGGGGCACAGCCGCCGAAGCAGTACGGCCAGGGCATATCCCAGCATGGCGCCCGCCGTATTCAGGATGACATCGTCGATATCCGTGCCCCGGGCGATGAACAGCTGTACAAACTCAATCAGGCAGCTGCTGCCCAGGCCGGCGGCCAGGGAGCGCCGCCAGGTGCCGTCCCGCCACAGCAGGGCGGGGGCGAGGCCCACGGGGAGAAACAGCAGGATGTTCCCCGCCAGGATCAGGATCTTCCATCCGCTGTCCCAGGTGCGGCTGATCTCATGAAACGGCACCAGATTCTGGGGAAGCCAGACCAGGCTCTCCCGGATCTCCACCCAGGTGGGGTAGACCTGCCGGCCCTCCAGCAAATCCACAAACCCGTCCATCCAGAAACGATCCGGGAACAGCGTCAGGGCCGCAAGGCCG
>CAYRAG010000020.1:8078-17706 GCA_964422185.1 uncultured Oscillospiraceae bacterium
CACAAACCCGTCCATCCAGAAACGATCCGGGAACAGCGTCAGGGCCGCAAGGCCGTCGCAGAATGCGACAAACGCCGCCAGCGCCAGGAGAACGCCGGGCGCGGCCTGGGGAAGAAAATCTAAAGCCGACATGGCATATCCTCTCTCAGCCGTTAAGGTAGTAGGCCTGGCCCGCGTTGTAGACATCCCGGTAGAGGATCAGCTCCACTTCGTCCAGCAGCCCGTTTTCCTCCAGGACGGCAATGGTATGGCGGGCGGCCGGAGTCAGGGTGATGTCGATATAGGTTCCCTGCGCCTCCAGCTCCTGATCCTCGTTTTGCACCACTTTCGTCACATAGAACTCCAGGTCGTTGTAGTAGCACTCGTCCAGCCGCTCTCCCGCCTCAAACAGGTAGCGGCGGCCGAGGTTCCCCTCGCGGATATCCAGAAGCGCGGCGTCCCACAGCTCCTCAAGGCAGGCGGAGGGCACTTCGACGGCGTAGTCCCCCTCCATCTCCCCGCCGGGGGCTCTGCGCATGCCCGTCAGAATCGCGGAGGCCGGCTCGCCGTCCGCATACTCGTCCAGCGAATAGGCCCGGTAAATCACCTCCGGGTCATCCAGCAGATTCTGCACCGCGTGTGTCACGGTTCCGTCCGTGTTTTTGTCCCTGGAGTAGATCTGCACCGAATACGACCGTTCCATCTCTCGGCCGCCGGCCAGGGTGTAGGTGACATGGATCGGCGTGGTCGCATATTCCTCTGATCCGGGCTGCGGATCCGGCGCGTCATGGTTTACGGGGCCCGCCCCGTTGTGTTCATCCACAATGGCCTGGTGCAGCGCGATCACTTCCGCGATCTGCTCCGGCTGGTCAAAGGTGGAGGAGATCTGGATGGCGTGGTCAAAGGGGTAGCTGCGCACTCCCTCCACCAGGACGCGTTTCACATCCTCCGCGGCGGGCACCCGATCCACAAAGCCTGTGAAATCCACGGCTGTGGCGGCGCATAATACCATCATGGCCACGGCCGCGATGGCGGCGCCTTTCCAGCCGCTGCGCAGAACCCGCAGGGACTTTTTCAGCAGCATTTCGGCCACAAAGCAGCCGGCCGCCGCCCACACAATCATGCACAGCCATGTTCCGGCGCCGTAGTGGGACAGGCCGATAATTTCAGAGGTCAGCATACCCAGGGCGATGCCGCAGCAGATGGCGACCCCGTACTTGAATACGGGCTTCATCCAGCTCACGGCCACCACATCGCCGGCGGTCTCCACATTCCTGCGCAGGTACACCACCAGCGCCAGGCAGGCGAATCCCACACCGGCCGCGGCATACGCCGCGATCGTGGCGGGGCTTGCCATCACATACCGCGTGGTGTTCGTGAACCCCCATTCCGACGCCAGCGCCAGATTCCACGCGGGGGCAAACACCCGGATCGGATCGGTGAATTTGTCCGGATAGTACAGGGTCGAAAATCCGTACAGGCTCTTACTCAGGATGTAGGAGACCAGTTCGGCGAGGGCGAGCACCAGCACATTCAGAATGCCGTAGAACGCCGGCAGGGCCAGGATATTTCCGGTGAACATGGCGCAGAATACCGCGAACGAGAAGAAAAACAGGCAGATCCCGTTCAGCGCCAGCCACCAGGCAAGAATCAGCAGGGGCTGCGGGTCGCCGGCAACCGTCTGCACCAGGAGCATGAGCAGCGCCACCACCGTGTTGGGCACCGCGAAAAAGGCGATGCCGGACAGGTAGTTGGTCAGGAACAGGCACTCCCGGCGCACCGGCATGGAGTGAATCATGCAGGCGGAGCGGGACTGATACAGGTAGCTGAACAGCGCCATGGCGAACATCACCCCGAACACCACCGCCATGGCGACCCCCTGGATGCTGACGGACTGCACCATATCCATGGAGTAGGCGGGCGGCCAGTCGCCGGAGCGCCAGTGCGTCAGCGCACTGATGGGTTCGGTGACCAGCCAGATCAGGCCGTAGGCCGCCCACAGCGGCCAGAAGCGGGTGACATTCTTCCAAAACAGCGTGGGATTAAAGAACGATGTCTTTGACCGCATAATCCTCACCTCCCAGTTCATAGATAAAGATCTCCTCCAGCGTCAGAGGGATGGCGTCCATCAGGATGGGGTTGTACACCGCCAGGCGGTTGGTCACATCATCCGCCCTGCCCCGGACGATCAGCGTATAGATCCGCCCCACGCGGGAGCTGTGCAGCACCTCCAGATCCGCGGGGAGCTCCGGGATCTCCCGCTCCTGGAAGACGACCTGCATCTTCACCACATTGCCCTGCAGCTCGGTCAGGGAGCGCTCCAGCAGCACCCGCCCCTTACTCAGGATCCCCACATGGTCGCACACATCCTCCAGCTCCCGCAGGTTGTGCGAGGAGACCAGCACCGTGGTGCCCCGTTCGGCCACATCGCTGAGCAGCAGGGACCAGACCTGGCGGCGCATCACCGGATCCAGGCCGTCCACCGGCTCGTCCAGCACCAGCAGATCTGCGCCGCAGCACAGCGCCAGCCAGAACGCGGCCTGCTTCTGCATGCCCTTGGACAGCCGCCGCATGGGCCGCTTCTCATCCACCAGCGCAAACGCCTCTTTGAGCTTCTCATAGCGCTCC
Source organism: uncultured Oscillospiraceae bacterium (assembly GCA_964422185.1). Taxonomy (GTDB): domain Bacteria; phylum Bacillota; class Clostridia; order Oscillospirales; family Oscillospiraceae; genus CALXCT01. The sequence continues at coordinate 10,686 of CAYRAG010000020.1, forward strand.
ACATCAAAATGGGGGTACATCCCCCGGTAGAAGCGCATCATGTCCCGGGTGCTGGCGGACGAAAAGAAATAGATGTCGTCCGGGATCACGGCGATGCGGGCTTTCACCTCCGGGTTCTCGTACACCGGCCGGCCGTCCACCAGGATGGTGCCGCTGTCCGGCCGGTAGGCCCCGGTGATATGGCGGATCAGCGTGGACTTGCCCGCCCCGTTGGGGCCCACCAGTCCGTAGACCGCCCCCCTGGGCACCTCCATATTCAAATCATGCAGGGCGAAGAAGCCGTCAAAGCTCTTCACCAGATGTTCTACCTTAATCACTGTGTGTCTCCTCCTTCGCGGTAAGGCGTTTCGCGAGTTCTTCCGCGCTCACGCCCAGAAACTGCAGTTCCGCCGCCGCCGCGTCAAACTGCCGGAGCAGCTCGGAGCGGCGCTCCTGGCTCACATCGGTCTGGGCCGTGGCGAAAGTGCCGCGCCCGGGCACCGTGTACACATACCCCTCCGCCTCCAGCGCCTCATAGGCCTTCTGGATGGTGTTGGGGTTGATGGCGAGCGTGGACGCCAGCTGCCGTACGGACGGCAGCCGCTCCCGCTCCTGGATGGCGCCCGTCACCACCAGCTTCCGCAGCCCGTCCTTGACCTGCTCGTAGATGGGCCGTGCGTCCCTGTAATCCAGCTGCAGCATACTATCGCTCCCCCTCGGGTAAACTGTATTACTTGTACTAATACACTTAGTATACGCAGTACACCCCGGCGTGTCAAGAGGAATTTTCCGGTTTTTCAAAATCCCCGGTTTTTCCCGCCGCTCTCCCGCGTGACATTGACGCGGCCGGCCCGCGGTCTTATAATGGGGACAGGAAATTCTGTCCCCCGGATCCGGTGTCGAAAGGCGGTTGCCCATGAAAAAGCTGATTATTGAACGATCCGCGGTGAAAAACAACCTCTCCGTGATCAAGTCGAAAGCGGCCGGCTGCGCCATCTACGGCGTGGTGTCCAGCGACGGCGGCGGCGCCGGGCTGGTGGCGCTCTCGCAGCTGCTGCGCTCGGAGGGGATCGGCCGCTTCGCCGTCTCCGAGCCCGGGGAGGCGGCCGCCCTGCGGGAGGCCGGCCTGGTAGACGAGGAGATCCTCATGCTCCGCCCCACGACGGATCCGGACGAGCTGCAGCAGCTCATTGATTTAAATGTAGTGTGCACCGTCAGCTCCATCGACACCGGGACGGCGCTCAACCAGCTGGCGGGGGAGCGCTCCACCGTGGTGGAGGCGCATGTCCTGGTGGACACCGGCATGGGCTACGGCGGCTTTCCGGCGGAGGAGCCGGACAGGGTTCTGCTGGCCTACCGCAGCCTGCCCAATGTGGCGATCTCCGGCATCTACACCCAGATCCAGGGCACGGAGCGCCAGGAGGACGCGGAGGCGCAGATGGCCCTGTTCGACCAGGTGCTCTCCGCCCTCCACCGGGAGGGGTTCGAGACGGGCACCGTCCATGTGGGGGGATCCTACGCCCTGCTCCACTTCGACTGCGCCCGGCGGGACGCCGTGCGCGCGGGTTCCGCCCTGCTGGGCCGCTGCCGGCGCGAGCGCGGCGACGGGCTGCAGAAAGTGGGCTACGGGGAGGCGTCCATCTCCGACATCTACTGGCTGCCCAAAGGCCACACCGTGGGCACCCAGAAACTCACCGCCCTGAAAAAGCCCACCCGTATCGCGGTGATCCCCGTGGGGTATCAGAACGGGCTGGGCGTGGAGCGGCCCCGCACCGAGACGCTCTGGCACCGCCGCAGGTTCTCCGTGCGGGTGGCGGGGCAGAAGGCGCCGGTCATCGGGGACATCGGCGCCACGGAGACCCTGGTGGATGTCACCGACCTCCCCTGCGCCGCGGGAGACACCGTCACCTTTGATATGGATCCCGTCTTCGCCAGGGGTCTGAAACGGGAATACCGCTGAACCGGTCTCTCTCCGGCTCCCGCTCTGTCGCCGCAGGGCGGGGGCCGTTTTTTGACGCCGTCCCGGGCCCTCCGGCCCGCGGCGGGCAGGATCCCCGACCCTGGTTGTGAGACCGCCAGGGGTCCGCCGCGGCTTTTCCGTATTTCTCCACAAAAAAGCGGGACAATCTACAACTGCGTGTTGTTAATTTTAACCAGAGGTTGTGAAAAAACAATTGACAATCCTGTCCCGAGTTGCTATATTAAAGTTTACCTGTGGGCTCTTTTGACAGGTTCTCCCGCGGGCGACGGGAACGACTTTCCGCACTCCCGGCGGTCAGTCCGGTTGTCAGCCGGAGCACCGTTTCAAATCTGTCCGGGCAAATTAGAATGAAGGAGTATGATGTCCAATGAAGAAGTTCCTCGCGCTGGCCATGGCGGTTGCCATGACCTTCGCCCTGGTACTGACCGGCTGCGGCGGCGGCGGTGACTCCGCGGAGAGCCCCGCGCCCTCCGAGAGCGCCGCTCCCTCTGAGAGTGCCGCGCCCTCCGAGAGCGCTGCGCCCGCGGATTCCGGCAGCGGCGGCACTGTGCCTGACCTGGGCGACTTCACCCTGCGTTTCTCCGCCCACGACCCTGAGACCTCTGACATCATGATGGCCACCAAGGCCTACTTTGACAAGATCTCTGAGGTGACCGACGGTCATGTCACCGTTCAGGGCCTGTATTCCGGCGCAGTGGCCGGCGTCTCTGAAGTCGGCGACATGGTCAGCTCCGGCGGCGTCGACATGGGCTGGATCTACACCTCTTACTATCCCACCATGTTCACCCTCTCCGATGTCATCACCCTGCCGCTGCAGGGCTTCGGCGACAATGTGGTCTGCACCAATGTGCTGTGGGATCTGTATGAGACCGTGCCCGAGATGGCGGCTCAGTGGGACAACGAGTACAAGGTACTGCAGCTGTACGCCAACCCCGCCATGAAGTTCATGCTCAATGAGAAGATCACCGATGTCTCCGGCCTGAAGGGCAAGACCATCCGCGTGCCCGCCGGCGTCATCACCGATGTCCTGGCCGACTGGGGCGCTTCCGGCGCCACCATGGGCCCGCCGGATATCTACGAGGCCATGGAGAAGCACAATGTGGACGGCTACATCTTCGAGGAGGCCGGCTGCAACTCTTTCACCCTGTATGAGGTGACCCCGTACTACATGGATGTGCCTCTGTATGTGGGCGCGTTCTCCATCGCGTGCAACTGGGATACCTGGAACAGCCTGCCTGCCGAGTACCAGGCCGCCATCGAGTCCATCTCCACCCGTGATCAGTCCCTGGCTTCCGCCGAGGCGTTCCATCAGTCCGTGGAGAACGGTGTGAAAGCCGCTCAGGACTATGGCAAGACCGAGATCTACACCCTGACCGACGACGAGCTGGCCGGCTGGAAAGTCGCCGCGGACGCCGCCGCGGAAGAGTGGTGCCAGGCCATCACCGATTCCGGCCTCGGCGTGGACGGTGCCCAGTACCTGCAGAACGCCAAGGATCTCGTCGCCAAGTACGAGTAATCCCTCCCGGATATCGCTTCTGAATCGAGAATAGAGAAACAAACCGCCCGGCCGGAGAAGTCCGGTCGGGCGGTTTCGCTTTTTTGTGGGATCCAGTCCCCACAGACCGGCCGCATCTTCGTGCGGCCACCTGCGAAGAGAAAGGACTGAAACTTCATGTCTGAAGGAATCATGATCGCCCTGATCGGCATCGTTGTTTTCCTGATTCTTCTGTTCCTGGGCATGAACATCGGTCTGGCCATGCTTCTGGTGGGCTTTGTGGGCTACATGTACATGATGAACTTCAAGGCCGCTCTGGTCGCGGTTCGAACCCTGCCCATCGCCACCGCCTCGAAATATTCCTACATGGTCATACCGCTGTTTATTCTAATGGGCAACTTCGCGTTCCAGGCCGGGTTGTCCGCCAATCTGTATGACGCGGCCTCCAAGTGGCTGTCCCGTCTGCCGGGCGCCCTGGCCTGCGCCACCGTCGCCGCCTGCGCGGTCTTCGGCGCCATCTGCGGCTCCACCGCGGCGACCGCCGCCACCATGGGCGCCATCGCCCTGCCGGAAATGCGCGCACGCCACTATGACGACGCCATCTCCACCGGCTCGCTGTGTATCGGAGGCACGCTGGGCGTGATGATCCCGCCATCGACGCCAATGATCATCTACGCCATCATCGCGGAGTGCTCCATCGGCAAGCTGTTCTCCGCCGGCATTCTGCCCGGCATCATCCTGGCCGCGATGTACATCGTCATCATCGCCGTCCGCTGCACCATCCACAAGGACTGGGCCCCCGCCCCCACCAGCACGCCCTGGGGCGTGCGGTTCCGCTCCCTGATCGGCCTGATTCCCGTGGTTCTGCTGTTCGGCATCACGCTGGGCGGCATGTTCACCGGCTTCTTCTCCGTGAACCAGGCCTCCTGCATCGGCGCGTTCATCGCCCTGGTCATCATGGCGGCCAAGCGCAGGCTGACCAAGGAGAATTTCTTCAAGGCCCTGAAGGACACCGTCACCACTACCTCCATGACCCTCCTGATCATGATGGGCGCCATGGTGTTCTGCGCGTGGCTGGCCATCACCGGCCTGCCCAACTGGATGGCGGACTCCATCAGCAGCCTGCATGTGAACAAGTACATCATCCTGGTCATCATGACTTTCATCTACATGATTCTGGGCATGTTCATGGACGGCATGGCGATGACCATCCTCACCGTCCCCATCTTCCTTCCCGTGGTGGAGAGCCTCGGCTGGGACGCCATCTGGTTCGGCATCTACATCATCGTGGTCATGGAGATGGGCTGCATCACCCCGCCCGTGGGCCTGAACCTGTTCGTCATCTACAAGACCGCGAAGGATATCCCGCTGTCCACGATTTGGCGAGGCGCCATCCCGTATATCTTCGCCTTATGGGCCGGCGCGTTCCTGTTCGCGGTGTTCCCGCAGATTGTCACATTCATCCCGAACTTCGTGGCCGGGTAGGAGGTGCGGATCATGATTAAGAAAATTGACAACTTCATGTATCGCCTGTCCGCCATCGTCGGCGCACTGAGCTTTGTGCTCATCATCGCCATTATGCTCCTGAATCTGGTGGATGTCATCTTCACAAAGACCATCAAGCTGAACTTCCAGGGCACCTACGAGCTGACCGAGCGTATGCTGATGTGCACGATCTTCGCCTCTCTCGCCTACGGCGAGGTGAACGACGCCCACATCCACACCACGCTGTTCGTGGCGCGCCTGCCCCGGGTTCTCAGGTTCTTCCTGTTCGGTCTGATGTCTCTGCTGTCCACCGCCACCTGCGTGCTCTGGTGCTACGCGCTGTTTGTGCAGTTCGGCGAGGACATGCGGAAAAACACCATTACCGCCGTGCTGAAGATCCCCATCTATCCTTTCGTGATTTTCGCGTTTATCTGCATGATTGTCTTTACCCTTGTCATCGGCTGGCACATGGTGAAAGCCTTTATGGCCATCCGCAACGACCAGTGCGCGGAGGAAGTCTCCGCCAGCTGGGCCTGATACCGCATGCTCCCCGTCTCCGGACGGGGAGCGTTTTTTCTCCGCGCCGGACATCCGCATTCTGTCGCGGCCGGGATGATCTCCCGGCGGCTGCGCATGAGAACACCCCCGGAGCCCTGTCTCTCCAGGTCTCCGGGGGTGTTTTGTCTGTCTCAGTCTGCCGGGAACTGCGCCCGGGTGACGGTCTCCGCCGCGCCGGCGTCCGCCGGCACCACCAGCACAACCGTACTTCCGTACGACTGCACCAGCGCGTTCTCCAGCTTGGGGATCTCCCCCGGGATGTAGTCCCGGTAGGAATCCATCTGCGCCGCCACATGATCCGTCAGGGCGGACACCGCCAGGGCGGCGGTATCCTCATCTTTCATCTCCAGCACCGACGCCTCCTCGGCGGTGGCGCCGGCGGACAGGTAGACCGCCCCGTCCAGGAGATCCTCCCGGGCGATGCCGTACCCCTCCATGCCGTACAGATTGTAGGCCACATCCAGATCCAGGGGCTCCAGCTCCTCGGAGAACACCTCCCCGTCCAGGTAGGCCTGCGCGGCGGTCTGCGCGTCCGGCAGCGCGGCGGCGGCCGGGCTCTCCTGCGCCGGGGACTCGCTCTGGCTCTGCTCAGCGGGCGGGGACGGCGGCTGGCTCTGCTCAGGGGATCCGCCTCCGCAGGCGCTCAGGGCGGGGATCAGGCACAGGAACAGGGCAAACGCCGGGATCTTTCTCATTCCGATTCCGCTCCTTCCGGATAGAGAGTCTCGTAGGACACTGTGTGTGTGCGCAGGTAATCCAGCCACTGAACGCAGTAGGATCCCTTCATGTGGACGCCGTCGTTGCTCGCCTCCCGGGGGAGGCTGCCGTTCTCGTCCGCGAAGTCACTGTACACATCCACCAGCGCCACCCGGCACTCCTCCGCCACCTGGGCGATCAGCTGGTTGTAGGTGCGCAGGTGGTCGTTTTTCAGGTAGTCTCTGCCGCCGCTCTCCGCGATGGCCTCCTCGTTGAGGGGGATGAGCGTCTGCAGATAGATGACCGCCTGGGGCTGATCTTCCCGCAGGCGCTCCACCAGTTCGCAAAACGCCTCGTAGAACAGCTCATCCGCGTCATAGCCCAGCTCGTTGACGCCCAGGCAGAGGTAGATCTTCCCGTACTGTTTCAGGTCAATGGCGTCCGGCAGGGTGTACTCCTGTCCGTCCACCGTGATGCAGGTCTTGTCATTCCGGACATCAAAGATGGACAATCCGGTGTGGGTCAGACTGTCTCCCGCGGGCACCCCGCTGTAGAGCATGAACCCCTCGGTTCTGGAGTCCCCCACAAACACCGCGTCCTCGAAGTAGCTGTCCTCCACCGGGTCGCTCTCCGGCACCGGCCGGGAGAAGTCGTAGGGCTCCGGCCCGGGTTCCGGCACAGCCGCGGAAGTCTCAGACACGGGCGGTTCGGACACCGCCGGGCTGGCGGAGGCGCCCTGGCTGCCGGAGGGCTCCTGCGGCACGGAGGCGGAGGGAGACTCAGAGGGAGCCTCCGGTTCCTGGGCCGACGGGTTTGATCCGGATCGG
>CAYRAG010000020.1:17806-27561 GCA_964422185.1 uncultured Oscillospiraceae bacterium
GGGAGACTCAGAGGGAGCCTCCGGTTCCTGGGCCGACGGGTTTGATCCGGATCGGCCCACCACCAGGAAAATCACCAGCGCGATAACCGCCGCGATGACAACCAGCCCCACAGTCGCCTGCCACCGGAGGGGGTTGGTTCGTCCTGTGCGCCGAGACATATGTGAAACACCTTCTTTGCCGGCCCGTCCGCCGGACAGGCCGCCGTGGATCGTCTTTTTCCGCCGGGCGGAGAGAGGCGCCGCGCACACCGCCGGTCTCCCCCGCCGCCCTGCTATGTTACCCCAAAACGCCGGCGAACACAAGCATCAAATTGCTACAAATCCCCGCGTTCCGGACAGGGTTCCGGCGCCACCTCCAGGACGGTGAGCGTGTCCCCGTCCACGGAGAAGCGCACCTCCAGGCCGGCGAAAGAAAAGCCGTACACCCGGTTCGGGTCGTGCTGATAGGACGGCCTCGGGTCGCAGGAGAGCACCTGCGTCAGCGCCTCCCTCCGATCCGGGGGCACCCGATCCAGCCACCGCGGGGGGAAGTCCACTTTCAGCGGTTCCCAGGCCACGCGGTCTGTGAACCCGCCTGTGGCCTCCGGCCTGCAGTCCGTGTAGGGGAGGTACGGCTTGATGTCCAGAACCGGCGTGCCGTCCATCAGATCCGCGCCGGAGATCACAAGCACCGATCCCACGCGGGGATCCCGGCGGATCTCCTCCAGCCGGACGCAGGACAGTCCCACCGGATTGGGCCGGAACGGGGAGCGGGTCGCGAAGACCCCCACCCGGGTATTGCCCCCCAGCCGGGGCGGCCGCACCGTGGGTGACCAGCCCTCCCGGGCCGCGGCGTGAAACTGCCAGATCAGCCACAGGTGGGAGAACTCCTCCAGGCCCCGCAGGGCGTCCGGATTGCGAAACTCCGGCTCAAACACCACAGCCGCACGCAGCGCGTCCGCCAGGCCGCTCTGCCGCGGGATCCCGAACTTCCCGGGAAACCCGCTGCGCACCCGGGCGATGGGCGTCCACTCCATTTTCTCTGTCAAGGCGGACACTTCCCCTCCGTCCGGCCGCGCTCTCCCGGCAGCGCGTCCTCGCAGGGCACCCCCGTCTGGCACTTGCCGCAGCCGTACCGGGGTTTGTATTTCTCCCCCATCCGGTTCACATAGCGCCGGCACAGGTCGTTGTTCTTGCCCCGGGCGAGGGAGATGGCGCCGGCGGGGCACCGCGTTACGCACGCCCCGCAGCGCACGCAGTAGTCGTAAGGCCCGGTGTAATCCCGCCTGTCCGGCTCCAGCTCCCGGCTCAGGATCACGCTGGCGAATCTGCCGGCCATCCCTCTCCGGGTGATGAGCCCTCTGGACAGCCCGAAAGTCCCCAGGCCGCAGGCGAAAGCGGCGTGCCGCTCAGACCACCGGCTCTCCACATGGGTGTCCGGCGGCTCTCCCGGCACCTCCACCGGCACATCGCGCACCTGGAACCGCTCATCCAGGGAGGGCACGCAGACCCGGCCCTGTTCAGACAGCCGGTCCCGGAGCGCGGCCATGTACGCCCCGATGAACTGCTGGCCCTCAATTCTGCCATACAGCCACGCGGCGGAGGGATCCGGCCCCGCGGCCCGGTTGCTCTCCCGCACCGCCGCGGTGAACGGGAAGAACAGGGACGCCACCGTCTTCGCCCCCGGCAGCCACTCCTCCGGCGTCCAGAACCCCGGCCCGATGACCTCCGGCCGCTTAAACTCCGTGAAGATGGCATCCCCGGCCGCGGCGAATCCGGACACCGGCGCCTCAAACAGGGCGATCCGGCTCCCGTCCGGCAGCGTCACCCCATTGCCGTCCACGCGCGTAAACAGCTCCGCGCAGAGATCCATAAAGCTCTGCTTCTCCCGCGTCATCCCCGTGTGTCCTCCCCTTTCTCTTTCCGCGGCACCCTGATGGTGGCGGCGTAGGCGCTGTTGCACAGGCCGAGCACCGCGGACACCGTGAACAGGGTGGAGATGCCCAGCGCTTTCCAGATCCACCCGCCGAACAGCGCGATGAAGATGGTGATCACATGGTTGACCGACACGCCCGTGGAGATCGTCGCCTTCATCTCCTCGTCGCTGTCCGACAGATCCTGCACATACACATTGGAGGCCATGGAGGCCTGGGAGATCACGGCGTCCAGCACATAGTTCACGCAGCACACGACAAACGCCACATCCCTGGGGAACAGCAGATGGGCAAAGCCGTAGAAGAAACAGACCACCACCAGGATCAGGGTATCCGCGACCATGACCACCTTGTATCCCAGGGCATCGATGATCCTGCCGATCACCGGCGAGAGGAAGAAGCAGGCGGTGGAGGAGACGGCGAACAGCAGGCTGATGGTCGCGGCGTTGGCGCCGTAAAACAGCACAAGCACATAGGGCCCGAAGGTGAGAAACACCTGTTTCCGGGCGCCGTAGAACACCTCCAGCATGTAGTACTTGAAGTACTTCTTCCGGAAATAGAACCGGCGCTTCGTCTCATCCTGCCGGCTGCTGCCGGTCAGACGCAGCGAGAGCACCGCGCTCACGGCGGCCAGCCCCGCGGCCACCCAGAAAAAGGGGATGTACGGCTGGCTGACGAAGACGGAGAACGCCGCCACCACCACCAGGTAGCCCAGGAGGTTCCCCGCCTGGTTGATGGCGTTCTGCACCCCCAGCGCCTGGCCGCCCCGGCCCGGCATGGCGTACCCCAGGGTCATGGTGCTCTTCATCCCCAGCTGGATATGCTCGCCCAGGGAGTAGGTGCAGATGGCCAGCGTCGCCAGGATCTTCGTCGGGGGCAGCACCGCGTGCATGCCCAGGCCCACCATCATGATGAGCGCGCCGATCTTGTACAGCGATTCCGCAGACAGCGTGTAGAACAGCGCCAGGATAAACACCAGCAAAATCCCGGGCACCTCCCGGAAAAACTCCGTGATGCCGCGGTCCATCTCGCCCATGAGAACCACCTCCGCCAGGAAGTTGTCCATCATGCCCTTGTAGATTCCGTAGGACAGTCCGGTGATGGTGATGCAGATCAGCAGCACCCGGTACCCGGATCCCTCCCGGAACATCCCCCTGAGCTTCTCCACGGTGTACGCGCCTCCATCCAGACAGAACGGCCGCCGGCTACTTCCCGACTCTCTCCCCGTTCACGATGACCACATTCATGTCCTCCACCCGGATATCCTGCCACACTTTCTCCCGGACATACGGCTCGTGCTCCAGGTACGCCTCCAGCCGATCCCGGCTGGCAAAGTCCAGGATCAGAACCGAGCCCGCGGGCTTTCCCTCTTCATCCAGGATCCCGCCGGCGCAGATCACTTTCCCGTCGATCCGCCTGAGATTCTCCAGGTGATCCGGTCTGACGCGCATCCTGCGCTCGAGCATTCCCGCGCCGTCCCGGGCGGTAATCAGAAACTGCATGGCTCCTCCTTCTCCCGGGGCCGCCCGTGCCGGGCGTCCCCCGCGCTGTGTCCTCTCTCTCCGGCCCCGTCCTTCTCCCGGGCGCCGGTTCTTTTTTACGGTGCGTCCTCCGCCATCGGGGCAAACGGTACGCCGTGCTGCGCCAGCAGCTGCTCCGTGTTGTCCCACAGCTGCCTGGCCGCGCTGCCGTCCCTGTCCTGGTACAGCAGGGGCATGGTTCTCTCGTAGCTGTAGACCTCCCCGCACCGGAAGTCCTTTCCCGGCTCCCCCACCGCCAGCCGCACCAGCCTTCTGGCGCTCCTGTCCGGCGTGATGGTCATCACATACTTCAGCGGTGTGCGGTAGAACACCTTCAGAAACAGCACGGACTCCGACGCGAAATTGCTCCGAACCAGCCCGGGCTCAAACGCCACCGCGGAGAGCCCTCTCTCCCCGAAGCGCCGGTACAGCTCCCTGGCGAACAGCACATTCTCCAGCTTGGCCTCCCCGTAGGCCTTCAGCGCCAGGTAGCTCTTCTCGTAGTTCAGATCATCCAGATCCAGGCCGGCGCCGAACAGGTTCGACGCCACGCTGGAGGTCTGAATCACCGTCGCACGGCACGCGCAGAGTTTTTCCATGAGCAGATTCGTGAGCAGGAACGCGGCCAGGTAGTTGATCTGGAAAGTCTTCTCAAACCCGTCCGCCGTGACCTGTTTCGCCGACTGCGCGCCCCCGGCGTTATTCGCCAGGACATCGATCCGGTCGTACCGCCTCAGCTCCTCCGCCAGGCGTCTGACCTGGGACAGATCCGTATAATCCGCCAGGTGGTACGGCGCGTTCAGCTCCCGGGCGACTTTCTCCGTCTTCTCTTTCGTGCGCCCCACGATGACCACATGGTGGCCCAGCGCTTTCAGCTGCCGTGCGGCCGCGGCGCCGATCCCGTCGCTGGCGCCCGTGATTACGATCGTCTTTTTCTCCATTTTAACTTCCTCACAGGGCCGCGTGCCCGCCGCGGACGATAAGCACAATCAGAACCAGGGTATAGGCGATCACCAGGATCAGCGGGATCATCCCGTCCACATATCCGGTGCGCGGCCCGAGTCCGTAGTAGAGCAGATAACAGACCATACTCAGCACCGCCGCCGCCACCGCGGTGACCAGCAGGCCGACGGCGGCGCCCCGGCTCACATATCCCGTCCCGTACAGGGCGTTGCAGCACAGAAACGCCAGCACCGTCCACCCGACAATCAAAAGCAGCTCCGTCGTCACCTGCCGGTGGAACGCAAGCAGCGTCACCAGCAAAAGCAGCACATAGGCCGCCACGCCGGCGAGCACCACCGTGCGCACCGTGAAAAACGAGCGGGCCATCTCCGCGCCGTTCACGCCGCGAACCATCTGAACCACCGCGGCGATCCCCAGGACAAACGCGGGAATCAGAAGCCACCCGGATTTGAATCCTTTGACGGCCCCGGTGGGGTGAAACGCCAGAATCCACCAGAGCAGGTAAAAGGCGCAGCAGCCCACCAGCAGGACATTGCCCCACAGCAGCTGCTGGATCGGACTGTCCGATTTGAACATCACGAAAACCGCCTCCCCTGTCCCCGCGTGCCTCGGCCGGACGCGGGCTAAAACACGGTGTTGATCGTCTGCTGCGCACTGTTCTTCCCGCTGCGGACATCGCTGGGCGTCTTGGAAAAGGTCACCTGATACCGGCTGTCCCCGTAGTAGGTCATCTTGTAGTGCTTGCCGTCCTCTGTGATATCAAAGCCCAGATCCTTGAGCTCCTGGCGAACCTTCCCGGTCATCCCGTCGTAGTTCCTGAACAGCTTCTTGACCTTCTCCGCCTTCGCCTCGCTGATCCCCTGGTAGTCATTGCGGTCGATAATATCCCTGGCGATGTCCGCCCGTCTCGATTTCGGCGCGGTGCCCCTGAGCGCCTCAGACAGCATCGCCAGGAGCAGATCCCGGATCTCCCCGGGATAGAGCTCCACCTCGTCTCCCTGAAACAGCACCGGGATCTCGTCCCTCGCGTCGAGTTTGATTTTCAACCCCTGGTTTTCATACTGCAGCGCCTCATTGGCGCGGGTCAGCTCCTCTATCTGATGTCGATACCTCTGGATTTCGTCATCAACGCCTTCCATCAGTTTGTTTGTATCATCCCGCTCGTCCTCCGCCTGCCTGCGCTTGCGCTCCTCCTCATCCAGCGTGCCCTGGATTCTGGCCGCCTCCGCCTCTGCCGCTCTCTGGGCCTGCTCCGCGGCCAGCAGATCCTCCCGCTTGCTCTGCAGCCGGTCCAGGAGCAGCGCGTTGTTCACGCCCTGCCAGGTGAACAGTGTGTCCACCATCTGCGAATTGCTGTACTGCAGCACGGAACGGACCACTCTCTCCAGCAGGTAGGCGTCGTAGCCGTAGGAGCTCCGGTAGAGGTATCTTCGGTGGGGGATCGACTTTGTGGGGTAGTAGATCCCCACGGCGCCGTAATACTCATTCTGATCGTCGCACAGCTCCCGAAGCCGCGTGTTGCACACATTGCTGCTCTCCACCAGGACATGCGCGATCCCCTTCAGGCGGTACGCCAGCGTCCCCACATCGACGGGATCCTCGTCGTAGTCCGTTTTTGAGACATACACCACCGGAAGCCGGAACTTCTCTCTGCCGGTGATCACATCCGCCGCAAGCTCCAGGTTTTGCTCCGACACGGTCACCGGCACCCGCAGAACGGGCAGCGCCGCGTCCTGCTGCAGATACCCCCGGTCGATGAGCAGGGTGATGAAGTAGGGCGTGGAGAACTTCGGGTCGGGGGAGAGCGCCTCCTCCGTATAGCTTCTGTCCAGCCTCACGGACATCCTCATGGCGTCGAAATCCATGACATAGTCCGAATCCCAGACCGTGCCGTCCTCCTCTTTCTTCTCGAAGCGGGCGGCGATGATGTTCCGGTTGCGGTACTCCTCGATGCCAAGCCAGAGCTGATCATTGCCGTACCGGATGTTCCGCTCCCCGTTCCACTCGATGCCGGGGATGACATTGGCCTGGTAGGGATTCCCCTGGTTCCACTCAATCACCAGGCGGATAAACGCGTCCCTGGTCATGGAGTCGTTGATCTCAAGAATGGTAGAAAACAGCAGCATCTTCGGTTCCTCCGATCTGGCGGCGCTCCCGCCGCGAATGGCCCCGGGAAAGCGGCCGCCGGGGATCTGATGCGTGCGGCCGGCGCCTCAGGGATCTGTCCGCATCTCTCTTCCCAATCTTAATGTTCCAGACCGCATCCGTCAACCGCAAAATGCCTCGACTTTCCCGGGAGAGGAAGCCGGATCGGCCGCGAAACCTCTCAGTCCCAGGCGGCCCGGGCTACAGCCTCGCGTCCACCGGCTCGCTCTCCAGGGCCAGCACCCCGAACACGCATTCGTGCACCCGGTACAGCGGCTCCCCCTCCACAAAGCGGTGGAGGGCCTCCAGCCCCAGGGCGAATTCCTTCAGCGCGAGAGAGCGCTTTTTCGACAGAGAGCGCTCTTTCAGCCGGCTCAGGTGATCTCCCAGGAGATATTCCGGGCCGTAGATGATGCGCAGGTACTCTCTCCCTCTGCACTTTACGGCCGGCTGCAGCAGGGCGCCGCCTTTCCGCGGGATATACTCCAGCGGTTTGACCACCATGCCCTCCCCGCCGCTCTCCGTGAGGGTGCGCCACCAGGCCTCGGCGGAGCGTGTCTCCTCCTCGCTGGACAGATCTACCGTGAGGTAGTCGGTGGCCAGGAACAGGGGATCTGCGCCGACACAGTACCTCTTTATGGTCTCCATGTGCCAGATGTGGGACTCCCCGTCGAAGACCCTGCCCTCCGCCGCCAGAAGATGAAACGGCGCGATCCGGAGGTCTGACACATCCCGGACATTCCAGCAGTATCTGCGGTAGGCCTCCACATACGCCCCCATGGCCTCCTGTTTCTCCTCAAACCGCGCCAGCAGCTCCCCCGGATCCAGATCCCGTGCGGAGGGCTCCGGGCGCTCCGATCCCCCGGAGCCGGAGCGCACCGCTTTCCGGATCAGATCCACCGCCTCCGCCAGGCTCTCTCTCCCCGCTCTTCCCACGGGGCCGTACCGGGTCTGAAGCAGCACCCGCGCCTTTTCCGACCACGGCATGAGCTCCGCGTCCAGGGCCACCCAGTCCGTCTCAAAGTCCTCCCAGAACCCGCTCCCGGTGAGCGCGGCGTCCAGGCGCCGGAGGATCTCATCCTCCATGCGCCGATCCTCAAAGAATCTTCTCCCGGTGCGCGTATAGAGGATCCCTCTGCTCCCGTCCGACACCCGGAACCGCCTGGCCGCGGCCTCCGGCGTCCGGCACAGGACAATCACCGCACGGGAACCCATGTGCTTTTTCTCGCAGACCACCTGCGCCACATTGTTTTTCCCGTAGTACCCGAACGCCTCTGCGGGGTATTCCAGGTAGTCCGCAAGGGCGCTGGTCTCGCAGGGCGACATGGTGGGCGGCAGATAGATGAGCCATCTCGGATCCGCCGCGTACCGGCTCATGGTCTCCAGGGCGGAGGCGCTCTGATCTTCCCGGATCGTGATCCCCTGCGTCAGCCTCGTCTGGATAACCCGCTTTCCCGTCACATCCTCCGCACGCAGGCCGGGCTCACTCCCGCCCCGCTCTTCCTCCGCGGATCTCAGGCGCCGCACGGGATCCGCGTACTGTCTGCGGGCGTCTACGGAGACGAAAGTGTGCTCCGGATAGCGCAGCGCGGTCAGCTTCCCCCCGTACACGCACCCGGTATCGATACAGCAGGTGCGGTTCTTCTCTATCACCCCGTCCGACGGCGTATGGCCGTACACAATCAGCGCGTCGCCCCGGTAGTCGTTCGTCCAGTCCAGCCGCACCGGCAGCCCGAACTCGTCCGTCTCGCCGTTCGTCTCCCCGTAGAGGCAGAAATCCCGGATTCTGGCGGACGCCCTGCCGATGTACTCCTGGCGGATCCCCGCATGGGCGACGACCAGCTTCCCGCCGTCCAGCCGGTAGTAGCTGACAAGAGACGAGAGGAACTGTTGCACTTCAGCCCGGAACGCGCCGTCCTCCCGGTCGAGCTCCGCCACCGTCTGCTCCAGGCCGTGCGAAATCTGGACATTCCTGCGGTTCAGGTAGCGCTCCAGCTTGCTGTCGTGATTCCCGGGCACGCAGAGGGCGTTCCCGGCGGCGACCATGTTCATGACCAGCCGGAGCGTATCCGCATTCCGCGGCCCGCGATCCGTCAGATCCCCCAGGAAGATCGCCCTGCGTCCCTCCGGGTGGACATAGCCGTTCTCCCGGTTTTCGTAGCCGAGTCTGCGCAGCAGCTCCTCCAGCTCATCGCAGCACCCGTGGACATCTCCGATGATGTCGAACGGCCCGTGCTCCCCGGTCTTGTCGTTCCAGAGTTTCGTGTAGACAATCTCCACCTCATCGATATCCTGCCCGGAGAGCACATAGATGAAGCGGAACCCCTCCTTTTTCAGGCTCTTCAGGCTCCTCTGCAGATTCGCGCACTGGCGTTTGATGATCCCCTCCGGAATCTGCCGGTCCGGCCGCCGCGCATTTCTGGCCAGCAGCGTCTTCTCCGGGAGGTTCAGCACAATGGCCGCGGCGTGGATGTCCCACTCCCTGGCCAGCTTCAGGATCTCCCTGCGGTCCGCGCTTTGCAGATTCGTCGCGTCAATGACCGTCCGCTTTCCCAGCCGCAGGCGCTTCTCCGCCGTCTGATAGAGAAGATCAAACGCGTCTTTCGTGACGGACTGATCCTGCTCGTCGTCGCAGACCATCCTGCGGAAAAAGTCAGACGACAGGACGAAGGAATCCCCGAAGTAGCGGTTCGCAAAAGTCGTCTTGCCGCTGGAGGAGGGGCCCACCATGGCAATCAGGGAGAGCTCCGGCAACTCAATTCTCATCTGACAAACACCCCCATCCGGGTGGGGCAGTCTTCCTCCCCCTCTTTGTTCCCGACGCCCCGGTACTGTACGGAATATCCGTATCGCTCCCCGACGCGCCGGCACCAGTCCCGGAACTCCTCCCCGTTCCACTCAAACCGGTGATCCCTGTGGCGCAGCTCGTCCTCCGCCATCCCGTACCGCTCATTGTACGAGCGATCCGGGGTGGTCACAATGACCGTCTTCGGGGCGGCCTGTCCGAACAGAACCTGCTCAAGGATCGGAAGCTTCTCCGGGGCGATGTGCTCGATCACCTCCACCAGACAGGCGGCGTCATAGCCGGAGAATCTCCCGTCCTGATACATGAGGGATCCCTGGAACAGCGTCAGCCTCTCTTTCTGGCGATCGGACAGCGCGGTGTGGTCTATCCTCTCTTTCGCCCTCTTCAGCGCGGCGGGAGACACATCCG
>CAYRAG010000020.1:27661-30675 GCA_964422185.1 uncultured Oscillospiraceae bacterium
AGTTTCGCCAGACTCTTCGTCCTGGAGAAATAGCGCCTCACGATGAGCCCCCGCTCCGGATGATCCGCGAGCCACCCCTCCCCGTGCCGGAGCACATTGTCCACTTCCGCTTCATCCACATAGTGGTGCATCTGGAGATCAAAGGCCGGGATCAGGACATAGATCTGATTGAGAACCTGGGAAAGCCGCTTGCGCGCACGCAGTCTCAGGCGGACATAGGGGCTCTCTCCCCATTCGGGGAAGTTTTCATCCACGCTGAAAGTCTCGTAAGAGACCTCATACCCCAGGGGGCGAAACAGCCGGTCGACGAGATCTTTGTCTCCCCGAACCGGCAGACTTGCGATTGTGACCTCCAGATCCAGCGCCGCATCCGCCAGATCCTGGCGTTTATCGCACCTCCCGGTCATCGCGGTGCCAAAGCAGCGGGTCAGGGCGTTGCAGAGAAACGAGGACGCGGCATAGGGCCGGTCGTTGACATAGTCAAAGAGTCCGGACTCCCCGGTACCCGGCTTTCCCCTGGACAGCAGAAGCGGATCCAGATCCAGGATCAGGGCGCAGGTCGTCTCCTCCTCCGAGATCTCCGGGTAGAAAATATGCGCTTTCCCCGTCGAGAGGTCAAAACTTTGGGGTCTGTAGGGGTTCTTATACAGCAGGTACCCCAGATCCTGCGTATGCGCCCCCCGGTAGGTGATGGTGAGAATCATAGGAAAAACCGCCTCTCTTCCTGGAGGTATCCACCGCCGCCGCACCGGCCGTCCTCTTATCCGGGGAATCGGCCGGGGCATTCGCGACCCTCCGGGCCCCCGGAGGCGCCGAATCCGGAGAACTCCGCCCCCGTAGCGCAGCAGCAGGGTGTTGTACTGCGGTATGTTCCGCCCGCGGCGGAAAGAAAAATATCCGGCGGCGCCCCGCAATCCCGCCGGCGCGGATCGCAGCGGATAAAAAACTGAGGAACCGCCGCCCCTCCCCGGAGATGCCGTCCCTCAGGTATGCCCTGCCCCGATCCGGGGCATTGTCCCACATGGCGCAGGAGCGCCCCATGTCCTGCCACCGCCTGTGCAGACCGCGGCGGGCGCAGGCTTCCCTCTCTCCGCGTCCGATCTCTTCCCGGCGGCAAAGCGCAGAAATGATGTTCTTCCCCATTGGAAATACGCGTCGGCTTGAGTAAGTAAGACCAGTTGAGATAGAATCTCCTACCCGTACTGACCGACGGCAAATTGTCGAATTGGTCAGACAGTGTCTGACCAATTTGATCGGACGCATATGTTGTATATCATTTGCTTCAGACTTGTAACAGAAAATCCCCTGCCGAAATTTCTGAGTCTTCAAGTGCGATGGTGAGTAAACCGCAGTGAGTAGCCGTCCCACCGCCCCAAGCGATATCTTTCCCCTGGTGACTGTGTCGAACATCCCCCGGGAAAGCGCATGGATGTGCCCCGAAGCTGGCAGGGAGGGTTTGGGAGGACGAACCGGTCTGGCCTGCCAATCAGGAGGTTTTGCCGCACACCAGGTGCCGACGCGAATCCATGGCTATCATTGAGGTGTTGACCGCCCGACCTGTGTAGCGGGGCGGCAGGCCGGGCCCGCCGGCACGACAGGGCAGGCCATGAGCCAGGGCCTGTCAGGGGGATCCCATAGGGGCCAGAGCGGAGATTCCTATCGGACTGCTACCCGCCCCCTGCGGGGTCAGGGTGGAGATGCAGGAAATACTACCCGTCCCCTGACTGCCCGTAGAGCGCAGGCACACGCACGAGCCCCTGCGAATGGTACGCATTTCTGCGACTCTGACGCATCGCGGACGGGTTTCTCCTCGTCGCAGGCCTGCAGGAGCGCATCCGCCTCATCGAAAGAGCTCTCTCCCTCGATATTCCGGACTGTGGTGTGCACCAGTTATCCGATGTCCTCAGCCCGTCTACTTCCTGCAGACCGATGGCTGTGCGCCACACATAGCTCCTAAGCCGCTTCGGGGGTTCTGATTCATTGATTATTCCCCGAATGGATCTCCGTTCACCCAGCATCACTCCGTAGCTGTGACCTCCGCTTCCACCGGTATCTATCGCTGCGATGTCTTCTCCACACAACCCGGCATCCTGGATCTTACCCTTTTGCATCGGGCGTGCGTAAGCGTGTGAGTCAGGGGGCCTGGGTCGTTTTAGAACTTCGGGGCTCCGCTTCTTGGCTCCGACATCATACTATAAATCTGTCCTGTCTTTCAAACATGTGCCATTTTTATCTTTCCACACGGTAAGTCCGTTGGCATTGTAACCTAAGAGAAACTGAGCAGCCGCAGACGGACTGGTGAAGCGAATGGCTTCCGTCGTTTTATAATCAGCCACCTTTGAGCTGGAAATCAGCTCAACCCGCCTGTCCGCAGCGCTTTTTCCCAGTGCCTTTTCATTCGTCTTTTCATTCAGGGTCGCGCCCTTGCAGACCACAAAACCGTCCGCTGTGATGTCCGCCTCTGCGGATGCATTACCAATTGACAAATAAAAATGCCGGCTGTTTCCCTCTGCGTGATTGTCTGACGGTATATCATAGTGCTCAAGAGCCTCACAGCCGAGCGTTCCAAGGACGATCTTCATGTTGTCAAGGAACTCTTCCATGGCTGCCCTGTCGTATTCGGATATGACTGTGTTGGAAAATGTCTGGATTGTGAGTACCGAATATCTGTTGACATCTTTGGCAATCTCCACCGCCCTTTTTTCTAGATACCTCACAAGAGTCTTATTCAGCATTGGGCCCGTGAAACAGATTACCGTAGTCCAGTAATACTTTTCCTTGCCGGCACTATAGTCCTGCATATGTTGCAGCAGACGCGTCCTTACATTATCTGATTCCCCGATATAAACAGATTTTGCTCCTGTGCTCTGGTCGGTACAAATCAGGAAGTAAACCCCGGGCTGTAGGAGCTCCGCTCTGTTGCAGCTAGAAACCCCAATCCGCGGCATTCTGAGTGCCGTCGCATTCCAGTTTGAAAGCGTTGCAACAATCAGGCCATCCGCTTTCCCATTCAC
>CAYRAG010000021.1:0-28566 GCA_964422185.1 uncultured Oscillospiraceae bacterium
CTCTCCCGCCGGATGCCGGTTTTTCCTCAGTTTGACATTTTTCAGGGATTAAAATATAATGGATCCCGCGCAGAGATGGATTTCGCACGGGAGATGGGATCATGGAAAATGCGCTCAGGAACAGTCACGCCGCCGCCCGTCCGGCCAGCCACTCGGCTGTCCTTCGGATGATCTACCAGAACGGGCCGGTCAGGCGCTCGAATATCGCCGCGGGGCTCGGCCTGTCCGTCCCCACGGTCACCAGCAATGTCAATGCCATGCTGGCGGAGGGGATCGTCAGCTCCGAGGAGGACGGCGCCCCGGCAAACCACGCCATCGGCCGTCCGGCGCAGATTGTGGATATCATCCCGGACAGCAGGCACTTCATCGGGGTGGAGATGCGCGACTGCTGCCGGTCCGTCTGCGTCACCGACTTTCGCGGCACGGTGGTGTACCGCTGCCGGGACGAGGTCTTCTACGACAATTACGAGGGGAATATGCGGGCCGCCGGCGAGCTCATCCTCCGGGCGGCGCGGGAGGGCCCGTTCCCTCTGGAGGAAATCAACGGGATCGGCTTCTGCATGCCCGGCCTGGTAGATCCCGCTACCGGGGTGCTCCGGTACCATCCCCGCTACGACTGGCGCAACAGGCCCATCACGGCGGATGTGGCCGCGCTGACCGGGTTTCGGGGGCCGGTGACCGCGGAGAACAATGTCAGCGCCCGCGCCACCGGGACGAAGCTGTTCCAGCGGGATCACCTGAGAGGGATCTCCTCGTTTGCCTACCTGTTCGTGGCCACCGGCGTGGCCTGCCCCTTTGTCCTCAACGCCTCGGGATTCCGCGGCGTCCTGGTGGGGCCCGGGGAGGTGGGGCATATGGTGCTGGATCCGGACGGCCCGCTGTGCAGCTGCGGCAACCGCGGCTGTCTGGAGGCTTTCTCCAGCGACCACGCCATCCTGGCCGCCTGCCGGGAGGCCCTGGGGGAGCGTGCGCCGCAGACCATGGACGAGGTGCTCCAGGCGCAGGAGCGGGGCGTCCCCGCCGTGGAGCGCATTGTGGATCAGGCACTGCGGATGCTGGGCGTCGCCATTACCAACATCACCAACTACAGCTGCCCCGGCGTGATTTTTATTGAGGCGAAGCTGTTCCGCTCCCCGGCCAACCGGGCCAGGCTGCTGGACTACATCCGGCAGACGCCGTACAGCGCCTCGTTCCTGGAGACGAAATTCGAGTTTGTGGACGCGGACGAGTACAGCGGCGCCGTGGGCGCCGCGGCCCTTGCCGTGGCCACGGAGCTGGACACAAACGGGCTCTGATGCCGTTTTCTTTCCCCCGCTTTCGGGTCAGCCGCAGGCCGGCCGGGGCGGGGGCCTTTTTGCGCCGTCAGAATGCGTAGCGCCAGATGTTGTAGATACAGATTAAGATGATGACCGCCATGAGGCCGGTGAACAGTTTGTCCACCGTGCCGGCCTGGATGTGCCGGTTGAGCGCCCGGCCGAGAATCCCGCCTCCGATGCCCCCCGCGATCATGGCGAGGAGCGAGACCGCCTCAAACTCCGGCACGGTGCCGGTGAGGAGGGTCGTCAGAAGCGCCAGGGCCTGGCTGAACAGGATGATGTACAGGCTGCTGGTGGCGGCGGTCTTCGTGTCCATGCTGAAGAAGTAGAACAGCACCACCAGATTGATGGGGCCGCCCCCGATGCCCAGGAAACTGCTCATGATCCCCAGGGCCAGGCCGATGGCGACGCAGGGGAGCACGCCCCTGGTGTGCCGCGTCCTGATCCGCCGCTTGTTCAGCTCGTACAGAAGCGTACCCAGGGTGATGGCCGCCAGGCACGCCGCCTGGACGGCGCTGACCCGGTTCTGGTCGGCGAACTGGCCCCGGATGATCTGGAACAGCCAGCGGCCGCACACGCCTCCCACCGACGCCCCGATACACAGCGGAATCACCGATTTGGTGTCCACCGGCCGGGAGCGGGTGATTGCGGCGTGGCAGACGGAGTAGAGACTCATGGAGAGCACCGTGCAGCC
Source organism: uncultured Oscillospiraceae bacterium (assembly GCA_964422185.1). Taxonomy (GTDB): domain Bacteria; phylum Bacillota; class Clostridia; order Oscillospirales; family Oscillospiraceae; genus CALXCT01. The sequence continues at coordinate 2,011 of CAYRAG010000021.1, forward strand.
GGACAGGAAATTCACCGTCGCGGCGCTGCCCAGGTGCAGGCTGTCCAGGACGGGCTTGATGATCACGCCGCCCCCGATGCCGCAGATGGCGCCGATGGTGCTGGCCAGGAAGGCCACAAGGAAAAACAGCAGCAACCTCGCAAGTTCCTTTCCTGCCAGATACCGCCCGGCGGCGCCGGCCGGCAGCGCTGGCTTAGTCGTCCTCTTTCATGCAAAGATGAACCGCGGCGGTGGTGAAGGTTCTGGGCAGGGCCAGGATATTCGGATCCGGCCCCGTGTACTTCCGGATGGCGTCCTCCAGCGCCTCCTCCACGGTGGCGCGGGTTTTCAGACCCATGCTCCGGGCGATGCCCGGCTCCCGGGCGCCCACAATGTAGATGGCGCTGGTGTTCATCTCCGCGATGTGGCCGCAGCTCATCATGGAGAAGCCGTGGAACGGGTGGAACGCCCCGGCGAAGCGGTATTTGTCGATGTAGTCCTGCCGCGTGGCGAAGTACTCGCCGTACCGGTTCATGTCTGCCAGCGTGTTCATGCTGTCGTGCTGGAACATCTCGTACAGCTCCCGCAGATAGGGCCAGCGCTCGTCGTGGAACCAGCCGTCGCAGATGCCGGGCACGATGAATACGCACCGGTCCGAGAGCACCCGTTTGTGGCGGATGACCTGGGCGGAGAGCGCCTGCATCATCTGGATGGGGTTGGTGCCCATGCCGTCGCCGTAGTGGAAGTTCGTGGGCATCCCGAAGACCGCGATATCATACTTCTTCTCCGCCCAGTGGACATAGGTCCGTTTGTCCGCGGTGGCCCAGGACACCGGCTGCATCTCTTTCGCCCAGCCGGAGTTGATCTCGATCTGGCGGGACTTCGTGTCCAGCACGGCATCGCAGCAGAAGAACTTCTTGCCCATCTTCTCCTCCATGAACATGCCCTGCTCGTCAAACTTCGAGCGCATGACGCTGTGGGTGGAGACGGGGACGAAGTCCGGCTGGTGCATGACGCCCGGCACATGGTGGCAGGCGATGGAGCGCCAGTGGGTGATGCCGGTGGCGCAGTGCTTGTAGCCACCGGAATAGCCGCCGTAGGGGTTGCCCTGGGTGTGGCCGATGAGGATGGGCAGATCCGCCTCATAGACATACCGGTTCATGATCACATGATCCCCGCCGGCGGTGGTGCCCAGATCCACCAGGTGGTCGTAGTCCTCGCTGTCGTGGCTGGTGAGCTGTCCGGAGGGGTAGAACTCATGGAACAGATCGTCGCCCAGGATGGTGCGCATCTCCTTCTCGGTCGCCCGGGGATGCAGGCCGTTGGAGATCAGCAGCAGGATGTCTTTCTTCTCCACGCCGGCGGCGTAGAGCTCGTCCAGAACCGCCCGGACCGCCACTTTCCGGTGGCTGGTGGGCTGGGTTCCGCCCTTGACGATATCCGGAATCACGATGACGGCCGTCTTGCCCGGCCCGGCCAGATCCCGCAGGGGCGGCATCCCGATAGGGTGGCGGATGCTGTCCAGGGTGGCGGCGTAGAGGCTGTCCCAGTCCTGCGGCAGGCAGGGGGGATCGGGCACCGTCTCGCCGGGGATGAACACATCCGTGCTGTCCGGCAGCTGTGCGCTGATCGTGCCGTGGCCGTATTCAAAATCAAGTTTCATGTCATTCTCCCAAATACAGGCGGATGATCTCCAGATACTCCTCCGGATAGAAGCCAATCTCCCCGGTGAAGCGGGTCAGGGCGATCAGACCGCCGTCAATCTCCTCGATGGAGGCCAGCATGGCGGCGTTGTCGGCTTTCAGGCCGCCGCCGTACACCACATCCATGCCGCCGGTCCGCTCCTTGACGAAGCGGGCGATCTTCCGGATATAGGGTTTGTCCGCCGGGGTCTTGCCCGGCCCGATGGACCACACGGGCTCATACCCGATGACCACCCGGCTCCGATCCACGCCGGCAAGGCCGGTGTCCAGCTGGCTGCCCAGCACCTGCGCCCAGTCCGCCTGCTCCTCCGCGGTCTCCCCGATGCAGTACAGCACCGTGAGTCCCGCCTCCTGGGCGCAGAGGATCTCCTGGTTCAGGATCCGGTTTACGGCCCCGGCGTCTGAGACGCCCGCCTCCGCCAGAATGCCTTTCTTGTCGTTGCGCTCCTCGCAGTGGCCGATGAGGGTGCTCTCGCAGCCCATGGCCTTCACGATGGAGGCCGGCCGGTTTGTGGTCAGGGCGCCGAAGTTCCCGCCGGGGGCGGTGTTGACCCGGTAGACGCCCTGGCTGCCCAGCTTCACCGGGCTTCCCCCGCACCGGGCCGCCGCGGCGCTGAGCAGGTGGGCCTCCGGCAGATACTGCACGAACTCCACCTTCGCGCTGTCGTACCGTTTCAGCGCCTCCTGGGTGGCGGTCACCACGGCCGCGCCCCAGTCCCCGACCGGGGCGAGACGGTTGACGCCGCCGTACTCCACCGGCACATCAAAGCGCTTGAGATTCAGATAGATATGTTTCATGGCCTTACCTCAAAAACGCGTACTCCGGCCACCCGCCGCCCATCAGGGGCAGGGCGTAGTCGAAATACTCCTCTCCGATGCCGTTGCCGTCCGTGATCCACTCCAGCGGGAACTTCCGCTCCGCGTTGGCCACCTCGGACAGGGGCACCAGCGTCAGGGAACTGCGGTACTCAGGAGACCGCACGGCCTCAATGGCCACCATGACCCCGCTCTCTCCGGCCAGAGCGGCGTTGACAGCTTCTCTCCCTACGGCGTAGGCCTCTTTCCGGTCGACCTCAGACGCGTAGAGAATGGAGGCGCGGCCCAGCAGGCCCGGCTTCTCCGCCCGGGACTTGATGCCCAGCCTGGTGAGAACGGCGTCGGAGACATGCTGCGCGGTGCCGCCGGGCACTGTGTGGCCGAAGCCGTCCACCATGCCGGTGTCCGCCAGGGGTTTGCCGTCCGCGCCGCGGATTCCCTCGCTGACCGTCACCAGAAGGCCGTTGCCTCTGGCGTAGGCCGCCTCGATATCCGCGAGCATCTTCTCCTCGTCCACCGGCACTTCCGGCAGATAGGTCAGAACCTCGCAGCGGGTCAGCCGCTTCGCCATGGCGCTGGCGGCGGTGACCCAGCCGGCGTCGCGGCCCATCAGCTCCAGCACCACCACATGGATGGGCAGCGCGGAGGCGTCCAGCGCCAGCTCCGACGCGCTCAGGGCGGCGTAACGCGCCGCGGATCCGAAGCCGGGGCAGTGATCCGTCAGAACCAGATCGTTGTCCATGGTCTTGGGGATGCCGACGACCCGCAGATCCAGCCCCTCCTGTTTCGCCAGCTCGTAGACCTTGCTGCAGGTGTCCATGGAGTCGTTGCCGCCGTTGTAGAAAAACGCGCCGATTTGGAATTTCCGCAGGGTTTCCAGCACCGTGGGGTAATCCCCGTCCGTGAGTTTGCGCCGGCAGGATCCGATGGCGGAGGCGGGGGTCAGGCTCAGGCGGGCCACCGTGCTCTCGGGCAGGTCCGTGAGATCCAGGAGATCCCCGGCCAGAATGCCCTCCGCCCCGAACCGGGCGGCGTAGATCTTGTCCACTTTCCCGCTGGCCCGGGCCGCCTCCACGGCGCCCTGGAGAGAGGTGTTGATGACCGCGGTGGGGCCTCCGCCGTGGGCGATCAGGATATTCATGCCCATGGCTCAGATCCCTTTCCTGCGGTAGTACTCCGCCATCTCGTCCAGCGTCACGCATTTGACCAGAGGCGCCTTGCCCACGGAGTCAAACTCCACGATGAGCGTGCCCACGACCTCTTTCACGCCCCGCTCTATGCAGTCCACAATGCGGGCCACATCGTCGTCGGGGACGACGCCGTACATGACCGTGTCCATGATGGGCGGGAAGAACACCCGGGGATCGAACGCGGACGGATTGGCTTTCAGCAGCTCCCAGACGGGCCCGATGGACGGGCTCTCTTTCAGCTCCGGGTGATCCCGGAACAGCTCGCGCAGATTCCGCGTCACCGCCAGGCGGATGTCCGTATCCACATTGATCTTGCGGATGCCCAGCCGGGAGACCTCCTTGAGCTGCTCTTTCTTGATGCCGTAGGCGTCGTGGATATCCCCGCCCAGGGCGTTGATCTCAGAGACAATGTACTGCGGCACGGTGGAGGAGCCGTGGCTGACCAGAGTGCCCTCAATGCCCTCATGCATCATGCACTCCTTGGTGGCGATGGCGATCTCCTTGCGGATGACGGTATCCCTGCCCTTGTTGGCCCCGTGTTTTGTGCCGTAGCTGATGGCCAGGGCGTCCACCCCGGTCTTGCGGAAGAACTCCACGGCTTTCAGGGGATTGGTGTAGGTGCTGTTGGCGGCGAAGACATGATCCTCCACGCCGGCCAGAACGCCGAGTTCTCCCTCCACGGTGACGCCCCGCTCGTGGGCGTATTTGACGACCTCCCGGGTCAGCTCCACATTCTCGTCAAAGGGGAGGCTGGATCCGTCGATCATCACGGAGGTGTACCCCCCGGCGATGGCCGCCTCGCAGGCCTCAAAGCTCTTTCCGTGATCCAGGTGGAGCGCCACGGGGATGGGGCTGGGCTCGGCGTACTTCTTCACCGCGTTGGCGATGTTCACCGCGCCTTTTTTCTTGTCTTCCAGCGTGCCGTTCTGGAAGTCGGTCCGGCCGCCCATAAAGGCATTCGCCAGATCCGCGCCCTGCAGAATGGCGGCGGATCGGAACATCTCGTGAACCTCGATGACGGCTTTCGCCTGGCATACGGCGTTGACATTGAACGCCCCCTGCGCGTAGTTGTAGGTTTCCGTGGTGTCCAGAATCGCTTTCATCGGTACCAGCGGCATAATAAGACCTCCTGTTCCAGTTTTTTTGCTGCAATTAATTTATTAAATTAATTAATTATCATGGTCATTCTATCCCATGCATTTTTGTTTGACAAGCATAAAATAGCCGAAATATCCCGGAAAATTTTAGGCAAGTTGCACAAAATTTTCAACCTCCCCGGAGCGCGGTTCGGCCCTGGAATGCCGCACGGCGATCGGATCCGCCCGGACGGGATCGGAGTGGCTGCGTTTCGATCCCGTCCCTGACGGAGGGCGGAAAGAGAAGCAACATGAAAAATGTTAAAAAGTGAACAGGCGCCCCGGGAGCGCCTGTTGCAAATGCGCTCGCCATGCGATAAAATAGGGGCGCTTAAGCGCCGCGGCCTGTCCCCCCGGGGCCTGACCCGCGAGACCGCGTGTGCGCTGGGAGGTGCCGCTGTGGAAAAGAGACCGGGAGAGATCCTGAACCTCGCGCTGGACGGGGCGACTTTTCAGGGAACCGGTGCCGGGATTTCCCCGACCTGTGTGAATTTCCTCTTCGGGAGAAACGGAACCGGAAAATCCACCATCGCGAGAGCGATCCGCAATGGGGCCGGCGTGACCTTTGCGCCTGGAAGAACCACGGCGGATTATCTTTTCCTCGTGTTTGATCAGGATTTCATCGACGAGAATGTGCGCAGCTACCACAGCCTGCCCGGCGTGTTCACCCTGGGCGCGGCGAATGTGGAGATACAGGAGCAGATCGATGAGAAAGCCGGCGAGGTGGCCGCCATCCAGGCAGACCGTGCGGAGACCGCCGGGAAGATCAGGGAGAAAGAGAAGGAGAGAGAGACCCTGGCCGGCGAGTTCCTGGACAGCTGCTGGAACGAGACCGCGGCGCTCCGGAAGGAGTTTCGGGAGGCGCTCTCCGGCCACGCCGGCTCCAAAAAGAGGCTGATGGACGAGGTTCGGCGCCATCCGCCGATGGAGCATGATACCGCGAGACTGAGGCGGGCCTATGACGCCATCTACGCGAAAGGGGCCAGAGCGTACGAGCGGCTCAACGAGATCGCGGATGTCACGGTGCTGGACCGGGTGCCGGGCGGTGAGATCCTGGCCGTCCCTATCGTGAATGCCTCGTCCGCGGGCCTGTCTGAATTTTTCCGGGAGATCGGCGCCGGGGAGTGGGTGCGCCAGGGACGCGCCCGGTTCCAGGACGCGGCGGGAGGCCGCTGCCCCTACTGCGGCAGGCCCCTGGGGGAGGAGCTGGAGCGGGAGCTCTCGGACAGTTTTGACCGCCGCTACGAGGAGAACCTGCAGAGGCTGAGTGCCTTTCTGGAGGAGTACCGGCGCACGGCGAACACCCTGTTCCTGCCGCTGAGCAGGCTTCCGGAGGAGAGCTACCCGGCGGCGGATCTCAGGCTGTACCGGCAGAAGCTGGAGGCCGTGAGGTCGGTGATCTCCGCCAATACGGAACAGATCCGCGCCAAGATTCAGGAGCCGTCCAGAGTGGTCTCCCTCCGCGAGACCGCGGGTGCGCTTCAGGAGCTCTCGGACACCCTGTGCGACATCAACCGGATGATCGACGAGAACAACGCGGCGGTCGCCGCGGGCCCGGAGCGGGAGAGCGCGTGCCGCAACGCGGTCTTTGAGCACCTGGCCTGGATGCTGAAAGACAAAATCGCGGCCCAGGATGCGCGGGATGCCGCCCTTGCCTGGGAACTCAACAAGCTGCGGGGGAGTATGGATCTGCAGAGCGGCGCCATCCGGCATCTGCAGGAGGAGATCCGGCGGCTGAACGGCGGAACCGTCGATACTTCGGACGCCGTGGAGGCCGTGAACCGGATCCTGCGGGACACCGGGTTCCAGGGGTTTGAGATGCGCCCCCGGCCGGAGGAGGCGATCCGCCCGGACGGGACGACGGACTGGGTTGTGGTCAGTCCCGCCCGCCACTACGAGGTGGTGCGGACACAGACCGGGGAGGTGGCGGACAGCCTCAGCGAGGGGGAGCGGAATTTCATCGCGTTTTTGTACTTCCGGCAGCAGGTGTACGGAAGTCCGCGGGAGGACGGGGAGACCCGGCGGAAGATTATCGTGCTGGACGACCCGGTTTCCGGCATGGACAGCGCCGCGGCGTCCTTCGTCAGCGGGGAGGTCAGGAGGATGGCGGAACAGTGCCTTGCCGGCGCGGACACCGCCGGTTCCGGCGCCTCCGGCGGGAACCTCCGGCAGATGTTCGTCCTGACCCATGACCGGGCTTTCTTCCGGGAGGTCACCGCCCCCTACGGCGGCGAGTACGACCTGGTCTCGTTCTACCTGCTGGGGAAGAAAGACAACCGATCCTCCGTCCGGCTGTGCGAGACGCGCACCACGGGCCGCGCCGCCAGCCGCGTGAATGTCAATCCCGTGAAAGACCCGTATACCGCGCTCTGGGAGGAGTACCGGGAGGTGTCCGGCACGGCCGCCCTGTGCGGAGTCATCCGCCGGATCCTCGCGGCCTACTTTCTGCAAATCTGCGGCTACGGGGAGGACGATCTGCGCAGAGAGATCCTGGAGGGGCACCGGTACGAATTCACCCATGACAGCAGGGGGAATGAGGACAGCGCGAAATACGATCTGGCGTCCGAGATGCTCTCCGGCCTGGCCGGCGGCCCGGGCGGGGCGCGGGAGAACCGGTACTTTGTGGAGCAGGCGGACGCGGAGACCTGCCGGGAGACTTTCGAGCTGATATTCCGCTGCCTGGGCCAGGGGCGGCATTATGAGAAAATGATGCGTACGGTGTAGACCCCGGAAAAATGAGAATTGTGGTGACCGTTTACCGGTTTTCAGAGTATAATACCCTGGAAAGGGACGGCGGCCGGGAAAACCGGGCTGCCCGGGAAGGATGTGCAAAGCCGTGAAGATAGTGGTACTGGCCGGCGGCCTGAGCGGGGAGCGGAATGTCTCCCTCTCCTCCGGCGTCATGGTGGCGGAGGCCCTGCGGCGGCGGGGACACCAGGCGGCGCTGGTGGATATGTATCTGGGGCTGGAGAACTGCGCTTACGCGCCGGAGGAGGCGTATGCCGCGCCGCTGCCGGACTCGTGGCGGAAAGTGGGCCGGCTGGCGCCGGATCTGGAGGCGGTGAAGGCGTCCAGGAAGTGGGACTCGCCCAGCCAGTTCGGGCCGGGGGTTCTGGAGCTGTGCGCCGGGGCGGACGCGGTCTACCTGGCGCTTCACGGCAGCTGCGGCGAGGACGGCCGGGTGCAGGCGGCGCTGGATCTGATGGGCATTCCCTATACCGGCTCCGGCTGTCTGGCGTCCGCGCTGGCCATGGATAAGGATTTGACCAAGCGGTTGGTGCGGCACCTGGTGACGACGCCCGCCTGGGAGAAAGTGAAAGTGACGCGGGAGACCGTCGGGGCGCTGATGGAGGGCCGGACGCTGCCCTGCGTGGTGAAGCCGCTGGCCAGCGGGTCGTCCATCGGCGTGTCCATCCCGCGCACGCGGGAGGAGCTGCGTGCGGCGCTGGAGGAGACCATTGCCCTGGGCGGCGACGCGGTGATTGAGGAGTACATCCGGGGCCGGGAGATCCAGGTGGCGGTGCTGGACGGTGTCAGCCTGCCGTCCATCGAGATTATCCCCAAGACCGGCTTTTACGACTATGAGAACAAGTACCAGCCGGGCGCGGCCACGGAGGTGTGCCCGGTGGATATCCCCCCGGAATGGGAGGAGCGCCTGCGCCGGGACGCGGCGGCGGTGTACCGGGAGCTGGGACTCGCGGCGGTCGCCCGGGCGGATTTCATCGTCACGGAGGACGGCACGCCGTATTTCCTGGAGATCAACACCCTGCCCGGCATGACCCCCACCAGCCTCGTGCCCCAGGAGGCGGCGGCGGTGGGGATCGACTATGACACGCTGTGCGAGCGGATCCTGGAGGCTTCGCTCCGGGCGCGGAAAGAAGGAAACTGAGTCTCATGGAGCCTGTCACATTGCGGGAGCTGCTGGAGGCGGTGCACGGCCGCCTGCTGACGGAGGACGGGGATCCGGATCAGGAGATCGCCTCCGTGAGCACAGACAGCCGGAAGATCACGCCCGGATGCCTGTTTATCCCCATTGTGGGGGAGCGGTATGACGGGCACGCCTTTATCACAGATGCGCTGGAGGCGGGCGCCGCGGGCTGCCTGACCGCCCGGGAGCGGGAGAGCTACCTGCCCGGCAGATTCTATGTGAAAGTGGCCAATCCCCTGCACGCGCTGTGGGATCTGGCCCGGTACTACCGGCAGAAGTTTGACATCCCGGTGGTCGCCATTACCGGCAGCGTGGGCAAGACGACGACGAAGGACATGGTGGCGGCCACACTGGGGATGCGCTACCGGGTGCTGAAGACGGAGGGGAACCTCAACAATACCATCGGGCTGCCGCTGTCTGTGCTGCGCCTGACCCGGGAGCACCAGGCCGCGGTTCTGGAGCTGGGGATGAGCAAAAAAGGGGAGATTGACACGCTCTCCTCCATCGCCCGGCCGGATATCGGGGTGATCACCAACATCGGGGACGCCCATATCGAGAACCTGGGCAGCCGGGAGGGGATATTCGCCGCGAAGCGGGAGATGCTCTCGCATCTGAGATCCCCCGGCCTGGTGGTGCTCAACGGGGATGACCCGATGCTCGCGGGACTGCGGATTTCCTGTTCCCTGCCCATGGTGTTCTGCGGGACGGGGGAGGGCCTGGACTACCGGGCCACGGAGATCCGCGGGGACGGCCGGAACCGGCTCCTGGCGAAGTTTTCCACACCGGCGGGGAACCTGGATGTGGTCATCCCCGGCCTGGGGGAGTACATGGTCTACCCGGCGCTCATCGCCGCGGCGGTGGGGGAGCGCCTGGGCCTGACCCCGGAGGAGATTACCCAGGGCATCCTGCGGTTCAACCCCACCAGGATGCGCATGAACATCGTGCCCCGGGCGGATCACATCACGATCCTGGACGACTCCTACAACGCCAATCCCCAGTCCATGCGGGCGGCGGTGGAGGTGCTCTCCAACAGCCCGGCGGGCTACAGGATCGCCGTGCTGGGGGACATGATGGAGCTGGGCTCCTTTGCCCGCTCCCTCCACCAGAGCGTGGGGGAGTATGTGGGAAAGAGAAAGGTGGACTGTCTCATCGCGGTGGGGGAGCTCTCCCAGTACCTCTATGAGAGCGCGAAAAAGAGCGGGGTGCCGCTGAGCTACTACTGTCCCACGAAAGAGGAGGCGAAGCAGGTGCTGAAGATGGTGCTTCAGCCGGACTGCACCGTGCTGGTGAAAGCCTCCCGGGGGATGGAGATGGAGCAGATTGTGGAGTACCTGATGACCATCACCGGGGACCCGGCCTGAGATTGCCGCGCCCGGAATGGAGCGAAAAAAAGCGGGGGCGCTGAGCGCCCCCGCACAGGGTCTCTTTTCACTTGCCAAACCGCGCCGCCAGTTCCGCGTCGAACGGCGGGGAGACGACGCCCTGCTCCGTGATAATGCCGGAGAGGAGCTCGTGGGGCGTGACATCGAACGCCGGGTTCCAGACGCCCACATCCCCCGGCGCGGTCTGGACGCCGGCGAAGCGGGTGACCTCCTCCGGGTCGCGCTCCTCAATGGGGATGTGAGACCCGTCCGGGATAGACAGGTCGATGGTGGAGGACGGCAGGGCGGTATAGAAAGGGATGTGGTGGTACCTGGCGTTGACCGCGACGCTGTAGGTACCGATTTTATTGGCAAAATCCCCGTTGGCGGCCATTCTGTCGCAGCCCACCACCACGAGATCCACCCGGCCGGAGGCCATGAGAGAGGCGGCCATGCCGTCTGTGATCAGGGTGGCGGGAATGCCGTCCCGAACCAGCTCATACGCGGTCAGTCTGGCGCCCTGGAGCAGGGGCCTGGTCTCATCGCAGTAGACCATGGCGACATTGCCCAGCGCGTGAGCCGCCCGGACAACGCCCAGCGCGGTTCCGTACCCGCCGGTGGCCAGGGCGCCCGCGTTGCAGTGGGTGAGGATCCGTGCGTTCCGGGGAACCACCTCGGCGCCGAACGCGCCGATGGCGCGGTTCATCTCAATGTCCTCCCGGTGGATGGTTCCGGCCTCCCGCAGCAGGATCTCCGGATCCCCGCCGCACCGGGCGGCCGTGCGCTCCATGCGGTCCAGCGCCCAGAACAGGTTGACCGCCGTGGGACGGCTGGAGGCGAGGACAGCTTTCGCCTCGGCGAGATCCGCGCCGGCGAACGCGGCGAGGCAGTATGCGTAGGCGGCGGTCACGCCGATGGCGGGTGCGCCCCGGACCACCATGGTTCGGATGGCGTCTGCCACCTCCCGGTAGTCTGTGTAGCGCAGCCAGATCTCCTCTGCGGGGAGACGGGTCTGATCCAGCAGGAAGAGCGCGCCGTCTTCCCAGCGAATGGCCTCCATGCACCTCATCCTTTCCCCGCGGCCGTCTTCCGCCGCGGTGAGATGCAGTTTAGCACAATTCAGACCAGGAGGCAACCATGATCGAGATTTCTGTGTCCGACCTTGTCATCGAGTTCGAGATCGGGAAAAAAATACTCAATGGCCTGACCTTTCAGGTGGACACCGGGGAGCGGGTGGGTCTGCTGGGCGCCAACGGCGCCGGAAAGACCACGCTTTTGAAGATCCTCACCGGACAGCTGGCTCCGGACAGCGGCGAGGTGCTCCTCGCGCCCGGGCGAAAGCCGGGCCTCATCTCCCAGATCCCGGTGTATCCCGCGGGATACACGGTGGAGGATGTCCTGGATACCGCCTTCGCGCCGCTGCGGGACATGGAGGAGGAGATGGGCCGGATTGCGCGGCGCATGGGGGATGACGCGTCCCCCGCCGACCTGGCCCGGTACGACGCCCTGACCGCCGCGTTCGAGACGGGCGGCGGGTACGAGACGGAGACGGACAAGAACAGGGTGTGCAACGGCCTGTCCATCCCTCCGGCCATGCGGGAGCAGCGGTTTGACCGGCTGTCCGGCGGGGAGAAGACCAGGGTGAATCTGGCCCGGCTGCTGCTGGAGCGCACGGATGTGCTGCTGCTGGACGAGCCCACAAACCATCTGGATCTCCACGCCACCGAGTGGCTGGAGGAGTACCTGGAGAAGTTCCGGGGCACCGTGCTCACGGTGTCTCATGACCGCTATTTTCTGGATCGGGTGGTCTCCCGCTGTATCGAGCTGACGGACGGCAGGGCGGAGTTCTATGCCGGCAACTACAGCTACTATGTGGCGGAGAAGCAGCGCCGCTACGAGGAGCGCATGCGCCGGTACGAGAAGGAGCAGGCCAAAATCGAGCAGCTGGAGAAGTCCGCGGAGCAGCTGCGGGTGTGGGCCTACTCCGGCATGGACAAGACTTTCAAACGGGCGAAGTCCATGGAGCGGCGGATCGAGAGGCTGCAGACCACGGATCGCCCGAAGCAGGATCGCCGGCTGGAGACCCGGTTCGGGGAGAAGGAGTTCCACGGGGACGAGGTATTCACCGCAAAGGGTCTGGCCAAGAGCTACGACGGCCGCGTGCTGTTCTCCGGGGTGGATCTGGAGGTGCGGGGCGGCGAGCGCATCGGCCTGCTGGGCGACAACGGCACGGGGAAGACCACCCTGCTGCGGATCCTGCTGGGCGAGGAGCGGCCGGACGAGGGCAGGGTGAAGTTCGGGCCCACGGTGAAAGTCGGCTACCTGCCGCAGCATGTGAGTTTTCCCCACCCGGAGCGCAGCCTGGTGGACACGCTGATCTACGACCTGGACTGCACGCCCCAGACCGCCAGAAACCGCCTGGGCGCCTTTGATTTCCGGGGCGAGGATGTGTTTAAGCCGGTGGGCGCCCTGTCCGGCGGGGAGCAGTCCCGGCTGCGCCTTTGCATGCTGATGGACGATCAGATCAACCTCCTGGTGCTGGACGAGCCTACCAACCATCTGGATCTGCAGAGCCGGGAGTGGATTGAGCAGGCGGTGGAGGCGTACGGGGGCAATCTGCTGTTCGTGTCCCATGACCGCTATTTCATCGACCGGTTCGCCAGCCGGATCTGGGTGCTGGAGAACGGCAGGATTGTGGATTTCCGGGGCACTTTCCAGGAGTACCGGCAGGCCGCCGCGAACCAGGCGGCGCAGCCGAAGCAGCCGCCGGCGCCAAGACCGGAGAAGCCGAAGCGCACCGGCGGGACGAAAGAGCTGGAGAAACAGGTGAAGGCGGCGGAGCGGGAGGTGGCCCGGGCCGAGGCGCAGATGGCCGGTCTGGCGGATCAGATCGCGCAGGCGTCCTCGGACTATGTGAGGCTCCAGGAGCTGTATGCGCAGAGAGACGCGCTGGAGGCGGAGATCACCCGGCTGTACGACCGGTGGGATCGCCTGGAGAGCGAGCTGGAGGAGGTGCGGGGATGAGCGGGGAGGACGGCGGAACGCGCCGGCGGCGGAGCGCTGCGCTGAAACTCCTGCTGGCGCTGATCCTGGCCGGCGCCATCGCGTTCGCCGTGCTGTTCGGCATGGTGATGAGCGGCGCGAAAGACGAGATCAACGGCGAGCCGGCGGCCATGGTGGTGCTGGGCTGCGAGGTGAAGCCGTGGGGGCCCTCCATCCTCCTGCAGGACAGGCTGGATAAGGCGCTGGAGTACTGGCGGGATCACCCGAACCTGGTCATCGTGGTCTCCGGCGCCCAGGGGCCGGACGAGCCGTCCACGGAGGCGGCGGCCATGGCGGAATACCTGACCGGCCAGGGTGTGCCGGCGGAACAGATCCTGCTGGAGGAGGAGTCCCACAACACCTGGGAGAACCTGCGCCGCTCCAGGGCGGTGCTGGAGGAGCACGGGTACGATGTGGCGGACGGCGTGGTGGTCGTGTCCAACGCGTTCCACCTGACCCGGGTGAGAATGCTGGCGGAGCGGCTGGGATACGGGGAGATTTCCACCCTGGGCGCACCGTCCAGCCATCTGCCCTCCAGACTGAAGATGTACATCCGGGAGCCCATCGCCCTGGTGAAGTCTTTCGTCCTGGATCGCTGAAAGGAGAGACAGTATGCTGGACACGCTCACCGGCATTGAGAACCGGTACTCCGAGATAGAGGCACAGCTTGGCGCCCCGGAGACCTACGACGACCCGGATCTGGTGGCCAGGCTGAACCGGGAGCAGACGGAGCTGGCCCCCTTGGCGGAGGCCTGCCGGGCGTACCGGAGCGCGGAGCGCGACCGGGAGCAGGCGCTTGCCCTGATGTCCGACCCGGAGATGAAAGAGCTGGCGCAGGAGGAGTACGCCGCCGCCGGCGCGGAGCTGGAGCGGCTGGAGCACGAGCTGAAGCTTCTCCTGCTGCCCCGGGATCCGGACGACAGCCGGAATGTGATCATGGAGATCCGGGCGGGAGTAGGCGGCGAGGAGGCCGCCCTGTTTGCCCACTCCCTCTTCCGGATGTACGCCATGTACGCGGCGCGGCGGGGCTGGAAGATCGACATCAACAACGCCAATGAGACGGAGCTGGGCGGCATCCGGGAGATCTCCTTTGTCGTCGAGGGGGAGAGCGTCTGGTCCCGGATGAAATACGAGAGCGGCGTGCACCGGGTGCAGCGGGTGCCGGAGACGGAATCCGGCGGCCGGGTGCATACCTCCACCGCCACCGTGGCCGTGCTGCCGGAGCGGGAGATGGCGGATGTGACGCTGGATCCCGCGGATGTGGAGATGCAGGTGTTCCGCTCCTCCGGCGCCGGAGGCCAGCATGTGAACAAGACCTCCTCCGCCGTGCGGCTGATCCACAGGCCCACCGGCACGGTGGTGGAATGCCAGCAGGAGCGCAGCCAGTTCCAGAACCGGGACAGGGCGATGCGCATTCTGGCGTCCATTCTGTACCAGCGGGAGCAGGAGCGCCTGAGCAGCGCCATCTCGGATCAGCGCCGCAGCCAGGTGGGCAGCGGCATGCGCAACGAGCGCATCCGCACCTATAACTTCCCCCAGGGCCGCGTGACGGATCACCGGGTCGGCCTGACCCTGTACCGGCTGGACGCCGTCATGGACGGCGATCTGGATGAGATCATCGACACCCTGGCGACGGCGGATCAGGCCGAGCGTCTGAAACACGCCCAGGACGCGCCGCCCGGGGGCCGGGAAGCCTGAGAGGGGGAGGCGCACGGCGTGGGAACGGAACTTCTGCAAAAAGACGATCTCGCCCGGGCGGCGCAGCTGCTGCGGGCGGGAAGACTGGTGGCGGTGCCGACGGAGACCGTGTACGGACTGGCGGCGGACGCCTTTCAGCCGCGGGCGGTGGAGCGGATCTACGCGGCGAAGGGCCGTCCGGAGGCCAAACCGCTTAATGTGCTGGTGGACGGGATGGAGATGGTGCAGCGCGTGTGCGCGGACATCCCGCCTCTGGCGTACGACCTGGCCGCGGCGTTCTGGCCGGGCCCCCTGACCCTGATCCTGCGGGGAAACGGCACACTGCCGCCGGTGGTGGCGGCGGGGGGCGCCACCCAGGGGGTGCGCTGCCCGGATCAGCCTCAGACCCTGGAGCTCATCCGGCGCCTGGGCAGTCCCCTGGCCGCCCCCTCCGCGAATCTCTCCGGACGGCCCAGCCCCAAAACGGCCCGGGAAGTGCTGGACGCCCTGGACGGCGCGATAGACGCCGTGCTGGACGGCGGAACCTGCGCGGTGGGCGTGGAGTCCACCATCCTGGATCTGACGGCGCCGCGGCCGCGCATCCTGCGAAGCGGCGGCCTGAGCCGGGAGGCCATCGAGAAAGTCGCGGGGCCGGTGGAATGCTGAGCGCCGCCCGCCGGATCCATTCGGCCAGGCCGGGAAAGGAGACTTTCGCCCGGCAGTTCCCGCGGAGTTTCGCGGCGGAGAAATTCTTTCTGCCGGGTGCGGATTCCCGGGCCCCGATCCCGCCGCTCAGACACGGGGAAGCCGTCACGCGGGGCACGGAAAACCGGGGGAAAGAGGACAAAAAGTTCGAATTATAGGCGTTATTTAGGAGAAAACAGGATATTTGCAAAATATTCGTTGCAATGATTCGCGTGAAGTGATAAAATACGGACGGCCAGAGACGGCGCCTGCGCCGCAGGAATGGCCAGGTTGGAGGTACGAGACATGCGCCAGGACGGGGACAAAAATCAACAGAGCATGGACAGCGACGAAAAGTTCGCCGCAACAGTCCACCTGGATATGGAAAACAGGTGGGTGCGGCTGAGCAGGATTATCCCGTGGGACAGCATTGAGGAGATCTATGTGCAATCCATGAGCCTGGATACCGGCCGCCCGGCCATCCCGGCCCGTATCGCGTTCGGCGCACTCTTCATCAAGGAGATGGAGGGCTTAACCGATCGGGAGTGTGTGCGGGAGATCCAGGAGAACCCGTACATGCAGCACTTTCTCGGACTGGAGCAGTTCCAGTACACACCGCTGTTCAGCGCCTCCGCGATGTCGAGGTTTCGCAAACGCTTCCCGGAGGAGTTGATGGACAAGATGAGGGAGTGCATCCGCACCGGGAAGTGGCCGGAGGACACAGACGCCGCGGGAAATCCGGAGTAACATCGCCCGGGCCGTGTGCGGCGGCGGGAGGCCGGGCGAACTGATCCGGTGCGGGATGGAGACCCGGAAAAGGTCGGAGCGGCGGCGAACCCGGGATGGCCGCGGGAATACGCCGGCATCCGTCAACAGGAGGAGGATATGCCATGGTCGTCATCGGGATCACAGGCCCCACGGGGGCGGGGAAAACCACCGCGCTGCGGGAGCTTGAGGCGCTGGGCGGCGAGATCATTGACGCGGACGAGGTCTATCACCGGCTGACCGGCACGAGTGTGCCCCTGCGCAGAGCGCTGGAGGAGCGCTTCGGGCAGGTGTACACCCCGGACGGGGAACTGGATCGCAAGAAGCTGGGCTCCGTGGTCTTTGAGGACGCGGCCGCCCTGGCGGATCTGAACGCCATCACGCACCGGTTTGTGGGGGAGGAGATTGACCGGATCCTGGACAGGGCGAGACAGGCCGGACGGCCCGCCGCGGCCATCGACGCCATACTGCTCATTGAGTCCGGCGTGGCGGAGAAATGTGACGCGCTGGTGGCGGTGCTGGCGCCTGAGGAGGATCGGATCCGGAGAATCATCGCCCGGGAGGGCATCTCGGAGGAGTACGCCCGATCCCGGGTGCGCGCCCAGAAAGGCGAGGACTTTTTCCTGGCGCACTGCGAGTATATCCTGAGGAATGACGGCTCTGACCCCGCGGCGTTCGCCGCCAGAGCCAGAGCGCTGTTTGAGCAGATCATTTCAGACGCGAACTGAGCACGACAGAGGAGGTTGTCTCGATGGAAAAAAATGAGGAGAAGACCCTGGGGGATCAGAAGCGGGAACAGCTGCTCTACCAGCAGAAGAACGGCTACGACCGTCTGCCCCCGGAAGAGGAGGAGGCGGTACAGGCGTACTGCGAGTCCTATAAGAAGTTTCTCAACCGCAGCAAGACCGAGCGGGAGTGCGCCGCCAGCGCCGCGGCCATGGCCGAGTCAAAGGGATTTAAGCCCTACCTCCGTGGCGGGAAGATGGAGCCGGGCGACCGGCTGTACTTCGTCAACCGGAACAAGGCCCTGATGCTGGCGGTCATCGGGAAGCGGAGCCTGGGGGAGGGTGCCAACATCTGCGCCGCCCACATCGACTCCCCGCGGCTGGATCTCAAGCCGAATCCCCTGTATGAGGACAGCGAGCTGGCGTTTCTCAAGACCCACTACTACGGCGGGCTGCGCAAGTACCAGTGGGTGGCCATCCCCCTGGAGCTGCACGGCGTGGTTGTCCTGAAAGACGGGAATATCGTCAATGTGTCCATCGGGGGAGACCCCGGCGACCCGGTTCTGACCGTGGATGACCTGCTGCCCCACCTGAGCCGGGAGCAGTCCAAGAAGACCCTGGCTGAGGGCATCACGGGAGAGCAGCTCAACCTGCTGGTCGGCAGCCGCCCGTTTGCGGACGACAAGGGAAAGGACAGGGTGAAGCTGGCGGTTCTGGATCTGCTCCACCAGAAATACGGGATTGTGGAGGAGGACTTCCTCTCCGCGGAGCTCTCCGCCGTCCCCGGTTTCCAGGCCAGGGATGTGGGCCTGGATCGCTCCATGATCGGATCCTACGGCCATGACGACAGAGTCTGCGCCTACGCCGCCCTGTCCGCCATTCTGGATATCGGCACCCCCGAACGCACGGCGGTGTGCGTCCTGGCGGACAAGGAGGAGATCGGCTCCATGGGCGTGTCCGGCATGCAGTCCGCCGCGTTCGACCACTTCATGGAAGATCTGTGCGAGAGCGAGGAGGTGGCGCTGCGGCTCTGCCTGGAGAACTCGTTCTGCCTGTCCGCCGATGTGACGGCCGCCTTTGACCCCAACTTCCCGGATGTGTACGAGAAGCGCAACAGCGCCAGGGTGAACTACGGCGTGGGCCTGTGCAAGTACACCGGCTCCGGCGGCAAGAGCGGCGCGTCCGACGCGGCGGCGGAGATCGTCTCCTATATCCGCCGGGTGCTGGACAGAGCCGGCGTGATCTGGCAGATGGCGGAGCTGGGCAAAGTGGACGCCGGCGGCGGCGGCACGGTCGCCCTGTATATGGCGGACAGAGGCATTGACACGCTGGACGCCGGCGTGCCCGTGCTGTCCATGCACTCCCCCTACGAGACCGTGGGCAAGCTGGACTGCTATATGACCTACAAGGCGTGCAGAGCCGTCTACGAGTCCGAGGAGTAGAGCGCCCCGCGCACGGAGAAAGAACAACAGCCATGAACGCAGACGGTGTCCTGCGTTCATGGCTGTTTTCCTGTGGTTCGGACGGGCCCGTGCGCCCGGCGGCTATCCGGCGGTCAGGGCGAATTCACCCAGATAGAGGCTCTCCTCCAGCTGGACGGTCACAGTCTGTACCGCGCCGCTGTCCCCGAAAAAACTGACCTGATACGATCCCGGGCGGAGCGAATCGAATTTGAACTCGCCGTACGGGTTCGTTCTCTGCTCCTGGATAGGAATGCCGTCCTGGGCGAGGGTGACGAGGCAGCCCTCCGCGCAGTCCTCCGTTCCCCAGCCGATCCGGACGACGGTGCCGCCCAGAAACAGGCTGTTCCAGCGGGACAGGTGCCTGATGTACAGGGCGCTGCCGCAGGCCTCGTGCGCCGCGTCCAGCGGCGCCAGATCCCCGGCGGCCACCCGTTTTGCCATCTCCTCCGGCCGGGTGTACTCCATGCTCAGCGCTCTCAGCGGACAGGCCTGGACGCAGCGGGGCTCGCGCCAGCCCTCGTCCAGCAGGTGCGCGCAGAAAGTGCATTTCTGGGAGACGCCCTGCTCCTCGTTGTAGCTGATTTTCCCAAACGGACACAGCCGGGACAGGTCGCCCATCCCCTTCGCTTTTTCCGGGTCAATGAGCACCACGCCGTCCTCCCGGCGGAAGACGGCCCCGTTCCCGTGTTCCACACAGGGGGCGTGCTCGCAGTGGCCGCAGGGCTCTGTGAGATACGAGACATCCACCATGGGAAACTGGCCCCGCACCCGCTCGGTGGTGGTCAGCCAGTACTGCTGATGCAGCTTCTGAGGCAGTGTCACCGGGGAGAAGTCATTCCCCACATGCTCGTCCTTGCAGGCGTGGAGGCAGTTGAAGCAGCCGATGCACTTCTCCGGATCGAAGATAAAATACCTGCGTTTCAACTCAGTCGCCCCCTTTCCACGCCCGAACCTCAACCAGGGTGGAGTTGACGCTCATGGAATGCGCTCTCGGGATGTTGAACTGCCTGGAGGTCAGGACATTCACGCAGCCGCCGGTCTCCGGCGCGGCGCCGGGCTCCCCGTTGGGCTCATAGACGGCGGACGCCTCATAGGAGTGGACGGTGCCCTCGCGAACCCGCTGCGTCACCTCCAGGGCGCAGACCACGCTGCCCCGGTCGTTGTATACCTCCACCAGCTGATTGTCCTCCAGACCGCGGTCGGCGGCGTCTTTCGGATTCAGACGGGCGATCCAGTAGTAGTGCCCGTGAATGAGCCTGCGGTGGCAGGGGATCTCATTGGCCACGCCGTCCTTTCCGTCCGTCATGGTGTGGTGGCTGTACCTGGGGTGGGGAGAGGTGAGCTGAAGGGGATATCTCCGGAACAACTCGGTCGTCTCCCGCCCCTCGATGGACGGGATGTATTTGCAGACCACCGGGCGATCCGGGTCATCCGGGTCGAAGTTCCGCAGACTGCTGCAGGCGAACTCGAACCTGCCGCTCTGGGTCTGGAAGCCGCGGTTGGCGTCGCACTTGTAGTCCGCGGCCAGAGGGGAGACCTCCGGCACATCCCGCTCCCGATCCTCGTAATACCAGCGGTAGGCCACCGGATCCCGCTGGCTCTCCTCCGGAGCGGGCAGGACATAGTAGCCCTTTTGCAAAAACTCCTCCCAGCTGATGCGCTGGGGCAGATCCGAGGCCTCGAAGATCCGCTTCACCCAGTCCAGCTCGGTGCTGCCCACCCCGTAGGCTTTGCCCAGACCCAGACGCCTGGCCAGATCCAGAAAGATCTGGTAGTCCGATTTCGACTCGCCCAGGGGCTCGATGCACCTGTGCTGAAGCAGGAAGACCCGGTAGTTGTTGTGGAGATAGTTGTGTTCCACATAGCCGCCGCAGTGGCCGGCCTCGGAGATATCCCACCGCTCGAAGCTGGTGCAGGCGGGCAGGATGATGTCCGCGTACTTCGCGTCCCCCTCAAACCAGATGGACTGATTCACCACGCACTCCAGGTGGGGATCGGTGTACATCCTCGCGTAGCGGTGGGACTCCGGCTGGGTGCCCATGTTGGAGGTGCCGTACCGGTAGAACATCCGGACGGGGGAATGGCCCGGCAGGGGGTATTTCTTCGGCGCGAACTGATCCTGCAGCGTGCGGAAGCCGTGGGCGTACCAGACGGCGGAGTCATCCCGGATGGCCTCCGGGATCCGCAGCCGGGGGATCTGCTGCATGGTGGCCGGCGCCCCGTACAGGTTGGGCATCCGGTTGTAGAGATCCCGGTAGGCGGTCAGATTGCCGCAGTCGCCGCAGATCCCGCCGTCGGAATAGCCGGGGAAATAGAACGCGGTGTCCAGCGGCGCACCGTTTTGCAGATTCCCGAAGTTCACGCCGGGTCTGCCGAAGCCCTGCATGGCCATGAGGCACACCATGGCCCGGGTCCACTCCGTGCCGTGTGAGCCGCGGCACGCGCAGCCCAGCCCGGGCGTGCCGCCGGGCGCCAGATAGGTTCGCCGGGTGCCCCAGCGGCGGGCCAGTGCCCGGGCCTCCCGGGCGGGGACGCCGGTGATGGCCTCCTGCCACTCCGGGGTCTTGGGGATCCCGTCCTCCTCACCCAGCAGGTAGGCTTTCCACTCGTCAAAGCCCTCGGTTCTGGTCTCCACAAATTCCCGGTCGTACAGCCCCTCCTGGATCCACACCCAGGCGAGGGAGAGCGCCAGGGCGGTGTCCGTGCCCACTCGGGGGGCGATCCACTTGCCGCCCAGAAAGGCGGCGGTGTGGTTGTAGTAGGGGTCGATATGAACCACTTCAATGTCCAGCTGTTTGAGCCACTCCCGGCGGATGGTGCCCTCGTAGGCGCCGTACAGACCGGAGGTGCTCTCCGGGTCGCTGGACCAGAACACGATCATCTCCGCGTGTTTGAGGCAGTCCTCCGTGGTGGAGTACGGCTCCGGCATCCCGTTTTTCATGGTGTGCCCGTAGTGGTGCTCCGCCCCGAACACCCAGCCCTCCCAGCTGTCCGGGTTGTGCTGGGTGTAGGTGGCGCCGATCAGGTTCATGAAGCGGAACAGGGCGCTGTTGAAATAGCCCACATAGCCCCAGGTGTGGTGGGAGCCCCGCTGGAAGAACACGGACGAGGGCCCGTGCTCCATCCGCACCCGCCGGATCTCGTCAGAGACAAGCCGGTACGCCTCCTCCCACGAGATACGGACATAGCCTGATTTGCCCCGGTTCTGGGGATTGCGCTCCCCGCCGGGATCCCAGTCCACCCGCTTCATGGGGTAGAGGTTGCGGTCTTTGGAGTAGACCAGCGCTTTCCAGCCGCTGCCGTGGGTGTTGATGGTCAGGCGGCGGGGCGGCGTGAACTCCTGCCCCCGGGCGCGGATGACCCAGCCCGGGGCGTCCTCGTCAGACAGCTCAATGGGGGTGGTTCGGATGATTTTGCCGTCTTTCACATAGACAAACAGCGCGCCGCCCGTGGTGGCGTTCACCAGCCGGCGCACCCCGTTGCCCACATCCACGCCGTAGGCGTCCCCGTAGTAGACCGGCGCCTCCAGCGAGGTCATGAGAACCTCGTCAAACCAGATGGCGGGGCACTCGTCCCCCAGCAGCCTGATCTGGCGGTACTTCACGCCGTTGACATAGGCGGCGTGATCCCGATCCGGGCGCAGCACTTTCCCCGCCAGCTCCGGCGTCTTGAAGACAAGCTCCACCGGGACGGCCTCCAGCACCCCCTCCCCGGAGGTCAGCGCGCCGTCCTCGAAGCGGAACCACCGCCCCGCGCTGCGATCCGCCAGCCGGATCTGGGCGGTGAGATTGTACTCTTTCAGTTTTTCCGCCAGCCCGGGATAGGCCGCCGCCTGCGTCTGGATGGTTCCGGCCAGCCGCGCAAGTAGAGTGAGAAACTCCCTGGTCTCCTGATCCATATCCCCGGCCTGCTTTCCGCTCCCAACCGGGAGAACAGGAGGCAGGCCGAATTCACCTCCCTGTCTTCGCCATGGGGCGTTTGGCCCGCACGATCCCCGTCCCGCTCACGGATCCCCGGGATCCGGCCGGTAATAGAAACCAGCCCCGTCCGAGCAGAACATTTTGGCGGGAATGGGAAGAAGAGGCTCCTGCGGCTCCAGTTCTCCCCGGCGCAGGCGCTGTGCGCAGCGCAGCTGGTTTTCCAGCTGGCTCCTCCCCACGGGAAACTCCCCGTGTGAGGGATAGATGGTGTCAAACGCACCGCCCAGATCCAAAAGCCGCTTCAGACTGACCTCGTAGGCGTCCAGATTCCGCGCCCGGCCGAACAGGAAGACCGGCCCGGTGGACACGGTATCCCCGCAGACGAGGATCCGGTTCTCCCGATCCAGCAGGGCGATGCTCCCGTAGGTGTGGCCGGGAACGAGCACGACCTGAAAGGAGCGCCCGCCGAGGTCGATGGTCTCCCCGTCCTGAAGCGGCGCGGGCGGCGCCGATCCGGCCCCGCATGTCTCCGCGTAATAGGCGAATTCCGCCGGATGCATCCATGCGGCGGGAAACTGGTGGTTGCAGCCGATGTGATCTTTGTCCGCGTGGGTGTTCACCAGCATGACGGGCCGATCCGTCAGCGTCCGGACCGCCCCGGCGAGATCGCCGGAGCCGTTGGTGGAGTCCACCAGCAGCGCCTGCCGCGTCCCGGTGAACAGAAAAGCGCGAACCATCCCGTCCTCAATACGCCAGCTGGTACGGTCGATGGGGAATACCCCGTAGCCTGACAGTGTCATCGCACATCCCGCCTCTCCAGTCATTCTTTTCACGCTTCAGTACCGCACGCCCGGGGTCATACCGACGCAAAAAACGCCTCAATCTGCGCCCGGGTGGCCTGGAGGCTGCCCTGGCAGATCTCCGGCCTGCCGCCGCCTCTTCCGTGGAGCGACGCGTTCATCTCTTTCACAAGGGGACGGACATCGCCGCCGGCCTGCCCGATGGCGTAGTGCCAGGTCGCGGCATCCCCGCCGGAAAATACCGCGCACCGGCCGCCGCACACGGCGGACACGGCGTCCGCCATTCGTCTTACCCCGTCTGTGGTGAGATCGTCCTCAAACAGCAGGACATCGCCGGCGCCGGAGAGCTCCTCCGCCCGGCGGGCGAACCACCGGCGCTCCAGCCCGGCGCAGCGCTCCCTGAGGTGCTGGCAC
Organism: uncultured Oscillospiraceae bacterium; assembly: GCA_964422185.1. Lineage (GTDB taxonomy): Bacteria > Bacillota > Clostridia > Oscillospirales > Oscillospiraceae > CALXCT01. The sequence goes on from CAYRAG010000021.1 coordinate 25,614, forward strand.
TCATCGTAGATCCGCCGCACCGCGGCGTGGCTGTCCAGCGCCTTGGCGGACAGCAGCACGGAGGTCTTGTCATTCTCCGTTTTCACCCCGGACAGGTAGTCCAGCGCCCGTCTGCCGCAGAGCAGCTCCATACGGACTCCGTCCCGGAATTTCTGCCAGGACAGGATCTTGACCAGCCCCACCTGGCCGGAGCGGGCGACATGGGTGCCGCAGCAGGCGCAGGTGTCCGCACCGGGGAAAGAAACAATGCGCACCGCGCCGGTGAGCGCTTTCTTGCTGCGGTAGTCCAGGACAGCCAGCTCCTCCGGGGAGGGCCAGGTGATCGAGACGGGGTGATCCTCCCACAGATACCGGTTGGCCCGGGCCTCCGTGTCCGCGATCTGCTCCTGCGTCAGCTCGCCGTTGAAGTCAATGGTCACCGTATCAGACCCCAGGTGGAATCCCACATTGTCCAGGCCGTACGCGCCGTGGATCAGGCCGCTGACGATATGCTCCCCGGAATGCTGCTGCATCAGGTCAAAGCGGCGCGCCCAGTCGAGGATCCCCTCCACTTCCGCGCCCTCCGGGAGGGGTTCGTCCGTATTGTGCAGGACGCGATCCTCCCGCTCGTGCACCTCCCGCACGGCCACTCCGCCCAGCGTCCCGGTGTCAAAGGGCTGGCCGCCCCCCTCCGGGTAGAACGCCGTCTGATCCAGTTCGATTTCATATCCCCGCGGCCGCGGCCGGCAGGATACCACCCGCGCCTGGAACCGGGCGAGGAACGGATCCTCGTAGTAGAGCTTTTTCGTCGCCATGGTCATTCTTCTTTCTGCGGGAACAGGGTCAGCACCACATCCAGGAAGACGGGGGCGGAGCTGTTTGTGTTGTCGGGATCCCAGACGAAAACCGTGTTGAGCCGGGCCAGCTCGTCCTCGATGGGGAACGACTCCACATTCGGCATGTGGTACAGCCTGCCCAGCGGCGCCGGGAGGATGGTGATGCCGATGCCGGAGTTGACGGACAGCATGACGGATTCCGCACGGTTGTAGTAGTTGATGATATGGGGCGTGAAGCCGTGTTTGCGGCAGATCTGCTGGATCTGCTGGGACAGCATGGCGTCGGACTGGGGGACGGACACAAAGGGGTGCGCCGCCACGGTGGCCCAGTTTTCCAGATCGATGGCGGGATTGGCGTCCCGGTGGGAGTAAAGGTTCAGGTACTCGCTGGATACCAGGGTGTGCCGGAACTGATCCCCGGCGGGCAGCATCCCGCTGACGGCGTAGTAGAAGTCATACTGGTGCTGGCTGAGCGCGTCAATCATCTCCGTGCCCTCCAGCAGATCCACATCCACCTGGACCAGGGGCGCGATCCGGTACAGGCTGGACAGGCAGGAGGACAGGGGGAGGGCGGCGGAGGACAGCGCCGCGATGCGGATGCGTCCGGAGCGGCCCTGGGCCATGTTCTGCACCCGCTTCTCCCCCTCGGACATGAGGGCGAGCACCTGGCGGGCGTACGGGAGATATTCCTGCCCCTCCTGCGTCAGCTGCACCTTGTGGCTGTCCCTGCGAAACAGCGGGACACCCAGTTTGCTCTCCAGGGATCGGATGTGGTGGCTGACGGAGGGCTGGGAGAGCATATAGATCTCCGCCGTGCGGGAAAAATTCAGGGTGTGGGACAGAGAGACAAATAGTTTCAACTGGAGTAAATCCATATCGTACCGTCCTCCCGGCCGGAGCCTTTCTTTATCCTGGAAGTCAGCGCCCCGGGCAGATTCGGATCCGCGAACCGTCCGGTTCGCGTCCGCCGGCCCCTATTATACAAGACGCAGACAGTGATTGCAATTCCCGGAGCGCAAAACGCCGCCTCATTTCCCCGGCGCCCCCGCGGCTTCACTACAGGCGGATTCGGAACCGGACAGCCGGTTCGCACCCGCGGTTTCCCGCCGGGACGGCCGGTTCAGACGATAAAAAATCCGGATAGAAAAGATTCTGCGATACATTCCGCTTATGGTATCCACCCGATTTTCATTTTGTCTTTTTGGCCGGAGGGGAGTATAGTAGCATCAGGAATTCGGGTGAGCTCCGAATCCCCGGGGCGGCGGTGCCGGCATACGCCCCGCCTGAGTCCTCACAACACACGCCGGAAAAAACAGCCGGCGGGAGCGGCGCCGGGAGAGAAAAAGGAGAGTGCGGCCTGTGGAGGATAAGCATTTGTTGCGCCGCTGGCGACGGTGAGATTCCCAACCGTATCTGGATCAGGGCGACTGCGATATCGTGGGCATGAGCCGCAGCTCCCTGGCGAACCCGAGATGCCCAACAGGGCCAGGGCGGGCGAAGACGCACGGAACCGGCCCTGCATCCGCTGCATGCAGGGCTGTGTGACCGGCACCTGTATGCAGATCCCCGTGCGCTGCTGCGTCAACCCGGAGATGAACGGAGACGCCACCGCCGACGAGGTCCGTGCGTTCGGCGCGGATAAGGTCATCCTGGCCACGGGCGGTCTGCCCAACAGACCCCGCATTCCCGGCGTGGATCGCGAGAATGTGTACTACGCCGGAGGTATCCTCCGCGGCCGTGTGCTGCCGGAAGGCCGCATCGTGGTTGCCGGCGGCGGAGAGGCCGGCGTGAAGACCGCCATGCATCCGGCCGACGCGGAGCCCGGGCAGATCACCGTGCTGGAGACGACCGGCGGATCCAGGTGACCGGTTGGTCACCGTGTGAGACGCCGTGAAGTGCCGCAACACGATGGAAGCCGGCATCGGGGGTTTCGCCGCCGGGTACGACGCGTAATCTACACGCGTCCGGAGAGAGAGGGGCCGCCGGAAGAGCACAGATTCCGTTTCGCGGGGGCGGCATGATCCAGGCCACGCCGCGCCCTGACGCATCCCCCGGGCCGCCGTCAGTCTTTCTGCGGCGGGCCGGCCGGCGGCATGCGCTCCACAATGTCCCGGTAGCGTGCGATGACGGCCTCGTAG
>CAYRAG010000022.1:0-15051 GCA_964422185.1 uncultured Oscillospiraceae bacterium
TTCGGCGTCTTTTTCACCTGGATCTGCTGGGGGATGGCGTCCCGGAGCTCCTCCCGGTGGCTGATGATCCCCACCAGCTTCCCGCTGCCGGACAGCCGCTGGAGGATGTCCATGGCGTTGTCCATGGATTTGCGATCCAGGGTGCCGAAGCCCTCGTCAATAAACAGCGCCTCCATCTGGATTCCGCCCAGATTAGAGGATACGGTGTCGGAGAGGCCCAGCGCGAGGCTGAGGGACGCCTGGAAGCTCTCGCCGCCGGACAGGTTGCCCACCGGGCGCCTGCGTCCGGTGAAGTTGTCCAGCACCTCCAGATCCAGAAAAGTGTTGCTTTGCTTTCCCAGCGCCCCCGCCTGCCGGAACAGGACGAACTGGCCATCGCTCATGGGGAGCAGACGGCGGTTGGCCGCGCTGATGATGCGGTCGAAACCGGCGGCCTGGACATACTGCTCCAGCGTGATCTTGCCCTTTCCGGTGGTGCCCCGGACCAGCTCGTAGAGCCGCCTGGCCATGGCGCTCTCCCGGGAGAGGGTGTCGTGTCTCTCCTGGAGGCCGGCGATCTGATCTCTCCGCTTTGTGTTCTCCGCAATCCGCCGGCTGATCTGATCCCGCCGCGCCCGGAGCGTGTCCACGGCGGCTTTCTGTCTGTCGCAGGCCTCCTGAACCTGCTTCAGATCCACCCTCTGTCTGCCCTGGGCGTTCTCTTTCGCCAGCGCCCACCTGCTGTCCGTGTCTGCAATGTCCCGCTCCAGCTGCGCAATGGCCTCCCGCTCTCTCTCCAGTGCCTCCGGCGCGGCCAGGTGATCCTGAAATTCCCGGAGACTGGCAAAGCCGTTCTCCCGGAGGGATTGTCTGAGTTTCTCCTCCGCCTCCGCCCGTTCCCGCTCCAGCGTCTCCAGCGCCTCCCGCAGCGTCTGAAGGGAGGACTCCAGGCCGGTGACCGCGTGTCTCGCGCTGTCCAGCTCTCCGTTTGCCTGATCCACGGCGGCGTCCAGCTTCGCGATCTTCCGCTGCGCCTCTTTCTTCGCCCTGTCCGCGGCGCCGGCGCTCTCGTATTTCAGATCGCGCAGCTGCGCCAGGGCTGCCTCTTTCTCACTCCGGGCGGTCTCATTTCCGGACTTCTCCTGGGCGAAACGGAGTTTCTCCCCGTTGAGCGCGGTTCTCTCCCTGTCCAGGGCGGGGAGCGCCTCGTTCGCCTGTTTCAGCGCGTTGCAGTTTTCCCGCAGCGTGCCGATGCGCGCCTCGCGCCGGGAGATATCTGCCTCCAGCTCGCTGCGCTTCTGTGCCAGAAGCGTCCTGAGCTCCTCCGGCCCCGTCTCCCGGGGGACATCGCGCTCGAGAAGTTCGGCGGCGTCCTGGCGCAGCCGGGCGCCCATCTCCTCCACTTTGGCGCGTTCTTTCTCCGCGGCGCTGAGGGTCCTGGTCTTCTGCTCCAGCGCCTCGCTCTCGGCGCTGCGCAGCTGCTCCACCTGCTCCTCCGTGACATGCCCCTCGGGGATCGCGGCGGGGGCCGGGTGGTGCGTGGCGCCGCATACGGGACAGGCCCTGCCCTCCGTGAGCGTTCTGGCCAGCAGGCCGGCCCGGCAGTCGTCCAGGAGCGTCTCCGCGTGGATTCTCCGGTTCCGGACTTTGTCGTACGCGTCTCTCGCGCTCTGATACGCTTTCTGTTTTTTCTCCAGAGAGGCCAGGGTTTTCACCACCTGGGGGAGATCGCGCTCCAGCAGGCTGTCCGCCCGCTTCCTGAGGCCGCCCGCCTGCTCCATTCCGCTCTGCTCCTCCGCCAGTTGGGCGGGGCAGTTTTCCAGCGCGGAGACGGTCTGCTGCAGATCCTCCCTCTTCCGGTTCAGCCGGCTCTCTCTCTGCTCCAGATCGCTCTCCCGCGCCGCAAAGCCGGCGGCCTGCTCCCGCAACGAGCTGATCTCGCCGAGCAGCTGATCCCGCCTGGCGTATTTCTCCTCGTCGATCTGGATCTGCAGCACCAGATCCTCCAGAGGCTTTTTCTGGCGGTCTGAGGCCTGGCGGGCGCGTTCCAGCTCCTGCTCTTTCCCGAGAACGCGCTGATTCGCCCCGTCCAGCTTCCCCCGCTCCCGGCCGATCTTCCCCTCCTGCCCGGAGACTTTCTTCCGGGCCGTCTCCCAGCCCTGGTAGAGGGGGTTGACGGTATAAACCGCCCGGGTCTTTCGCGCCAGCAGCTCCTTGCGCTGCGGCAGGCTCTCATTCTGCGCGGCCAGCTGCCGCTTCCGCTCCGTCAGCTCCTGGTACGCGGCGACCAGCCGGTTGTTCTCCGCGGCGGTGTTCAGCTCTTTTGTCCTCTGATCCAGCACGCCGCTCTCCCGGGTGTACGCCTCCTCCGCGGCGCGGATCTGCCCCTCGTCCTCGGTGAGGATGTGCTCAATCAGGGACAGCGGCTGGCTCATGCTCCAGACCGCGCCCTCGGTAGCCATGGCCTGCTGCAGCGTGCGCAGGGATTCCGCGTACGGGCTGTCCTCCCCTGCGGCCACCTCCTGAACCGAGTGGATGATCTCCGCCTCAGCCAGGTTCAGCTGGCCGTTTTTGTCGTCCATAAGCTCTTTCAGGTTGCCCTCAATGTTCCGGTACCCGTCCGTCATGAAGATCGTGCGGAGGATCTCCGTGCGCTTGTCCGTTTTGGCGTTGAGCAGCTCCCAGAACTCGCCCTGGGCGATCATGGCAATCTGCTTGAACTGATCCGCGTTGATGTGCAGCAGCTCCTGCACAGCGCCGTTGACATTCCGCAGGCCCTCCACGGGGGGATCCGGCTCCCGGTAGAGGATGGCTTTCTCCTGCTCGATTCTCGTGCCGGTGCCCTTCTTCAGCTTCCGCTCGTACTGGGGCTCGCGGTACACACGGTAGTCTCTGCCCTGGTGGGTGAAGTAGAAATCCACATAGCTTTTCGTCTTCTCGTCCGCGTAGTCGCTGCGCAGATCCTTCGGGCTGCGGTAGGTGCCGCTGGTGGTGCCGAAGAGGGCGAAGCAGATGGCGTCGAAGATCATGGTCTTGCCGGCGCCCGTGTCCCCGGTGATGAGAAAGATCCCCTTCTCCTCAAACTGATCGAACCGGATCTCCGGGGTCTGCCCGGCGTACGGCCCGAACGCGCTGAGAATCAGTTTAACCGGCCTCATGGATCACACCCGCTTTCTCCGCGGCCTGCCGCATCATTTTGCGCTCGTCCGCGCTGATCTCCGTGCCGTAGATCATGCGGTAGAACTCCGAGATGAGCTCGTCAAAGGATTTATCCCGGCTGTCCGGCGCCTCCACGGCCTGCTCCAGCTCCCGGGTCCAGGAATTGTCATAGTTGAGCTTCACGGTGCGGGGGTAGTACCGCTGGAAGATGCCGATGGCCTGCTCCACCGGATTCTCGTCCGTGAGGGTTACAAAAATGAAGTCGTCCTGGCCGGTGAGATTTTCCTCATCAAGCAGCTGATCCATCCGTCCCTTCAGCTGGCGCATGTCCCGCAGGGGTGTGAGCGGCGCCAGCTCGATGCCCACATCCCCTTTCTCCCCCAGGGTGACGACGGTGGCGTACTTCACGCTGTTCACCTCGCTCTGGGAGTACTTGAGGGGGGAGCCGGCGTAGCGGACGGTCTCCCGGCCGACGCTCTGGGCGGTGTGGATGTGGCCCAGGGCCACATAGTCAAAGGCATCGAAACAGTCGGCGCGGATCATCTCCACCTGGCCAACGCTCTGGGTGCCGACGGACTCCGATCCGCTCAGCTCCGGCGCCCCGGAGCCGGCCACCACATACTGGTGGGCCACGAGCACATTGCGCACCGACGGATCCAGCGGCGTGTGCCTGAGCACCGCCCGCACCGCGTCGTCATAGGTGGCGATCTCCTCGTCCGGATAGTAGTGGCGCACCTGGGAGGCCCTGAGAAAGGGCATCAGGCAGATCCGCACCGGCCCGTAATCGTCCTCCACCGTCTCGATGTGCAGTGTGCCGTCATACTTCCCGGAGATGAAGATCCCGCTCTCCCGGAACAGGCTGCTGCCGAAGTCCAGGCGCTCGTCGGAGTCGTGGTTGCCGGAGATGAGAAACGCCTTCAGGCCCTGTTTCGCCGTCCTGCTCAGAAACTCGTCAAACAGCGCCACGGCGGCGTCGCTGGGGATCGCCCGGTCGTAGATATCCCCGGCGATCAGCAGGGCGTCCGCGTGCTTCTCCTCCGCGAGGCTCAGGATCCGGCTGAGGATAAACCGCTGATCCTCAATGAGGTCAAAGTCCCCGATATATTTGCCGATATGCAGGTCGCTGACATGCAGAAATACCAAGTTCACCCATCCTCTCTACCATCATTCGCTCTCTTCCGGCGCGTCGCCGGGGCTGAGTGTGTCCTCCGGTTCGTCCGGGGCGGTCTCCTCCACTCTCCGGGCCACCAGCACGAACCGCCCCTCCTCCGTGTGGTAGCTGCAGGTGGACAGGGTCAGCAGGGTATCCCCGTACTCCGGCACGATGCCGGTGTCGTAGCAGGACACGCCGCGCACCAGGCGGACATACTCGTCAAACACCGCCGGATCCGTGAGGTCCGTGTAGTTGTAGTAGCGGAACACCCCCTCGTCCCCTTTCCGGTAGACCCGGCTGTAGAACGCCGCCACCACCTCGTACTCCGCCAGCTCCTGGGTGGTGTCAAACTCCACCACCGGGTGCTCCTCCCAGTACGCCTCGTCCGCGTACTCCGTCAGGCTGGCGAACATGGTGCCGTTTCGCATGTGGTGGCCGTAGACGATGTAGTTCCCGCAGCCGGGGTAGCACGCGCCGTCCAGGAACGGCACGCCGGAGCCGGCGTATTTTTTGTCAAACCCGCGGTGCAGGTAGTACTCCGGGGAGTCCGGCGTATACATCACGGGGTAGTCGATCACCGTGCCGGGGATCCGAACCCAGCCGAAGAAGTCCCCGTTCTGCTCCTGCAGCTGCTGATACCCCGCCAGCACCGCCGCACGCAGCTCCTCCTCCGTAGGCGGGGAGGGCTCCGGCGGCTCCGGTTCCGGCTCCCGGGACGGCTCCGGAGGCGGGGCAGGATCCGGCACCTGCTCCATGAGGGCGCGCAGATCCTCAAAGGCCTGCGCCTCCCGCCTGGCCTGCACGGTATTCCACCCCACCATAAAGGCGGAGACGCAGAACACCGCCGCGAAGACCACCAGCAGCACCTGCCGCAGGCCGAACTTCCTCTTCTTTACCCGCTTTGCCACAGCCGTCCCTCCTCTCCAGGGCATCCGGAGATGTTGCCTCTATCCTGTCTGAACCCGCCGCACCCCGCTCAGGCTCGGCCGTACGGGTACTCACCCGGCAGACGGTACTCCCGCAGATCCGCGGCGAGCCGCTCTGCCGCCGCCCGGCGCTTCTCCGCCGGATCGCCCGCGGGGATGGCGTGCCAGGGGCATGCCTCCACACAGCGGGGCAGCAGACCGTCTCACAGCCGCCGCACCTGTCCGCCCTGCCGTCCGCCTGATACACGACGGCGCCGTACTCGCAGATCCGGCTGACTCATCCTTTTTCTCCTCTGCCCGGCCGAACCGTATCCCGCCCGCACGGCGGTCAAAAAAGCCACCTTTCCGCGGTTCAGGCGGAAAGGTGGCTTCCCTGAAGTTCAGCGCGGCTTATCAAAGTGCCATCAGATCCGTGCGGCTGAACGGCACACCGTGTCCGCCGGGGAAGATATCCCCCCTCCTCCGGCAGGCGGCGGATGGAGTGTTTCAGAACCTCCTCATCGCTGCAGATCCGGTTCAGGCGGTTCGTCCCCTCCGGATACTTCTCCCCGCGGCACTGGATGGTGTGCAGATCCACCACGGTGTCCCCGGTGAACACCACCCGGTTGTCCATCACCAGAGCGATGGCGGAGTCCGCGTGGCCGGGCGTGTAGATGATTTTGCCGGGGATGCCCGGCGGATGCAGATCGCAGTCCTCGTCCCCCACAACGATATCCGGGGTGACCGGCGGGATATCCGCGGCCCGGGTGGTCATCATGAACTCCATAAACGGGGGATACGCCTGCGCTTTGGGGCCGAAGTCAAAGGGATTATCCCTGTTGCCCGTGGAGATGAAGTCCACGCCGTTTTTGTGGCACAGAACCTTCGCCCCGGACAGATCCTTCCACGCCTTCACCGGCTGGAAGTGATCCCGGTGGGCGCGGCGGATGACGATCAGGCCAGTCTCCCCGGGATCCACGCCGTTCTCTTTCAGAAAGCCCGGCAGATCCTCAGGTTCCAGTACGCCGCCGGTGTCAAAGAGGACGGTCTTCTCCCCCCTGATCACACAGGCGTTGACAAAAAAGAACGCGGGCTTGTAAGTGTCCCCGGGAGTGCCTCTTTCCGGCCTTTTTCCGCCCACAATTATACGGCACGGGGATCCGGAGTGTCAAGCACATGTTGCCCCGCCAAACCCCCTCCCCCTGCGTCTCCGGCGGCGATCCGGGACGGGAAATTTCCTTTGTTCCGGGCGTAACATTTCCCTCCCTTCTGCGTCTTTCTAAAGAGGGGATCCGCCACGGGGACGGGCGGAACCGCAGGGCGGCCCGGATCCCCGGGGCGCACCTTATAAGATTCTTAACGCGCCTTAAAGGATTCTTAAGTTTTTGTTACGGCTTTGTTGTTGTATCTCAGGGACGCGCCCGGTATAATCGGGACATCACGACGCAAACAGGAGGAGTTTCCCATATGATCTATCCAGACACCCCCCAGACCACGGACATCCCGGAAGAGGCGGCAGGCGGAACCGGCCCGGCCGGGGACAGCGCCGGCGCGGCGGAAGCGGTCTCCGGCCAGACGCCGGAGGGCGCGGATCCGGCGACGGAGGGCCCCGTCCAGCTGTCCGACATCCTGGTGGAGTCGGTCGGCGAATCGGATCCGCCCCCGGCCGATCCCGGAGAGCCGGCGCAGCCCGGCACACCGGGCAAAAAGCCGAAGAAAGTGAAGAAAAAGCACAAGGCCCGCAACCGGATCATCCTCATTGTCATCCTGGCGGCGGTGGCGGCTGTCGTTGCTTTTATTGTCTACAAACTCGTGTTCGCGAAACCGGAGAGTGAGCTTCTGACGGATACCGCCATGATGGGCTCCATCACCAACACGGTGGAGGGGTACGGCTTCTCCAAAGCCCAGAAATCCGCCTCCATCACGCTGTCCACCGGCGGACTGGTGGAAGAGGTGTTCGTGAAAGAGGGCGACTTCGTGGAGGAGGGCACCCCGCTGTATACCATCGACTCCTCCAGCGCGTACGAGGCGCTGGAAGAGGCGCAGAAGACGGTGTCCAACTACGAAAAGCAGCTTCAGGCCATTTACGACTCCTACAATGACCTGACGATCACCATCCCGTTCAGCGGCTGGCTGGATCTGCCGGACGAGGCGCAGCCTCTCCAGGTGGGAGACGCCGTGGCGGCGGGCGTGCCCCTGGCCACCCTGGTGGACGACAGCAAAATGAAGCTGACGCTCTACTTCAACAACACCTACGAGGGCGATGTCTATGTGGGCCAGCAGGCTCTGGTCTCCATCCCCGTGTCCATGACCCAGGTCTCCGCCACCGTGGAGGAGGTAAACCGGGTTCGCTATGTCACCCCGGAGGGCACCGTCTGCTTCCAGGCCGTGCTGGTCATGGACAACCCCGGCTCCCTGACGGCGGATATGGGCGCCACCGCGGTGCTCACCGGCTCCGGCGGCGAGGACATCTACGCCTACGACAGCGGCAAGCTGGCGTTCTACCGCACCCAGGACATCACCCCCAAAGTCTCCGGCGAGGTGCTGGCGGTCAACAACCTGATGGACTACGCCATTGTGGACGCCGGGGACACCCTGCTGGAGATCAGCGGCGAGGACAACGACGAACAGATCGCCACGCTGGAAAACCAGCTCTCCCTCGCCCAGGAGAACCTGGAAAAGGTGCAGGAAAACCTGGACAACTTCAACGCCGTGGCCCCCATGTCCGGCACCGTGCTCGCCTGCAGCCTGATCCCCGGCGAGGAGGTGGCGGAGAACACCACCGCCATCATCATCGCGGACACCTCCGTCATGACAGTGGAGATTGAGGTGGACGAGCGGAACATCAACTATGTGAAGATGGGCATGAATGTGGATCTGACCGACTGGAACGGCAATTCCTTCACGGGCACCGTCACGAGCATCAGCATGACCGGCAACACGGAGAACGGCGCCACCAGCTACCCCGTCACCATCAGCACGGACAACCCGGACGGCACCCTGATGAGCAACATGTCCGTCAACTACAGCTTCACGGCAAGCCAGGTGGACAACGCACTGGTCATCCCCGTGCAGTCGGTGAAGAACATCAGCGACGCGGAAGGCAACGCCATCACCGTGGCGTTTGTGCAGAAAGACCGGCGCCCGGACAACGCGGTTGAGGTTCCCGAGGGAGTCACCGGCGTGCCCACGGAGAAAGAGGGCTTCTACGCCGTCCCGGTGGAGCTGGGCATCAATGATGTCTACAGTGTGCAGATTCTGTCCGGCCTGGAGGAGGGCGATGTGGTCTTTACCAGCTACATGAACCCTGACGATATGATGAATATGGCGATGGTGGGATGAGGGGAGCTGAGGCCGTTGCTCATTCGAATCCGGAATATCTATAAAATCTATAATGAGGGGCAGGAGAGCGAAGTCCGGGCCCTGAACGGCGTGTCCCTCGACATCGACCAGGGGGAGTTCGTTGCCATCGTGGGCGCCTCCGGCTCCGGCAAATCCACCCTGATGAATGTCCTGGGCTGTCTGGACATCCCCACCTACGGCGAATACTGGCTCAACGGGGTCGATGTCACCGGCCTGTCCGATAAGGAGCTGGCCCGGATCCGCAACCGGGAGGTGGGCTTCGTCTTCCAGGGCTATAACCTGATCCAGGAGCTGACCGCGCTGGAGAATGTGACGCTGCCCCTGATCTACCAGGGGGTTCCCATCTCCCGGCGCGAGGATCAGGCCATGGAGGCGCTGGAGCGGGTGGGCATGGCGGATCGCGCCAGACACCGCCCGGCCCAGATGTCCGGCGGCCAGCAGCAGCGGGTGGCCATCGCCCGGGCCCTGGCCACCCACCCGTCCATCGTCATGGCGGACGAGCCCACCGGCGCCCTGGACTCCAAGACAGGCCAGCAGGTGCTGGAGCTGCTGCGGCAGATGTACCGGGAGGGCACCACCATCATCCTCATCACCCACGACAACAGCATCGCCGCCACCGCACGGCGGGTGGTGCACCTGTCCGACGGCAAAATCATCTCAGACGGACCGCAGGAGGTGGACTGGGAGTGAATCTGATACAGGCGTTCAAGATGGCATTCAAGTCCGTCTCCTCCAATAAGATGCGCTCGTTTCTGACCATGCTGGGCATCATCATCGGCGTGGCGTCCGTGGTCATCATGGTATCCGTCATCCAGGGCGGCAACCAGAAGAGCCTGGAGTACTATGAGAGCCAGGGCACGAACCAGCTGACCGTGGAGGCCTACCGCTGGCAGGGCGGCGATATCTCCGAGGAGCTGTACAACTACTGCCTGGGCCTGAGCGATCTGGTGGCGGGCGTCACGCCCCAGCCCCAGATCTGGAGCGAGATGCGCGTCACCTACGGCTCCAAAACCATGTCCACCAATGACGACTGGCAAACCGCCGCCCAGGTCAAGCTGGGCAGCGACCAGTATGCGCTGTGCAACAACTACACCATCCAGTCCGGCCGGGATCTGTCTTTCCTGGATGTGGAGCGCTACAGCAATGTCTGCGTCCTGGGCGGCGGCGCGGCGGAGGCCCTGTTTGACTTCATCGACCCGGTGGGGCGGTATGTCAACATCAACGGAACCCCCTTTCTGGTGATCGGCGTCTACGAAAAAAAGAATGTGAGCGGCTGGCCGGAGCTTGACAATCTGATCCTGCTGCCCTACACTCTGAACCGAACCATGAACGGCAACCAGCCCATCGAGAGCTACTCGGTCAAGGCGGTCTCCGCGTCCGCCGCGGACGAGGCGGCCATCCGCATCCAGGGCTATCTGTCCACCCTGATCCCCGAGGATTCCGGCTGGAGCTATGTGCAGAACACGAACCAGAACATCAACAGCATGGACGACTACCTGGTCATGCAGTCCCTGATCCTGGGCGGCATCGCCGGCATCTCCCTGCTGGTGGGCGGCATCGGCATCATGAACATCATGCTGGTCACCGTCACGGAGCGCACCCGGGAGATCGGCATCCGCAAGGCCATCGGCGCGGAGCGCAAGAGCATCATCGCGCAGTTCCTCATTGAGGCGGCGGTGCTGTGCGGCATCGGCGGGCTCATCGGCATCCTGATCGGCTATCTCGGCACCCTCATCGCCGCGAAGATCATCCTGGATATGATTCTGCTGCCGGGCAAGCTCATCACCATCGGGGCATTCCTGTTCTCCGTGGGTCTGGGCATCCTGTTCGGCATGTACCCTGCCGTCAAGGCCTCCGGTCTGCAGCCGGTGGAGGCGCTGCGGGCGGAATGAGAGATCTGTTCCCGCAGTGCGCGGATCCCATGAGAGGAGAAAGAATATGAAAAAACCGGTTTCCCTGCTGCTGGCGGCGGTACTGGCCGTGAGCCTGCTCTCGGCGCCCGCCTACGCGGCCACGCCCGCCTTTTCCGATGTGTCCGACCAGGCCGTCAGCGCGAAGATAGACAGTCTGCGCATGCTGGGCGTCGTCACCGGCGATCCCAACGGGTCGTTCCGCCCCAACAGCACCCTGACCCGGGCGGAATTCTGCGTCATGGCGGTCAACGCCATGGGCAACGGCGGCCAGGTGGCGCTGTACAGCACCAGAACCATCTTCCCGGATGTGCGATCCAGCCACTGGGCCAGAGGCTTTATCAACCTGGCCGCCTCCGGCGAGACCAGGATCATCGCGGGCACCACCTCCGGCCTGTTTGAGCCGGACTCCCCCGTCACCTACGGCCAGGCGGCCACCATCCTCGTGCGCATCCTGGGCTACACCGACGAGGACACCGGCATGCTGTGGCCGGACGGCTTCATCGCCCTGGCCAAACGCATCGGCCTGTCCGACGGCGTCACCGGTCTGGGCGGCTTTGACCCCATCACCCGGGCCCAGGCGGCCGTCCTGTTCAGCAACCTGCTGACCACCGAGACAAAAGAGGGCGGCGTCTACGCGGCGAAGCTGGGCGACCGTGTGGCAGAGGACGCGGTCATCCTGGCCCTGGATGTGGCCGGCGACGACGGCCAGACGGACTCCATCCGCACCTCGGACGGCACCTATGAGCCGTACAACGGCATCGCGCCCCAGTCCATTCTGGGCAAGCGGGGGGATCTGGTCTTTAAAAACGGCAAGCTGCTCACCATCCTGCCGGATCGCACCACCCAGAAGACGGTGGTGGTCTCCGAGGCGGACGCCGGCTACCTGGTGGACAGCGCCGGCACCCGGTACACCATCCCCCCGGACACCGCGGCCTACGACAGCGAGGGCACCGGCGTCTACGGCGAAAAATTCGTGAACCTGGGCACCGGCAGCATGGCAACCCTCTACCTGGACGGCGGCAGAGTCACCGGCGTGTACCTGTTCACCGGCACCGCCACCGACGCCGTGGTGGTCATGGGCACCCCCACCGCCGCCACTTTCACCCGCCTGACCAACGGCGCCACGAACTACAAAATCTACAAAAACGGCCAGGAGATCCAGATGAAGGATATCCAGCCGTACGATGTGGCCACCTACGAGAGCGGCGTGCTGCGCATCTCCGATCTGAGGATCACCGTCCTCTACGAGAACGCGTACCCCAACGAATCCTATCCCACCAGGATCACAGCTTTCGGTCATGAGTTCAAGGTGCTCAACAGCGCCGCGGACAGCGCTTCCCGGTATCAAATCGGCAGCACGGTCACGCTGCTGCTCACCGCGGACGGCTCCGTCGCCGGGGTGGAGAGTCCCACTGTCGTGCGCAGCAACGCCGTCGGCTTTGTCACCGAGGGCGCCGGCAACCACGCGAAAGTGCAGCTGCTGGGCGGCAATCTCGTCATCGAGGCGGACACGGAGAACGATGTCGATGATCTGGTGGGCCAGCTGGTCAATGTCTCCTCTCACACCCTCGGAAAAATCACTCTTAATCCCATCACCGGCAAGGACGCCTCCGGCGACTTCCAGATCCCCGCGCTGAAGCTGGGCAACACGCCGGTCAGCGCCAGTGTGGTGCTGTACGAGCGGGTGGGAGACAGCGGCGCCCTCACCCAGGTCAGCATGGAGGATCTGGCCGGGGTCGACCTGATCCCCTCCTCCCAAATCGCATACTGCCACCTCAACTCCAACCGCCAGGTGGATATTATCGTGCTCAACGATGTCACCGGCAACGCCTACGAGTACGGCATCCTGTACGCCGGCGTCAGAACAGAGCCCTCCGTGTTTGGCGACATTACCAACCACACGGCGGTGGTGAGAAACAAGGCGCACCCGAACGCGGATCCGGGCGCGGCGGATGCCTACCTGTGCGCCCGGCAGTTCGAGAGCGGCCAGCCGGGCGGCCTGGTCGCCAATCAGGAGGGCACCAAGGTCATTGGTCTGGTCTCCCTCACGGAGATCAGGAATGTCTCCCGCTCCGACTTCTTCACGGAGAACGGCATCACCTACCTGTCCGCCAACGGCACGAACTTCCGGGTGGCGGAGAATGTCCAGTGCCTGAACAAACGCGCCAACAGCTGGTTTAACACGCTGGACGAGGCCCGGGCGTTCTCCAGCGAGCTGTCCGCCTACTACGATCCCTACGGCAAGACCGTCCGGGTCGTCATCGGCTACTGACGCGGAACAGCAGATGAGCCAGATGAGAGAAATTGAGAGCAGCTGCGCGGAATGCCCGTTCCGCGGCGATGAGCGTGCGTGCCGGACAGTGGACGGCCGCGCCCCGGAAACCGGGTGCGCCACCAGGCTGTGCCCTGAGGCGGTAGAGCAGGCGCTGTCTGAATACCGGAGCGACGATGACCTGATGACATTCGCCCGGAACGCCAGTCTGCAGGAGGCGTCGTGCTACGAGCCCGCGCCCAACGACCCGGACAGCCGCGTGGCGGTGAAGCCCCGCATTCAGGAGGTCATGGAGTTCTGCCAGCGGCAGGGCTACCACCGGCTGGGCCTGGCGTTCTGCCTGGGTCTGCGCAATGAGGCCGCCGCCCTGGCGCGCATCTTTGAGAACCACGGTTTTGATCTGATCTCCGCCGTGTGCAAGGTCGGGTGCGTGGACAAGAGCTTTCTGGGCATCTCCGATGACGAAAAAATCCGTCCCGGCCACGAGTCCATGTGCAACCCCATCGCCCAGGCCAACATCCTCAACGAGGCCGGCACGCAGTTCAACCTGGTTCTGGGCCTTTGTGTGGGCCACGACTCCATGTTCTTCCGGTACTCGAAAGCGCCGGTCACGGTCATCGCGGTGAAAGACCGCGTGCTGGGCCACAACCCCCTGGCGGCGCTGTACAGCAGCTACTATGACTACCTGAAGAAGTAGCGGCGCCGGCCGGATCAATCCCATCGCGAAACACCGCACCGCCTCCGGGAACCTCTCCCGGGGGCGGTGCTTTTCTGTCTGTCTCTGTTGTGGACTGTGCCTGCCGGCGGCGCCCTCCCGGAGTGCGGCGCGGGTCAGGCCAGCTCCACCAGCTCCCGGCGCGTCTTATACCAGGCTGTCCGGGCCACCCTGTCTTTCTCCAGGTAGCCCTGCGCCACCAGATTCCCCAGGATCTCCCTGCGCAGAAAGGTGGAGTCGCTGAGCCCCAAGTGCCCGGCGATGTCAGACACCCTGCGGGCACGGTCATAGCAGTAGGACAGCACCTGTTCATCGTGTCTCGTTCCATTCGCCACCGGCACAAAACGGATTGCCGGGCATTCGCCCTCTCTCACGCCCTCCGGGAAAGTCAGATCCGGCAGCACCAGGGTGAAGTGGTCTGAGGAGACGGACAGATACGGCCTGTGGGCCGTGTCCGCTTTCGCGTACGCCTCCGCGATGCCGCCAAAGCCGGCGCCGTCCGCGCCCGGCAGGCCGCAGCAGGCGAGAACCGCCGTGATCAGTTTATTTCTCCCCTCCGGAACGATGCCGGCGAGATCCCGGGTTTTCCCGGGCCGCTCCCCGCGGCGGAGCGCACCGGGGGCGGTGATCTCCAGTCTGTCCCGGAACAGCTCCACCCGAACCGGCTCCCCGTCCAGGAAGTAATCCCGGTGCGCGGCCGCCAGGACAATTCCCTCAAAGAGCGAGCGCGGCGGGTACGCGTCAATCGTCTCATGGAAATCTGCCCGTTTGATGATCGTCCGGTTCATCCGCTGCGCCACAAACTCTACGGCGCTCCGGATCGTGGAGAGCAGATTCCCGTCATAGCGGCGCACGGCCACCGGCGGGCCGGACTCCCGGTGAAAGCCGGAGCAGGAAGTGCACAGAACCTCCGTTCTACCCCCGCGGTAGCCGTCCGCAAACAGGGCCGCGCCGTTTGCCAGGATCCCGTCCCCGTCATAGAATCCCATGGAGCGCAGCGTTTCGTCCTCCAGCTGCCGGTCCCCGTGGTACTCCGCGTAGCACGCCCGCAGCGCGGTAAACTCCTGCGGCAGATACGGCACGCCGGACGGCAGGGTGTCAAAGGGGGTATCCCTGCTGCGCAGGCTCATGTCCCGGATCTCCTCCCAGGTGGCGCCGCCGGTGAAACCGTCCCGGCGCACAACGATCGCGGACAGGTCATGCCAGTTCAGGATGACCGGCTTCACGGCGGACTCCTCCACCCGGATTCGGAGGACAAACCGCTCGCTCCCCTGTTCCCGGTACCGCAGAAACGAGATCTCCGTCCGCGGCTCCGGCGCCAGGTGCGCCCGGATCTGCTCGCTGAGACAGCTCCGCTCCCTGTCCGCGCTGACGCGGTCATAGCCCGTCAGGCGGCCGGTCTCCTCCTCCGCGCCGAGATAGAAGTCACCGCCGGCAGCGTTGGCAAGGCCGGCGATTGTCTTCAGCCAGCCGATCCCGTCCTCCCTGTCCAGGCGGGCAGTCCATGCGGACGATCTCCCATCCAGCCGGCCAACGCCGGGCAGTTCCTCCAGGTACATCTCACCACCTCCTGGATATCCTGTTGAAGTGCT
>CAYRAG010000022.1:15151-18640 GCA_964422185.1 uncultured Oscillospiraceae bacterium
GCAGGTTCCGGTTTACTTTCCGGCTCCCGCCTGGTGATTATATAAACATGAGATATATACTGCATCGCCTGTCATGCAGACACGCCGCAAACCTCCAGTACCACGGGGGTCTGCGGCGTGTTTTGCTTTTATGGATTGTGAAATCCGGCTCAGAGCACCCCGAACAGCGACTCCAAGTCCGCGTTTTCCAGGATCCGGCCGCTGGGCTGCTGGGCGTGGGCCAGCATGGCCTCCACGCGGTCGGCCAGAACCACATCGATGAACTGGCCCACATCGATCCCCCGGAGGGTGAAAAACAGCGCGGGCTCCTCGTCCAGCCTTGTACCGACGCCGTACAGGGTGGCTGCCACATGCTTGCACATGCTCGCCCAGTCCGGACAGCTGCAGCCCAGCCGGATCTCCTGCGGGGTGGGGAACAGACCGCCCTCGCCCTGGAACAGGTCTTTCAGATCCTCCGGAAAGTCGCCGGTGAGAAGCTTCTCCAGGTTCTCCACCCTGCTGTTGCAGCGCTGCAGCAGCGCCTGGCAGCGGTCTTCCGGGACGGGGTCGATCTGGATGGTCACCTGGTACGGCTTCTTGCCGGATCCCACGACTTTGGCGTGGATCACACCCTGCTCAATCTCCAGATCTACGACTGCGCCGGATCGGACATAGCGTCTTCCCCGATCCAGGCGGTTGTAGTAGTCCGCATAGCGCTCCAGGTTGTCGCACCACGCGACGCCCCACCAGCTCTTCGCGATGGCCCGGCCGGGGATGACAACGGGGTGCCAGTCCTGGCCCTTTTTCCGGGCGGCCGCCACGAGATTGTTGGCCTTGGCCTGGATCTCCTGTTTGGTGGGCTGGCTGTGGTAGCCGTAATAGCCGTATCTGCTCATGCGCTGCCGCCTCCCCTCACTCCAGCCGGAGCAGATCCAGCAGCTCGTCGTTGCTCAGCTGCGTGATCCAGCTCTCGGAGGTGCCGCCAATGACATTTTCCGCCAGGGCCCGTTTGGACTCCAGCAGCTCGTCGATTTTCTCCTCAATGGTTCCCTCGCACATCAGCTTGTGAACCATGACATTTTTGGACTGCCCAATGCGAAACGCCCGGTCGGTGGCCTGGTTCTCCACCGCGGGGTTCCACCAGCGGTCGAAATGGATGACATGGTTGGCGTTGGTCAGGTTGAGACCGGTGCCTCCCGCTTTGACGGACAGGACGATGAACGGCACATACTGCTCGCCCTGGAACGCGTCCACAATCTCGGTTCTGCGCTGTACCCGGGTGCCCCCGTGGAGGACGAAGCCCTTTGCGTGGAAGATCTCCTCCAGATACGCCGCCAGGTACTCCGTGATCTCCCGGAACTGGGTGAAAACCAGCACCCGTTCGTGTCTGTCCCGGATGGTCTCGCACAGCTCCCGGAGCATCTGGAACTTGCCGCTGTCCTCCGCGGCGTACGCCGTCTGGCCCAGATACTGATCCGGGTGGTTGCAGATCTGCTTGAGTTTCGTGATGAGGCCCAGCACCGTGCCTCTCCGCTCGATGCCCTGGGACGCGAGCAGCTTCTGCTCGGCCTCCGCCACGGTCTTGCGGTAGAGCACCGCCTGTTTCCGGGTCAGCTCCACCCGATCCACCATCTCCATCTTCTCCGGCAGATCCGCGATGACCCGCTTGTCCGTCTTCACCCGGCGGAGCATGAACGGGGACACCAGGCCCTTGAGCCGGGCGTACCCGTCCGGGTTGTTCTCCAGGCCCTTGCAGAAATTCCGGAACTCCTGGCTGGTGCCCAGGAGACCCTTGTTGAGGAAGTCGAAGAGAGACCACAGGTTGGTCAGGTCGTTCTCAATGGGCGTGCCGGTCATGGCGACGCGGATCCGGCCGGGGATCTTCTTGATCTCCCGGGTCTGCTTCGTCAGCGGGTTCTTAATCGCCTGGGCCTCGTCCAGGATCAGGCAGTCCCATGGGATCTTCTGCAGCGCCTGCATGCGCATGGCCATGCCGTAGGTGGTGACGGTGAGAAACGCGTCGGAGGCGCTCAGCTGCTCCTCCAGCAGCGGCGCCGTTTTCCCGTGGAGGATCTGGAAGGTCATCTGGGGGGTGAAGCGCTCGATCTCCTTTTTCCAGTTGCCCAGAAGGGAGGCCGGCACAATGAGCAGCGCCCTGGCGTCCTTCTTCTGGCATCTCAGCTTCTCCAGGCTGGCGAGCATCTGCACCGTCTTGCCCAGGCCCATGTCGTCGGCGAGACATGCCCCGAAGCCCAGGTTGCCCATGTAGTTCAGCCAGGTGTACCCGGTCTTCTGGTAGGGGCGCAGCGTCGCGTGAACGCTTTTGGGCAGGGCGGCGGCGCGGAGGGACTCCGGCTGTTTCATGCCGGACAGCAGAGAGGACAGCCAGGCGCCGTTGGTCACCAGCTCCCCCACATCCGCCTTGGGCTTCACCGTCTCCATGCGCAGGGCTTCCATGAGGGTGAGTTTCTCCGGCATCCCGTCCATCTCCGAGAGCAGCGTGCGCAGGCGGTCGTGATCCACCTCCACCCACTTGCCTTTCAGGAACGCCAGGCCCTCCGTCTGGTTGAGCAGATCCCGGATCTCCTCCTCCGTGAGCGGCACGCCGTCCACCATCAGCTGCGGCTGGACGGAGATCAGGGAGTCAAAGCCCAGGAGGGAGGGCCTGTCCTCCCCCAGACGGATGGACAGGGAGACGGCGGCCGTCCGCTTTTTCCACCAGTTGGGCACGCGGCACAAGATGCCCTCCGCCTCAATGGCCTCCACATGGGTCAGGAAGTCATAGGCCTCCTTCGCCGTCAGCTGGAGGGGGTGAAACAGCTCGCCGCTCTCCATGAACGAGCCGATGAGCCGGCACACCTGGGCGGCGCGGTTGAGGCAGGAGAGCAGGTTAATCAGCTTCTCCCGGTCGTCCCTGTACTCTTTCAGGGCGTACTGGAGGGGGTAGTGGCGCACCCGGCCGCTCTCGTCCGTGGTGGCGTAGGTGGCCAGGAACGCGAACGGGAAGTCCTCGTCCTTATTCTCCACCAGGTGGAAGAAGACCCGCTCCGGCACTTTCAGGTTCTGGTTCTGCTCGGCCAGGTACAGCGCCACAGTGCCCTCGTAGGCGGCCACCTCCCGGCAGAACACCCCGTTCATGCGTGCGAACGCACGCTCCAGCCAGCCGGTGTCGATATACTCCACCCCGATGCCAAACGGCACCGCCTGCAGCAGCCGATCCGGATCGGACAGGGTGACCTCGGTCTTCTCCCGGGTCAGCTCCAGATCCGGCAGATCCGTCAGCTGCTTGTAGAACGCGTCTGAGAGGAGATACAGAAAGCCCGCGGAGGCGCTCAGGCCCTCCGGGCGCTGCTCCGCGCCCCAGTGGAACAGAGCGGCCCACCGATCCGCCAGGAACTTCTGCCGGAGGGTTTCCTCCGCCTCGCTCAGCTCCCCGGAGTTGTCGCAGTAGAAGCCGTCCTCCGTAAAGATGAAACGCAGGGTGTCCGCTGTCTTCGCCGCCGCGGCCAT
>CAYRAG010000022.1:18740-22388 GCA_964422185.1 uncultured Oscillospiraceae bacterium
GCCTCCAGCTTGTCCAGCGTCAGGGCGCCGGACGAGGCCGCGGCGATCATGCCCTCGTCCTCGCTGACGGGGATAAACGCGCCGGACAGGCCGCCCACACTGGAGCTGGCCATGACGCCGCCCTTCTTCACCGCGTCGTTGAGCAGCGCCAGCGCGGCGGTGGTGCCGTGGGTGCCGCAGACCTCCAGACCCATCTCCTCCAGGATCCGGGCCACGCTGTCCCCCTGGGCCGGCGTGGGCGCCAGGGACAGATCCACAATCCCGAACGGCGTGTCCAGGCGGCGGCTGGCCTCCTGGGCCACCAGCTGGCCCATCCGGGTCACCCGGAACGCGGTTCTTTTAATGGTCTCCGCCACCACATCCAGCGGCTCGCCCTTCACGGACTGCAGGGCGTAGTGCACCACACCGGGGCCGGAGACGCCCACATTGATCACCTTTTCCGGCTCGCCCACGCCGTGGAACGCGCCGGCCATGAACGGATTGTCCTCTACCGCGTTGCAGAAGACCACCAGCCGGGCGCAGCCGGAGCCTCCCCGATCCGCGGTGCGCTGCGCGGCTTCTTTTACCGTGCGGCCCAGCAGGGCCACGGCGTCCATGTTGATGCCCGCTTTCGTGGAGCCCACATTGACGCTGGAGCACACCAGGTCGTTCTCCGCCAGCGCCTGGGGGATGGCCCGGATGAGCTTTCTGTCCGCGTCCGTCATCCCTTTCTGCACCAGCGCGGAGAAGCCCCCCACGAAGTCCACGCCGGTGCTCTTCGCCGCCCGGTTCAGCGCCGCGGCGAACGGGACATAGTCCTCCGTCTCGGAGGCGGCCGCCACCAGGGCGATGGGGGTGACGGAGATGCGCTTGTTCACAATGGGGATCCCGAACTCCCCCTCGATCTGTTCGCCGGTTTCCACCAGGCGCTCCGCGCAGCGGGTGATCTTCTCGTAGATCTTCCCGCAGGCAGCCTTCGGATCCGGATCCGCGCAGGACAGCAGGGAGATCCCCATGGTAATGGTGCGGATATCCAGGTGCTGCTGGTCGATCATCCGGATGGTGGAGAGAATATCTGAGCGGTTGAGCATGCCGTAACCCCCTCACTCAGACGCGGTGCATGGCGTCGAAAATGTCCTCGCGCTGAATGCGGATGGACAGTTCCTCCTCCTTACCGGCGGCATCCAGCTGCGCCGCCAGTTCCGTGAACGGCACCTGGCAGCCGGAGGTGTCCACCAGCATGATCATGGTGAAGTACTCCTGCATCACCGTCTGGCTGATATCCAGGATATTCACATTATGCCGGGACAGCAGTGCGCACACGGCGGCGATGATGCCCACCCGGTCTTTTCCGATCACGGTCACAATTGCCCTCATGGTCTTAAATTCCTTTCTCTTCCCCGTACCGGGGGTCTTTCAGGTCAGCTCATCCAGCGTCAGCTCAAAGCCGGGCAGGAAGTGCTCCATAAAATAGGACAGCGCCGGCAGGGGATTGGTGCGGAGCGTCTCCAGGATCTGCTCCCCCGCCTTTTTAAAGTCCAGATTCCCCGCCTTCTGCTCCTCCACACATTTAATGTAGGCGGACAGGCGGTCTGCCGCCTTCACCAGGGCGTGGATCTCCGGATCCTCGTCCAGCAGCAGCGGCCGGAACTCCTGGGCCAGATCCTCCGGCAGCATGGCCAGCAGGCGGTCTGCCGCCATGCGCTCCACCTCGCCGTAGGCGGCTCTCAGCTCCGGGTTGTAATACTTAATGGGGGTGGGCATGTCCCCGGTGATAATCTCCGTGGCGTCGTGGTAGAGCGCCGCGGCGGCCACCCGGCCGGGATCCACGGTTCCCCCGAAATAGCGGTTCTGGATCACCGCCAGGGCGTGGGCCAGCACCGCCACCATGTGGGAGTGCTCCTGCACATTCTCCCGGGTGGTGTTGCGCATCAGGGCCCAGCGGTCAATGTTGCGCATCCGGGAGATGAGCGCGAAAAAGTTATAGGTCATCCGAGACCGCCTCCTCCCCTGTCTGTCCGGTCTTCACCAGCGCCTTTTCTTTCCAGCCGCCGGTGAAGTAGCGGATGAGCACGATCACAAGCGCCACGCTCCAGCCGGCCGGCATGGTGACCCAGCCGGCGTTGTAGCCCAGAACCCCCAGATGCACGCCCAGATAGCCCAGGGTGACCCGGGTGGTGAGCGCCAGGAGGGTGGCGCCTGAGGCCAGCACCACATCCCCGGCGCCCTCCAGCAGGCCGTTGGAGGACTGGTACAGCCCGAACAGCCAGAAAGTAAAGGCCATGAAGCGGATCATCTCAATCCCCATGCGCATGGACTCGCCCTTCAGCCCGAACAGGCCCATCAGGGGCTCCGCCCCCAGCCAGGCCGCGGCCCCCAGGACGATGCTCAGGCAGAACGCGATGACCATGGTCTGGCGCACGCCCCGGTGCACCCGATCCCACTTCCCCGCCCCGATGTTCTGTCCGGAGAAGTTGGCCACGCCCGCGTGGAACGCGAACGCGGGGATGGTGACGAAGTTGTCAATGCGCATGCCCGCCGTAAAGGCGGCCATGGCGCTGTTCCCGAAGCTGTTCACCAGACGCTGCATGGCCAGATTGCCCACGGACACGATGCTCATCTGCACCGAGGAGGGGATGCCCATGCGCAGAATGGTAAAGCACAGCTTCCGGGTAAACGGCGCCCGGGCCCGGGCCGCCGCCAGGCGGCGGCGCATGTAGATCATGGACACCGAGGCGGACAGGAACTGGGAGATCACCGTGGCCACCGCGGCCCCGGCCACGCTCCAGTGGAAAGTCACCACAAAGAGCAGATCCAGCACGATATTGGCCAGGGAGGAGACCGCCAGGAAATAGAGCGTCGCCCGGGAGTCCCCCACCGCCCGCAGAATGAACGCAATACAGTTGTAGGTAAACTGAAACAGCAGCCCGGCGGAATAGATCCGGAAATAGGTCACGGCCATGCCCAGAACCTCCGGATCCTGCACCCCCAGCACCACAGACAGCAGAAACGGGGTGGCGACGAGGGCGACGCCGGTCAGGACAATGCCCACCGCGGACATGAGCGTCACGGCAGTGGTGATGGCTTTGGCCATATCGTCCGTGCGCCCTGCCCCGAAATACTGGGACACCACCACGCCCACGCCGGTGCCCAGGCCCTGGGACAGCGCGAGAAACAGCATGACCAGGGGCACGCAGGTGCCCACGGCGGACAGGGCGTTCTCCCCCACAAACTGGCCCACCACCATGCTGTCCACGGCGTTGTACAGCTGCTGGAGGAAATTCCCCGCCATAATGGGCAGGGTAAAGAGCAGAATGACCTTCCACTCCTTTCCGCTGGTCATGGCATGTTCCACGAGTTTGTCCCTCCTCTCCAGAAAGCCGCCGTGCGGCGGCGCGGAAAAAGCCGAACCCTCAGTCCCGTCCGGCCAGAATGGTGTTCTCCACCAGGGCGAGCTGTTCCGGGGTATTCACCCCCAGCATCTCCACCGGCGTGCAGGTATCGCAGACGCCCACCCTGCATCCCTGCTCCAGCAGCAGGGCGGGCACATCCGTGAGATAGTACTCGCCCTGGGCGTTGTCGCAGCGCAGCAGCTCCAGGCAGCGCAGCAGCTCCGGCGCGTGGAACAGGTAGACCCCGGCGTTCAGCTCCCGGATCGCCTTTTCCTCC
>CAYRAG010000022.1:22488-28360 GCA_964422185.1 uncultured Oscillospiraceae bacterium
AAACTCCCCGCGCCTTTATTCCGGCGCGTTTCGCCCGGGTACGAAGAAGCAGGTTCATGACTGTCTCCATGAACCTGTTTCTTTCGTTTCAAACTGTTTCTCAGCACAGCGGCGCGAAGATACGCATCACGCCGTCCACAAACCACTTGCCAAAGCCGCTGCCGATATTCTCCAGCGTGCGCTCCTGGCATTTCTCCTGCGTCGCCTGGAAATCCGCTTTTAAGTCCGAGAGCACGGACGCACGGTAGAACAGGGCGTTGTTCTCAAAATGGAAGTACAGACTGCGAAAGTCCAGATTCACCGTGCCCATGGTGCCCACCACATCGTCGATGACGCAGCCCTTGGCGTGGACAAAGCCGGGGGTGTATTCGTAGATCTTCACACCCATCTCCAGAAGGGGCTGGTAATAGCTGCGGGTGATCCGGAACACCAGCTTCTTATCCGGGATACCGGGCACGATGATCCGCACATCCACCCCGCGCTGGGCCGCCCGGACAAAAGCGTCCATGAGAGTCTCCCCCAGCATGAGGTAGGGGGTGTAGAACCAGGCGTAGTGCGTCGCCTGCCCCAGCAGCTCCACATACAGCTTGTTGCTGGCGGCGTCGTCATACATGGGCGAGTCATAGTAGGACAGCACACAGCCGTTGTCCGGCCCGGTGTACGGCGGCAGCTCCGGCGGCACCAGCACATCCATGGAGACGGGTTCTTTGGAGTAGGCGTTCCAGAAATGGACGAACATCCTGGTGTACTCCCGCACCGGCTCCCCGGTGAGGCGGAACCCGATGTCCTTCCAGTGCCCGAACTTCACTACCTCGTTGATGTACTCATCCGCCAGGTTCGCGCCGCCGCTGAAGACGACCTTGCCGTCAATGATGAGCATCTTCCGGTGATCCCGGTAGTTCAGGGTGCCCCGGATGGACTTGAGGGCGTTGAACCGGACGCATTTGATGCCCTTTTCCTCCAGCTGCTTCAGGTTGCGGTAGGTATAGGTGAAGATGCTGCCCATGTCGTCGTACATGAACCGCACATCCACGCCCTCCGCCGCCTTGCGGGACATGATCTCCACCATGGAGTCCCACATCTTGCCGTTCTCCACGATGAAGTACTCCGCGAAGATGAAGTGCTCCGCCGTCTCCAGATCTTTGAGCATCGCCTCGAACATATACTCGCCCAGCGAGTAGTAGGTGGTGTCCCGGCAGGGCCGGGGGGAGAAGCCGGTGATTTTCTGGATATAGTGGAAAGTCTGCGCCAGGCGCGGCCGCTCCTCCTCCACCTCATGCAGCGCCTGGGTGTCAATCTCATGGGGCGGCAGCTGCTCCCGGCTGCGCTCCAAGCGTCTCCGGATGGGCTTCGTGGTACGCTTGTTGCCGAAAATAAGATAGAGGATGGCTCCGAACACGGGAAGTCCCAGAATGACCAGCAGCCAGAGGGTTTTGTAACTCCCCTCGTTCCGGCTGGACATGATGTAGAGCACGAAGAGGATGGCGAACAGGGACAGCACCAGGTTGATCAGAGCCGCCCAGGGCGCCAGCCACTTGAGCAGGACGACCATCCACAGCACCTGGATCGCGAACGCGGGCAACACGCCAATCACCCGCAGAACCACCTTGCTCACTGGCGGTCATCCCCCTTCTCCTCAAGTGCTTTCTTCTCTCTCTTTTTCCGTTTCTTCTCCGGCAGCGGCGGATGGTACTCCGCGTTATAGTCGTCGATCATCTCGCCCTGGCCGTGTTTTCTCACGCCGAGGTAGGTCAGCCGGCGCACGAGGTCGTAGATCACCGCGAACAGCGGCACGCCGACCACCATGCCCACCACGCCCCACAGTCCGCCGAAGAGCAGGATGGAGAACAGCACCCAGAAACTGGGCAGCCCGGTGGTATCCCCCACGATCTTCGGGCCGATGACATTGCCGTCCAGCTGCTGCAGGATGAGGATGAAAATCAGGAAATAGAGGCAGTGGAGCGGATTTTCCAGCAGCAGGAGCAGCGCACAGGGAATCGCCCCGATAAACGGCCCGAAGAACGGGATGATATTCGTCACGCCCACGATAACGCTGATCAGCGCCGCGGAGTCAAAGCCCATGAGATAGGTTCCGATAAAGCACAGCACCCCGATAATGGCGCTGTCCAGCAGCTTGCCCATGAGAAAGCCGTTGAACATCCGATCCGCGAAGTGCACTTCCTCCTCGATCATCTTCGCCCAGCGGGCGGGGAAGATCCCGTAGAGCACCAGCTTCGCCTGAGACGCGAACTGCTTCCGGCTTGCCAGGAAATAGATGGAAATTAAAATGCCCAGGAACAGATCCTTGATAACCCCCACAAACGCCGCCAGCTGCGTCCCCAGCTGGCTGACCACGGTGTTCAGCGTAGGCAGCAGCCCGGTCTTCAGCCAGGAGGTCACCGCGGAATAGATATTGGCGGAAATTTCATCCCAGTACGCCTGCAGCTCCGGCTGGCTCTGCAGCAGATTGTGGAACCACTCATTCGCCGCGGTCAGCTCTCTGGGGATCGCGGCGGCAATTCCCACGATGCTGTCCCACACCTGGGGAATGACCAGCATGAACAGGGCAAAGACCACCGCCACGGCCACCAGCAGGGAGAGGACGATGGCCAGCGCCCCCGCGCCCCTGCGCAGCTTTTTCCGGAGCAGCGCCTCAAAGCGGCTGCACATGGGAGCCAGGACATACGCGATGACCGCGCCGTAGATAAAGGGCATCAGGATATCCAGCACCACTTTCAGCCCGGTGAAGATATCCGCCAGATGCCGCAGGAGAAAATAGCACGCGATCCCGACGATCGCCACAGCGGCGGCAGTCACGCCAATCTTAAAATACTTCTTATTCTCCGGGTCCTTTAAATTCAAGAGACCTCACTCCTCCGCAGTATCCGCCGTCTCTGCCGGATACAACATGGAACAGGACAGGAAATCCTGTCCTCTGCAAAGCATACCGCACAACCGCCAAAAATACAAGGGTAGATTGCGCAAAATTCGGCACCGGCATCCTGTTCCGCGCCGGATCCGGGCCCCGCCCGGTATCTCCGGCATCCTGCCAGTCTTTTCCAGTCGGCCGGCGCCGCTTCCCCGGCAGTTGCGCACCATCGGTTCCGTCTTACTCGCCAAAGTGTTTCCGGCATTCCGGCACCGGCGAAATCCGGTTCCCGCGTTTCTTCTATCCCTCCTGTCTTCTGTTCCATTCCCCCGTCCCGCCTGGCGGGATGATTTTTTACTCCCTGGCTTCCAGTTTTTCCCATTTTCCAGAGCCAGAGAACCTTCCCGAGGCCCTCCGGAATCCGGCGAATCCGCCAGCAGGATCTCCCCCATCCAGCTCCCTGATACTTTTTTCCTTTGTAACGCATAGATGATCCCGGCACCCCTCTCCCGGCCGGCGGCGGCCAGTCCCCCGACCCGGTCGGCCAGTTCGATCCCCGAGTCGCCATATGAAACCATCCTCTCCCATGTCCTGTTGATGCCATTTGACCCAGATCCCAACTGTGACCTTCCGGTTTTTTCCTGCCGCACCCCTGACGGTTCCCGGGAATACCCCGCTGCTTCTGTGGGGTCTGTGAGAGAGTTTCGCCTGCGCCAGAGAAAACACACCTGCCGTCTCCTCGATAATACCGCAGATGATCCCTGTCCCGGCTGAGAACCGGATTGACATAGATCGGCGCAATCCTACTCCTGAAACACATGATGCGGCCAACCGTCCCGGCTTCTCCATCCGCAGAAAATGCTACTCCTCCCCCGATAAAAGGCTGCGTATTGGAAAAGGCCATGCCACCATCCGGGAAACCATACCGGTCATTGCATCTTTGAGTTCTCTGAGCGTCCCTGTTATGGCCTGCGGATCTGAATAGCCGGGAGGTTCTCAGCCCAGATCATCCCCCGGCGCTTCGTGCCCAAAGCACGGATCTGCAGGTCTGTAGCCACTCCGTCCTGGTTCAGCATACGGGCCGGATGCTCATTTTGGTGTTGTCCAAGCTGCTGTTCTGCTTGTATTGAGGTGCTCAACTTTGCAGCGGATTTACGGATGGATCTTGTCCGGCTGCATAAGGATCAGCTTCCCCTATTCCCGAATACGACGCAATGCGTACAGACGCCCCCACCCGTGGCGCCTAAAGCGCAGACAAACAGGTGATATTCCGTGATCTGGAAAAGGAAAAAGGCCATGACATGGTAAGCCATCTGTGTACAGGGCCTCTGCTCTTTCGTATTTTCTTCCCTTGATCCGTCCTCAATGCAGATTCTTTAGCAGCAAGGAGCGGGGGAATTATTCTAATGGGATTCCCGATTTGGTGGTGCATTCCGTACCCTGTTCCTTCCTGCCGTCCCTACCCGATTGCATACATCCACTGCGCCGCCTGCTCCACAGAACCTCCATTAGCTGGACAACTCTGGCCGCTGGAATCACTGTCTCCAGACATCTTTCAGATATTTCCGTGGCAATATCCGACTCAGGTGCTGCTTCACCGGAAGAGTACTGCAGGATTCAAATTCCTGATGCGATACCTCCGGCGATATCCCTGCATTCACCCTGACACTGGATCTGATTGCAGGATTCTCCCTTGATTTTTCCCATCAGCCCGCGCAGGTTTTTAGCAGGGCGGCTCAACCGGCCCCAATATAAACATCATGAAAAGGAGATCGACACCATGAAAGAAACACATTACGGCTACATCCGGGTCAGCACGAGGGAGCAGAATGAGGACAGGCAGCTGATTGCGATGCAGGAACTGGACATCCCGGAGGGCAACATCTACATGGACAAACAGTCCGGCAGGGATTTTGACCGGCCGGAGTATATGCGGATGGTGCAGCGCATGAAAAAAGACGACCTGCTCTACATCAAGAGCATCGATCGTCTGGGCCGGAACTATGGAGAGATTCTGGAGCAGTGGCGCGTCCTCACGAAAGAGAAAGGCATCGACATCGTTGTGCTCGATATGCCCCTGCTGGATACCCGCCGGGGCAAGGACCTGATGGGCACTTTCCTCAGCGACATCGTGCTGCAGGTTCTGTCGTTCGTCGCGGAGAATGAGCGGGTCAACATCCACCAGAGGCAGGCGGAGGGCATCGCGGCGGCAAAGGCCAGGGGCGTGCAGTTTGGCAGGCCGTGTATCGACATACCCCCGTACTTCGGCAAGGTGGCGGAAGAGTGGGATCTGAAACACATCACCACGGAGGCGGCCAGCAACCTGTGCAGAATGAGCAAATCCACCTTTTACCGCAGGATGCGGGAGTACCACATGGCACAGGAGCAGATCTGCCAGTAGGATCGTCTTCCGCGCTGAGCTGCAGATTGCGGTCTCCACGCACCGCTCACTGGTTTCTCCAACCTGTCCCAAAACCGCAAAATGCGGTCTCCGTAGACGGTAATCTGCCGCTGAACCGCACATTCCGGGAGGTACTGGGGAATATGGGCTATCACATGCCGGCCATTTCGACCAGGTCTGCAGCCGACAGAGCACTCTCGGCCGAACACGGCTCTAATCTATCCATTGCCCATTCCCAGGGCCGGGGCTTCCATCAGCGTCCGGAGATGAATCTTTCTATCCGGCGTCATGTGCGAATCAGGCTCGCCATCTGGGCAAAACTCATCGTCATTGAATTCACTATATCTCCCCTTCAATGACAGCTTCCTCTTCAGGGGCAGGAAAGGGCATCTTTGGGGTATGGAGCAGGCCGCACACATGACCACCACCCCCTGCAAACTCTCGTGAACGACATCGCGTCTCGGGGGAACCCTCAACGGGTTCTGACAGTGGAGAGACTGTGCTGTATTGCGGATACCGTAGAAGCCGTAGCCCTCGCATAAGCCCGATACGCACAAAGTTCCAGACCCATTCGCAACTCCGGCAAATGGTAGGAATACAGG
>CAYRAG010000023.1:0-3923 GCA_964422185.1 uncultured Oscillospiraceae bacterium
CGCATTCGCATCGACAAAAATACCGAGCCGCTCCAGTTCGCCAACGGCATCGTCGATGATATTCTCTGTAAATCCGAACTTCGGTCTGGCAAGGACTTTTCTGTATTCCGCCACGATGCCGGCGTTCAGTAACGGCACGATTGTCTCTCCGAAGACAAGCTCCAGCACATTGCCCGGAACGGAATTCCACTTGAGCATAGCGGAAACCAGTACATTGGTATCTATGACTGCGTAATATTTCATGCCGTCGGTTTCCCTCTCGCGGCGGAAATTTCCTCGTTGATTTCGTCCAGCATCATATCGGATATTCCGTTTTCCGCAGCGATGCGGCTGGCGGCTTTCATCGCGGCGAGTCCGCGGTTTTCGGTTTCACCGTCCAGTTTCATGCTAAACGGAATTCCGTTTTCCTGGATAAGCCTTGACATACACATCCGAAGATAGGTTTGAAGGTCGATGCCGAGTTTTTCGCAGATATCGGTCGCCTTGATCCGCACAGTCTCGTCCGCCCGAAACTGAACTAAAGTATTTGCCATAATGCAGCCCTCCTAAGTGTTGTTACTCATAGTATACTTCATTTGATTACTTTTGCAAGCATCTAATGATATTTTTTTCAAAAATTTCGGGTCGGTGCGGATGGCAATATTGTCCATCATCCAATAGATGAGGTGATTGCAAGTGGTAAAAAAATATCCCCGGATAAAGTCGTGATGATTACACGAGATCCTACTGATAAGATTGTCTGGCTCGAAACAGGAAATCCCTCATCAGGACTTGAGTACATCATTAAAATGCATGGGCATGAGTTCAATGGAAAAGGAATTGCTAATCATGATATCCCTGATTATGTTCTTGAAGCTATTTATCAAGGCAATGCTGTCGGTACTCAAGGAAAAAGGAATCCACGCACAGTCTACGAATTTACTTATAATGGGAAAAAGCAATGGATAGCTATTCAGGTTGGAAGTAACGGCTATATTGTCAGTGCAAATCCAAAGAGTTTAAGGGCGGAACCATAATGATTAATAACTAGTGAACAGTCCCAAACCCAAGGATTTTTTATATCGAGATTCGATGCTGTTTTTCACCGGAGATACAGGGCGGCAGACCACATGGTGCGGAAAAGTAGTAGACCATAAACGATGATCGTTTCTCTTATCACAGGTCTGGTAAGCGGCAGGTGGCTGCGGGGGAGGGTCACCTTCGGTACACGGTGCCGTGGCTCTGGCACACAGGGCGCAGAGGATCTCAAGTGGAGAATTCGGAACTCATGGATGCCCAGCCCGCATGCGGAACATACTGTATGGGGGAAACGGGCAAAAAACTTGAATATGCGCCTGTTCTATGGTATGATTCTGCAGGCGGCGGGGCGGCCGGAACACATAAAAGTCCGGACAGGATCCCGGCGCATCAGGAAACTGCCGGTCTCCTTGATACTCAGCGCCTGCAGGGACAACATCATGCCGAAACCATGACAGGCGGCCAAACGCAGATGCCGCAGGGAACAAAATTGCTGTAAAGTTCTATGTTATTTAATTCACATCTATTTTTTAACATAAAAGCCAACAATGTTGTGAAAGGGTGACCGGGCCATGCCATTCAGGTTGTGTGATGAAAATGAAGAGATTTCTCCATACAACTATGGACTTCAATTTTCCGACAAAAAGAAAGAACAGGTGGTGAAATCATGGGCCGGATTCTTCTCTGATGAGATCTTTCCGGCCATTGATGAGACCGTCTTCGAGTCTCTTTTCCAATCCGAACCGTCTTCGCGGCCGGATTGTCCTGTCAAAGTGCTGGCCGGGGCCCTGATTCTGAAAGACACCATGGATCTGACCGATGAAGAAGTTATCTACAGAACCAATTTCGACTATCTGGTTCGGTACGCTCTGCACATCACAAACTGGGAGGATGTGCCTTTTTCCATGGAGACGCTTGTCCGATTCAGAAAGAGCTGCTCCGACTATGCGGAAAAGACTGGCGTGGATCTGTTCCAGAAGTGTATCGAACCTCTCAGCGAGAAACTCACTGTGTTGAGGAAGAAGTGTGGCAGGAAGCGCCGCAGGAATCCGCAGATGTGGTAAATTGCTCTTGTATTTTCTTTAGTGGCTGTTATAATGATGAATGCAACATCCACTAAGAATGAGAGGAAGTACGGCATTGGGAAGGAAGGCCTCTGGAAAAGAACGGGTAGATATCATACACAGGAAGCAGAAGAACGGCAGTATTTATGTGATTCGCCGGATCAGCGGGTACAACAGGGAAAAAGGGTACTACACGACAAAGCATGAGGAACTTCTGGGGAAGATTCTCCCGGGGTCTGATGAAATCATTGAGACCAGGCCAAAGGCAGAGAACGGATCCCGTAAACCTGCGGCTGCCGCGACAGGGGGAGAGGTGTCTCCGGGGAAGGTAGCCGCCACGGGAAACCGGGCCGGATCCACCGCAATTGCCGCTCACATCGGTGAGGTCAGCGGGATCGATGAAGATGTGTACCGGTGCTGCGATGAAGAAACCGCGGAAAAGATCATTGCGCTGGCCAGGTACTGTCTGCTGACAGACGGCAGGGCAATTTCGCGTCTGGAAATATGGCAGGTGACCCACAGCCTGGAGCCCTGCAAATGTGCTCTGCCAGAGGCAACGGTTCAAAAACTGTTTGCGCGGATCGGCGCAGAGGATTCCATTCGCCAGAGGTTTTTTCTGGAGCGCACCAAACGGTGGGAAAGCAACCATGTACTCGTGTATGACTCCACCTCCACGGATGAAAAGGCAGATATCCGTTCCCGCTGCGGACACAATAAGGCAGACGATGTCCTGGAGACGGAAAGATTGCTTACGGTCTTTTCGATGCCGGCCCGGCAGCCGATCTGCTACATTTCGACACCAGGGAATATCCCGGATATTAAAGCGATTCATCACGCCGTGAGCCAGTTGGATGTGCCGGGCCTTAAGAACCTGGAGATCGTGACAGACTGCGGTTTCTGTTCAGAGGAGAATCTGTCCGGGCTGTTGCAATCTTCGTTTCATTTCCTCACCCGGGTAGAGGACAGCGTAGAATGGGTGCGATGCGAAGTAGACAAAGCACTTGAAGATCTGGAAAGCACCGGCAATATGTGCCCGTTTGAGCCGGGCACATACGGGGTCACGGTTTGCCTTACGCGGTCATTTGAGAGAGTGCGCAGGTACGGCAGTGCGAAGAAAGGCATGAAAGCCGGGGATTCCGAATGCGTTAGGCGGCGGGTATACCTCCACATTTTCGTCGACAGTCAAATCCGGCTTAGCAGGAACCGGGAGCTTGACAGACAACTCAGTACGATACGCAATCAGTATCTTGCCGGGGAGAGAGACTTCAAACCCGGAGCCGCAAATCTGATCAGGCAGTTTCTCATCATCAGAGAGAAGACAAACGGAGAGCCGGAGGTAACATTCAACACACGCGCCATTCTCAATGCGAAGAAGTATCACGGGATTTTGACCCTGGTAGCCAGTAAGGAGCGCGACACTTTCGAAGCACTTGGGAAGTACAGGAAACGCGAGTGGATTGAGGAATACAGGCAGGGGACTGGCGGAAGGCGCAGTCGTGTATGGAGTGATGAGACACTGGATGGGAAAAAGCTCGTACAGTTCGTTGCGCTCTGTTACCTTGAGCACTTCATACAGGAGATAGACCGCCTCAAACGCACGCTCGGGGTGAAGAATGGTGATCCCGATCATGACCTCAGGACAAACCTCGATAAAGAAGAGGCGCTGAAGAGCTGGCTGGAAACTATGTCGGTTCAGGAGATCCTCGAATGGTTTGACGCAGCGGAAAAAGTGGATGTAGTCCCGGGATCCGCGCAGCGGGTTCGAACCACGGAGGTCATGGAACGAGACCGGCTTTTCCTCACCAAACTTGGCATCAATCTCTCCTGAGTGCCATCTCCCGG
>CAYRAG010000023.1:4023-20942 GCA_964422185.1 uncultured Oscillospiraceae bacterium
GCGTTCCCCGCGCCCAGACAGGACTGGCGGAGGAACATTCACCCCGTCCTTTTCACGATAACTGGCCTTTTGGAGGGATTGCAATGATCAGAACGAACCTGTTTCAGCCGACCAGAGCGCATAAGATTGTCGCGGAGTCCGGGAGATTTTCCCTTCTTGAGTACGAGAGAGATCTCTCCGTCACACCGGATACGGCGGCGATGCGGTTTTATGCCTCGCAGATGAATGTCCACAAGAAGCAGGTCATCGCGAAGCTGAACCATGACGGAGGCGTGATGATCCAGGCGAAGGCAATGCAGATCATGATAGGGGATATTGAGGCCGCGACGAATGTCAGGGGCGCGGGCGACCTCATGAAGAAGTTCATCGGCAGCAAGGTCACAGGCGAGACGACGCTGAAGCCCAGGTACGATGGCTGCGGTCTGCTGGTGCTGGAGCCGACCTACCGGTATGTTCTCTTCGAGGATGTTTCCAAGTGGGCTAACGGTATGGTGATTGAGGACGGCATGTTTCTGGCATGCGACGACACCATCAGTCTTAAGGTGGTGGCCAGGAGCAATCTGTCTTCCGCCGTCTTCGGCAATGAGGGTCTGTTCAGCACCGTGATGCAGGGCAACGGGATTGCGGTTCTGGAGAGCCCGGTTCCCGCGGAGGAGCTGGTCGTAGTTGACCTGGAGGATGATGTGGTGCGGATAGACGGCAGCATGGCCATCGCCTGGTCAAATACGCTGAACTTCACGGTGGAGAGGACGACGCAGACTCTTGTGGGTTCCGCCGCCACCGGGGAGGGTCTTGTGAATGTGTACCGCGGCACCGGACGGGTTCTGATTGCCCCCGTCATGGAGGATGAGGAGATCCCGGCGCCCAAGTCCTCAAAGTAGTCCGGAGAGGCCGGTCTGCCCGGAAAAGGCAAGTGATCTGTCATTCGGGCGGGGGAGAGCACCGTTTGGACGCATGTTGTGGAGAAATCTCGAGACACAAAAGCGGGGAAGCGTATGAAAGCAAAGACGATTTTTTACTGTACCGAGTGCGGGAACGAGACGCCGAAGTGGCAGGGGAGATGTCCCGCGTGCGGTGCGTGGAATACCATTGTGGAGCAGCCCGCCCAGACCGCAAAGCCGGCATCGCCGAGATCCCGGGCGGTGGGGCAGAGTGCCTCCGCGCCCAGGAAGATCAGCGAAGTGGAGACCACCGACGAGCTGCGCTTTGACACGGGGATGAAAGAACTGGACAGGGTACTGGGCGGCGGCGCCGTGCGCGGTTCCCTCGTTCTGGTGGGCGGTGCGCCCGGGATAGGGAAGTCCACCCTGATGCTTCAGATCTGTGACAGCCTGTGCCGGTTCGCCAGAGTGCTGTATGTGTCCGGCGAGGAGTCGGAGCGGCAGATCAAGCTCCGTGCGGAGCGTCTGAAAGTGAGAGGAGATAATCTGTATCTCTACTCCGAGACGAATCTGGACGATGTCCTGGCCGCGGTGGATCGGCTCGAGCCGGATGTGCTGATTGTGGACTCCATCCAGACGCTGTATAACGGGGATCTGAATACCTCGCCCGGCAGCGTGGGCCAGGTGAAAGACTGCACCATGACCCTGATGCAGCTGGCAAAGGGGAGGGGCATGACCGTCTTTGTCATCGGCCATGTGAACAAGGAGGGTTCCATCGCCGGGCCGAAAGTGCTGGAGCACATGGTGGACTGCGTGCTGTACTTCGAAGGGGAGCAGCACATGGCCTACCGTATTCTCCGGGCGGCGAAGAACCGCTTCGGCACCACAAATGAGATTGGCGTGTTCGAGATGGGGGATGAGGGCCTGGTTGAGGTGCCAAATCCCTCCGAGGTGCTGCTGGAGGGCCGTCCGGAGGATACACCCGGTACCTGCGTGACCTGCGTGATGGAGGGCGCCAGGCCGGTGCTCGCCGAGATCCAGGCGCTGCTGACGCCCAGTGTGTACGGCAATCCCAGACGCACCAGCAACGGTTTTGACTATAACCGCGCCATGCTGCTCCTGGCTGTGCTGGAGAAGCGCGGCGGACTGCTGGTCAACAGCTGCGACGCCTATCTGAATGTGATTGGCGGGCTGTATCTGGATGAGCCGGCGGCGGATCTGGCCGCGATCATCGCCATGGCGTCCAGTTTCCGGGACAAGCTGGTTCCGTCTGACCTCACCGCCATCGGAGAGGTGGGTCTGACCGGCGAGCTGCGCTCGGTGAGCAGCCTGGGCCTGCGGCTGGCGGAGGTGCACCGGCTGGGATTCACGAAGTGTGTCATTCCGGCCAGAGGCAGCGGCAAAGTTGCGGTGCCGAACGGCCTGCAGGTGATCCGGGTGCAGAATATCCGGGAGGCTCTGGCCGTTTTGCTGTGACCGTCCCGGACAGCCTGGACATGGCTGGAGTTTCATCTGCACAGAGACAGATTCCGCACGGCGGATCGGATTCACGCGTTTGTATGTATCGTTCTTCGGATCCCGGGCAGACCCGGGATTCGAAAATTCCAAATTTGAATTCCCGGGAGAGGAGGTATTTCCGGACAGGACGAAGTCAACAAAAAGAAAATTTTGTTGACTTGGGAGGAGGTGAAAATGCCTCCACGGGGGTTCCCGGTCTGTCCGGAAGCGTTTTGCCATGGATTACCGTTCTGAAGCGCCTCAGATTATCCGCGACTTTCTGACCTATCACCAGACGATTCAGGGTCACTCCAGAAAGACGGTGGATGAATATTATCTGGACTTGCGTAATTTCTTCCGCTTCATCAAGTCGGAACGGGGTCTGGTTCCGAAGGACACGCCGCTTGAGGAGATCTCCATTTCCGATGTGGATCTGGATCTGGTGCGTTCCGTCACGCTGACGGATGTCTACAATTATATGGACTACCTCAGCCGGGATCGCCCGACCCATCCCAACAGCCCGGACACCACCTACGGCCTGTCACCGGCGGCCAAGGCGCGGAAGATCGCCACCATCCGGTCTTTCTATAAGTATCTCACGGTGAAGGCGAAACTGCTCACGGAGAATCCCATGCAGGATCTGGATCTGCCCAAGATGAAAAAGTCGCTGCCGCGCTACCTGACGCTGGAGGAAAGCGTCAATCTGCTGGACAGTGTGGACGGCGCGAACCGGGAGCGGGATTACTGCATCCTGACCCTGTTTTTAAACTGCGGACTGCGGATCTCCGAGCTGGTGGGCCTGAATCTCACCGATATCCGCGGCGACCAGCTCCGGGTGCTTGGCAAGGGCAACAAGGAGCGCATTCTCTATCTCAACGAGGCCTGTCAGAGCGCCATCCAGGACTGGCTGGCGGTGCGGGACAACCAGGCCGCCACCGACCGCAACGCGCTGTTCATCACCCGCAAACACACCCGGATTACCACCTCCGCAGTGCACAAGCTGGTGAAAAAACATCTGTCGGAGGCGGGCCTGGACAGCACGCAGTACTCGTCCCACAAGCTGCGCCATACCGCCGCCACGCTGATGCTGCAAAACGGCGTGGATGTGCGTGCGCTGCAGGAGGTGCTGGGTCACGACCACCTGAACACCACACAGATCTATACCCATGTGGCCAACGAGGATCTGAAGAAAGCCGCCCTGGCAAACCCGCTGGCGAATGTGAAAAAGACGGAGAACCACACCGCGTCGGAGTGAAGCCGCGCCGCGGGACAGAACAGAAAGAGCTCAGACCGTGACGGGGCATTCCCCTGTCCGTGCCTGAGCTCTTTTTTCTATCCCGGGCGGATCAGCGCGGCCTGCAGGCGTCCACAAAGGCCCGGAAGACCGCCCGGCTGTTCGGGTCGGTCTCATAGGAGAACTCCGGGTGCCACTGTACCGCCCAGCAGAACGGATAGTCCGGCAGCCAGACGCCCTCGGTCAGACCGTCCGGCGCGGAGGCCATGACGGATAATCCGGGCGCGGTTGTTTTGACCCCCTGGTGGTGATAGCTGTTGACCGCCAGCCGGTCGCAGCGCAGCAGGTCGTGCAGCGGCGTGTCCCGCAGGACGGTCACGGTGTGCGCGGGGGCGTCGTAGGGCGGCGACTGGTGGTGCGCCGCCGCGCCCGGCAGCTGGCTGTCCAGATCCTGGTACAGCGTGCCGCCCAGCGCCGCGTTGATCAGCTGGATGCCCCGGCAGATGCCCAGCAGAGGTCTTCCCTGTTCCAGCGCCGCGCTCAGCAGCGCGATCTCCATGGCGTCCCGGGCCGCGGAAGTCTCCCCGCAGCAGGGCAGCGTCTCCTCCCCGTACACGGACGGGGACACATCCTGGCCGCCCGTAAACAGAAAGCCGTCGCAGAGATCCGCCAGCTGCCGGATCTCCCCGGGGTCATCCGTCAGCGGCAGCATCAGCGGAAGACCTCCCTCCTGCCGGACTCCCTCCATATAGCCCGGCAGCATCCAGTAGCTGTCTCTGTCCGCGTCCACCAGCGGCAGTACGCCGATCACCGGTTTTTTCATGTGCATCACCTCAAAAAATAAAACGGGCGGAGAGACTTCTCAGGCCTCTCTGCCCGCTGTATGTATTGTGCCGGTATGTTCGCGGCGGCGGCCCGGATCAGACTTTCAGATCCGCCTGGGCGCCGTTGAGCGCGTCAGCGTACTTCTCCAGGACAGGCTTCACCTCGCCCTCCAGGAACTCCGCCACCTGCTCCGGGCACCTGCCGATGTACCGGGAGGGCTCCAGATGGGCGGTCAGCTCCTCCCTGGTCATGCCGAACATGGGATCCTCCGCGATCAGATCGATGAGATTGTTGGACAGACCGAGGTCTTTCACATTCCGGCCGGCCTCCTGGGAGAGAACCCGGATGCGCTCGTGGAGATCC
This sequence comes from uncultured Oscillospiraceae bacterium, assembly GCA_964422185.1. Lineage (GTDB taxonomy): Bacteria > Bacillota > Clostridia > Oscillospirales > Oscillospiraceae > CALXCT01. The sequence goes on from CAYRAG010000023.1 coordinate 8,824, forward strand.
TGCCGGTTCCCGCCTTTCTTCACCGCGTCCATCATGATGTTCTCGCTGGCCATGAACGGAAGCTCCTCCTGGATGTGCTTCTCTATGACTTTCTCATGGACGACCATGCCGCTGGTGACATTCTGGTAGATGTTGAGAATCGCGTCCACCGCCAGGAACGCCTCGGGAATGGAGATCCGCTTGTTGGCGGAGTCGTCCAGGGTGCGCTCAAACCACTGGGTGGCCGCGGTGACCGATCCGTTGGCCACATCGGCCATCACATAGCGGCTCAGGGCGCAGATGCGCTCGCAGCGCATGGGGTTGCGCTTATACGGCATGGCGGAGGATCCGATCTGCCTGGACTCAAACGGCTCCTCGATCTCTTTCATATGCGCCAGCAGCCGCAGGTCGGTGGCGAATTTGCTGGCGGACTGGGCGATCCCGGACAGCGTGGACAGAATCGCGGCGTCTATCTTCCGGGAATAGGTCTGTCCGCTTACGGGGACACAGCCTGTAAAGCCCATTTCCTTTGCAATCTTTTCCTCCAGCTGCTTCACTTTTTCGTGGTCTCCGTCGAACAGTTCCAGGAACGACGCCTGGGTTCCCGTCGTCCCCTTGGAGCCCAGAAGCTTCAGGTGATCCAGACGGTACTCCACCTCGTCCAGATCCATGAGCAGCTCGTTCATCCACAGCGTGGCGCGCTTCCCTACCGTGGTCAGCTGAGCCGCCTGGAAATGGGTGAAGCCCAGGGTGGGCAGCGCCCGGTACTTCCAGGCGAAGTCCGCCAGATTCGCCAGCACGCGAACCAGTTTGTCCCGGACGATCTGGAGCCCCTCTTTCATGAGGATGATGTCGGTGTTGTCCCCCACATAGCAGCTGGTGGCGCCCAGGTGGATGATAGGCATGGCGCCGGGGCACTGTGCGCCGTAGGTGTGGACATGCGCCATCACATCGTGGCGCAGCTCCTTCTCAAACTGCGCCGCCATCTCATAGTCGATGTCATAGATGTGCGACTCCAGCTCGGAGACCTGTTCCTGCGTGACGGGCAGGCCGAGTTCCATCTCCGCCCGGGCCAGCGCCACCCACAGCTTCCGCCAGGTGGAGAACTTCTTATCCGGGGAAAAGAGATAGAGCATCTCATCGCTGGCGTAGCGGGAGGCCAGCGGACTCTCGTAGACATTGGTGGGCATAGCGTCACGACCTTTTCTCAATTTACGCCATCGATTATAGCGTATTTCCGCCCTCATTGCCACAGATTTCCGGAAAGTTTCCAGACAATTTCCGGCGCGGGGCACGGAAAAACCGCACGGCAGGCACTCTGTCCGCCGTGCGGTATCTCAGGGCCGGACTCCCGGGACGCAGATCGTTTGCCTTCAGGGCAAAACCGCGTCCATGGAGCGGGCCGCCAAATCAGATCCGGTAGTCGTCCGCCATGTTGTCCATCATGCCGAACTCCAGCAGGATCTCCTCCAGCCGCTCCGGGGTCATCGGGGTGGGGATGGAGAAATCCGTATTGTCAATGAGCGCCTGCGCCAGATTCCGGTACTCCTGCGCCTGGCCTGACCCGGGCCGGTACTGGATGACCGTCTGGCGATGGATCTCCGCGTACTGCACCACATTGTCCCGGGGGATGAAATAGAGCAGCTTTGTGCCCAGCTCCTTTGCGAACGCCCGCAGCAGATCCTGTTCCCTGTCCACATTCCGGCTGTTGCAGATGATGCCGCCCAGCCGCACCCCGCCGGTGCGTGCGTACCGCTGGATCCCCTTGGAGATGTTGTTGGCGGCGTAGAGCGCCATCATCTCGCCGCTGGCCACGATATAGATCTCCCTGGCCTTGCCCTCCCGGATGGGCATGGCGAAGCCGCCGCAGACGACATCGCCCAGGACATCGTAGAAGACAAAGTCCAGATCCTCGGTGTACGCGCCCAGGTTCTCCAGCATGTTGATGGAGGTGATGATCCCCCGGCCGGCGCAGCCGACGCCCGGCTCCGGGCCGCCGGACTCCACGCATTTTGTGCCCCTGTACCCCACTTTCATGATCCGATCCAGGGAGATGTCCTCTCCCTCCTCCCGGATGGTGTCCAGTACGGTTTTCTGCGCCAGGCCGCCCAGAAGGAGCCTTGTGGAGTCCGCTTTGGGATCGCAGCCCACCACCATGACTTTCTTCCCGAATTCGCACAGCCCCGCCGTCAGGTTCTGTGTGGTGGTGGATTTTCCGATCCCGCCCTTGCCGTAGATCGCGATCTGCCTTGTTCCTGCCATCGAATCTGTCCCCCTCAAAGAAATGCGCTTATCCGCGGCCAGGGATTAACCGTGGGAGAACGGTTCCGCCGCGCCCTTGCGTTTTTGGTAGAGCTGCTCCCCCACATCCGTCCCGCCCGGGATGCCCGCCGCGTCCGCCCGGCATCTCTCGCAGTGCCGGAACACATCGAGATACGGCTCCGCCGCGGTTCGGGCCGCGTCAATCTCCGCGCAGGTGGGAGCGGTCATGTCTCTGAGCTCATACTGCGGGATGAGCGGGATGACATTGAAGAGCGCGGCGCCCGCCGCCTTTACCGCCCTGGCGACAGACTCAATGTGCTGCGCGTTGATCTCCGGAACCAGCACGGTGTTCACCTTGACGACCACACCCGCGTCAGAGATGACCCGGATGCCCCGCAGCTGGTTCTCAATGAGGATGGCGGCGCCCTCCTCCCCCTCGATCTTCCGGCCGTGATAGAGGATGTATTGATTCAGCCTCGCCTCAATGGCCGGATCCACCGCGTTGACCGTCACGGTCAGAGAGTCCACGCCCACGGAGAGGATCTCCTCCGCCCGCTCGGCCAGAAGCAGCCCGTTGGTGCTCATGCAGCGGATCAGACGGGGAAAGTGCGCACGAACCAGGCGGAAAGTGTCCAGCGCGTGATCCGTTGCCAGCGCGTCTCCGGGCCCCGCGATGCCGGCGACGGTGATCTGCGGACAGAGCTCCAGCGCCCGCCGGATGAGATCCACGGTTTCCTCCGGAGCCACCAGCTCCCGCGTGACGCCGGGCCGCTGCTCCACCTCGTTGACGGAGCGCTCACAGAAGCGGCAGGCGATGTTGCAGCCCGGACATACCGGGAGATGGATCCGGCCGGTTTTGTTCTTCTGGCCGCCAAAACAGGGGTGGGATCTCTGCAGATCCTGATAGGTATTGCTCATGCGCCGCTGTTCCCCCCGCCGTCACAGTCTGATTTTTTCTGTTTTCTCAATCTGGATGACCCTGCCGTCCTGAATGATCAGGGTGAGGCTGCCGAATCTGGTGTTCGACACAAATTCCCGGATTTTCTCCAGGTACGCGTCCGCGGGTTCCGTCTTCTTCTCTTCCGCTTTCATGATGAATCACTCCGTGTGTATCGTAATGGGTGTCCCCGCGGCACTCTCTCCTGCTACAGGTTGTCGTACAGATCCTCCGTAAAGGTGAGGCTGCCGCGGTACCCCGCGTAGGTTCGGTTGAAAACCAGGCGCTCGTTGAGAGGGAACGAGGCCGGCAGGAACTGGATATCTTTCTCCAGCGCCACCTCCCGCTCGTTGCTGCTGCCCAGCAGGAGTGTGATCTCCTGCTCCTCCGTCCGGATCGCCTCGTTGATCTCGTACTGATCCGCGGTAAACAGGACTTTCGGCGCCCTGGCGTACTCCAGCTGCGTCACCTGGCGGAGGATCCGCTGTCTGTCCTCCTCCCGGAACAGCGGCTCGGTGATGATCACCAGCACCGGCGTGAAGCTGTAGTCGTTTGCCAGGTAGCGGGTGAGCCCCACCGCCGTGTTCGCGTCCGCGGCGACGGCGAACCGCTTCCAGCTGACCGCGCCGATGGACTGGGCCAGGTAGCTGTACACATAGTCCTCCTCCCGTGCGATGACCTGCTCCGTCAGATCCGGATCGAGCTCAAGCGCCTGGGCCACTTCCCGCACAAACCGGGTCGTGTCCGTACACCCCACGGGCAGGCCGGGGAACCGGAGAGACGGCGTGCCGAACTTCTCCTCGAATTTCCGGGCCGGCCCCTGGAACAGCCAGGGGTTGACGATGACATTGAGCGCCGCGCCGGAGCAGCGGCGGATGGTCTCCACGCCCTGGTGGCCGGTAAAGAAGGTGTTCACCCGCAGCCCCAGAGCGCCGAGGATCCGCGAGAGCTCCTCCAGCGTCCCGCTCCAGAACGGGTCATGGTACGGCACGATGCCGAACAGATTGACCAGCTTCCCGTCACGGGGAACCTGCCCCTCGATCACCTGGTCAATGAGGGTGTTCCAGACGACCTCATAACCCAGGTTGCTGTCCCCGGCAAAACCCGGCGTCTCGATGGGATAGACGGGATAGCCTTTCTCCTGAAACTCCTCAACGAGGCTGACAATGTCATCGCCGATGATCCCGGCGGTACAGCCGGTCAGCACGAAATAGGCGTCCGCGTCCACGATGTCCAGCGCACCCTGAATGGTGGTGCGCAGTTTGTTGATGCCGCCGAACACCACTTCCCGCTCCAGCATATTGCTCGACGGAATGGAGACGCCGCTGACAAAACAGGCGGACTTGTGGCCGGACTGCCCCTGCTCCGCCGCCGTGGTCTGCATGCAGCAGCCGGGGCCGGCGTGGTAGATCGGACAGACGCGGTCAATGGCGCCCAGGACGGAATTGATGCCGGCGAGCACGCAGCCGCCTCTGGGGTTTTCCAGTATCTGAGACAACTCAGTTCCCTCCCGTGATGTATTTGAACGCGTCCTCCCCGTACCAGCTCTCCCGGTACGGCAGCTTCGCGTGCCGGGCCAGCTTCACATTGAATCCGGGGTTTTCCAGCTGATCCGCGATCTTGTTGCCCAGGAAGAGCAGGCCGTCATAGCCCATGGTAGGCCGCTTCCCGTCCAGCACATGGGTCGTGGGAATCCCGAGCTTCGCGGCCCAGTCCGGCACCCCGATGAAGGCGTCCGGCTTGAGCTTCTTCACCAGATTCACCTGCTCGAACGGCTGCATATTGGCCACATCCACCGTGAAATTGTCGTGGATGCCGTTGAGGTACTCGATATCCGTCTGGGCGTCGGCGTCGTAGGTCGGGGTCTCCAGACCCACCAGTTTCATGCCGAAGTCGTCCACCAGCGCCGCGGCGGCGAACGAGCGGCCGGTGCCGCCGCAGATGAAGACCCGCTTGCCCTGCAGGCGGGCACGCAGCTGCGCCACCAGCGGCTCAATCCGCTCATGCTCCCGGGCGATGATCTCCTCCGCCTCCGTCTCCCGGCCCAGAACCTGCGCGATGCCGCGGTACCACTTGTCCGTATTGCGGATACCGATGGGCATCACGGTGTGGGAGTACGGGATCCCGTAGTCCTCCCACAGCGTCTTCATAAACTCGTCCGCGAAGACCTTGCAGATGGAGGTGGAGGCCTCGGCCGCGGGGATCTTCCGGATCTTCTCCAGGCTGCTGTAGAACGGGATGTAGTTGACCCGTACGCCGATGGCCGCCAGCATCCGCTCCATCTCCCGCTGATCCGCGTAACTGACTGTGGTGGGGGCGAAGAGATTGATCAGGCCTTTCTCCGTCGGAACCCGCTCCCCCTTCAGGATATACCGGTTGATGGACAGAAACGCCGCGTCAAACCCGGAGGCGCAGATCTTGGATTTAAACCCCTCACAGTGGATGGGGATCATCAGGGTATCCGGGTACTCCTGGCTGAGATCCGCCGCGATGGCGTCGATGTCGTCCCCGATAATCCCGGAGGCGCAGGACGCGTAGATGAAAATCATCTTCGGGTGGTAGCGGTCCACCGCAAGCTTCACAGACTCCCGCAGCTTCTGCTCCCCGCCGAAGACGACGCTCTTCTGATCCAGATTCGTCACGATGATGCGGGGGTTGCGGATGTTCCTGATGCCCCGGTGCGCCTGACCCACGCGGTACATGTCAACCGCCATGATCGAGCAGCCGAGACAGCCCTGGGGCGAGTGGGAGATGAACACGGAGTCCTCCAGGGACATGAGCGCCGCCATGCTGTTGATCTGCTGGCACTGCAGACCCTGGGCGAAACTGCGGTCCGCCCGTTTCAGACAGCCCTTTCGATACTTCTCCTCCGCCTCCCGGCTTCCGATGCCCAGATCGTTGATCCGCCCGGGTCTGCTCTCCCGGACACCCGAGTACTTTGTCTCTGCCATGTGTTCCGCCATCCTTTCCCCGCCGCGGCAGGAGACAGCCGGCGCCGGCTGCCTGTCAAATCATGTACTCCGCGCCCTCCAGCATGTTGTGGTGGGCGAGAAAGAGTCTCGTCCTCTCGTTGCGCGGGCTCTCAAACATCTGTTTTGCGCTTCCCTGCTCCACAATGTGCCCGCCCTCCAGGAAGATCACTCTGCGGGCGACCCGCCTGACGAAATTCATCTCATGGGAGGCCAGCAGCAGGGTATTGCCCTCCCTGGCGATGAGCCGGATGGTCTCCAGCACCTCTCCCACCAGCTCCGGATCCAGGGCGGAGGTGGGTTCGTCCAGCAGAAGCAGATCCGGAGACAGGGCCAGCGCCCTGGCGATGGCCACTCTCTGCTGCTGGCCGCCGGAGAGGTGTTTCGGATAGTGATCCAGCTTATCTCCCAGCCCCACTTTCTCCAGCTCCCGAACCGCCAGTTCCCTGGCGGAGGCGCGATCCATCTTCTTGACCATGAGCAGGGCCTCCATGACATTCTGCAGGGCGGTCTTGCGCTGGAAGAGGTTAAACTGCTGAAACACCATCGCCGTGCGCCGGCAGAGCTCCAGGCGCTCCTTTGCGGTGTGGCTGGCCAGGTCAATCTTCTGCCCGTCAAACTCGATGGTGCCCCGCTCCGGCTTCTCCAGCAGATTCAGGCAGCGGAGCAGCGTGGACTTCCCGGTTCCGGACGGCCCGATGATGGCGACCACATCGCCTTTCTCCACGGTAAAACTGACATCGTCCAGCACGATGTTGTCCTGGAACCGCTTGCATAACGACTCTACCTTGATCATGCGTTTCCCCGCGCCTTCTTTTTCTTCTTCTCGGGCAGTACATCCGGGATATGGATCCACTTCTCGATGCGGGCCAGAATGAACTCCAGAACCAGCGTCGTCAACCAGTAGATCAGGGCGGTGGCCACATAGGCCTCAAAGTAGCGGAAATCCCGGCCGGCGATGATCTTCGCCTGAGCGGTAACCTCCACCACCGCGCAGGTGAACGCCAGAGAGGTTCCCTTAATCAGGTTGATCAGGGTGTTGCCCAGGGACGGGATCGCCACCTCCAGCGCCTCCGGAATGGTGATGCGCAGCAGGATCTGGCCTGTCGTCATCCCCAGGGAGCGCGCCGCCTCAATCTGCCCCCGATCCACCGACTCCAGCGACGCACGGATGGTGACGGCGTTGAACGCGGCGGTATTCAGACCCAGGGCGGCGACGGCGAAGAGCATCTTGTCCGCCCCGCCGATACTGAAGTCTGTGCCGTAGTAGTAGTTGATGTACTGCAGCAGGATGGGGATCCCGAAGTAGGAGATATACAGCTGAACCAGGATCGGTGTGCCGCGCATCACGGAGTTGTAGACCAGCGTCAGCTGGTAGAGGATTTTGATCTTCTTCATCTGGATGATCGCGATCACCAGACCCAGCAGGAGGCCGATGAGCGCCGCTTTCACGGACAGTTCAAAGGTGACCGGCAGATACCGCAGGCACTCCAGAAAATCCTTGGCTACGACGCTGAATTGAAAGATGTTCACCTGCCGGTCCCTCCGTTTACCTGTTTGCCTGCGCCTCTTCCAGCGTGGGGGCGAAGTCTCCGTCCAGATACTGCTGGCTCAGCTCGTCGATGACGCCCTCCTCCAGCAGCTCCTGGAACGCGGCGTCCACATCCTCCTGCAGCTGCTGCTCGCTCTTCGGGAAGACGAAGTAGGTGTACCCGACCCCTTTAGAGGGGATCGAGTCGTTGTCAATGGGGTAGAGCTCCAGTCCGGTGAGCCCCTGCGCCTCGACCTGCGCTTTCAGGGACATGTAGTCAAAGAACTCGAAGTCCACCGTCCCGTCCGCCACATGCAGCGGCGTGGTATTCGGGTCGTCCACATAGACCAGCTCAATCTGCCTGTCCGGGTTGTCCGCGTTCCACTTCTCAAACAGCAGGGAGTTGAAGCTGCTCGGATTCACCTCCGTGGAGTGTCCAATCAGATCGTCCCAGGTGCGCAGTTCGCTGCCCTCCGGCACCAGAAGCCCGTGCTCGGCGAAGTAGTACGGGAGCGAGAAGAGGTATTTCGCCTGCCGCTCTTCGTTGGTCGCCAGATGCTGCACAATCACCTGCGCGTAGCCCGCGTCCGCGGTGGTGAAGATATCGTTCGCCCCAGTGACCAGGTACTCCAGCTCGTACTGCGGCAGCCGATCCATGATGGCGTTAAACACCGCGATGTCATATCCGTCCAGGGTTCCGTCCTCGTTCTGCCAGATATACGGCCGGGGATTGCCGCCGGTCACGGCGGTGATCTTCCTGACCTGCGGCGTCTCCTCCGGCGCCTGTCCGGGCTGCTCCTGGGTGTTCGCCGGGGTTTCCTGCTCCTGGGACTCCGCCGGCTGATCCGAAGGGGTCTCCTGGGTGCCGCCGCAGCCGGCCAGCAGGGCCAGCAGAAGCGCGGCGGCCAGCAACAGGGTAATGGTCTTTTTCCTCATGACGATCTCCTCCTTATGTCGTCTTTCTCCTGATTCTCCCGTGTCCCCCGCCTGTGTGCCGCACCGCGGCGGCATCCCGGGTTCTACAGGATGTTCTTATAGATTTTCGCGTCCTTCATGACCAGAAGGACATTGTCCTCCTCGGAGAGGATATCCAGATCCTCCACCGGGTTTCCCCGGACGATGAGAAGATCCGCGAAAGAGCCGGGCTCCAGCACGCCGATCTTCCCCTCCGGGTAGGGATTCTGGTAGGTGCACAGCTTAAACAGCTCATGGGCATTTCCGGTGGCGCTGAGCAGGCCGCGGAAGCTGCCGAATCTCCGCTTGAAGTAGCGGAAATCCTCCAGCTGCCACTTCTCAAACCGGTTCGGATCTCCGAACGAGTCCGTCCCGAACACGATGTTCAGGTGGTAGCGGTTGATGACCTCCGTGGCGATCTCGTTCCCCCTGCGGACGATCTCGGCCTTCTTCGCCATGTACGGCGGCGTCTCCCCGAAGTCGGAGGCGGGTCTGCCCGCCTGCGGGCCCGGCATCACCCAGACGCCCTCGTCCGCGATGAGCCGTCCGGTCTCATCGTCCATGAGCGTCGTGTGCTCCAGACTTTTGATCCCCGCCCGAACCGCACGCTGCATGGACTTCGGCGTGTACAGGTGCGCCATCACATAGGTTCCGTAGTCCGACGCCGCGTCTACAGCCGCTTTCATCTCCTCAAAGGTGAACTGCACGGTCTCCAGGGGGTCGTACCGGGAGGAGATCCCGCCTCCCGCCATCAGCTTGATCTGGGTGGCGCCCAGAAACAGCTGCTCCCGCACCGCCCGCAGAACCTCCGGCACACCGTCCGCGATGGCGGTGAACCGGCCGTGTACGGACGGCGAGGTGTAGGTTCCGTCCGGCAGCCGCTCGCACGCCGCGCTGCCTCTCGTATCCCCGTGCCCGCAGGTCTGGGAGATATAGGCGTTGGACGGGAAGATGCGCGGCCCGTCCAGAAATCCGCTGTCGATGTTCTTCTTCAGCCCGTAGGTAATGCCGCCCGCGTCCCGGATCGTGGTAAAGCCGCGCCGCAGCATTCGCTCCGCGATCTTTACGGAGCGCACCGCCAGCTCGTCCGTCCGCACCGCGTCGATGTCCCCGGCCACATTGTGGGAGATATGCACATGGGCGTCTGTCAGCCCGGGGATCACGGTGTGATGCGCCGCGTCAATGATCTGGGCGAACGACTCCCCGCTCACCTCCCCCGGCAGGATATCCCGAACCAGATTGTCCTCAATGACGATGTTCACCTGCTCATTCAGATCCGGGTGCCTGCCGTCGAACACATTGGCGTTTTTGATCAGTTTTCTTACGCTCATTCCCTCGCCTCCTGCGCGTACCGGCGCGCACGGGCGCGTCAGAACGCATGATGGGTAACAAAAAAACCAGAGGCAAGATACCTCTGGTTTTCCAGTCAGCGTCTCTGTTTTTTGTGTTGCCCTATCATAGCACAGACTTCCGCCGATGGCTAATCCTTATCCTTTATCGTCTGCGAGAGGGCGATCCTATCACTCCCGGTACTTCAGCAGCTCCTCCAGATAGGCGTTTCCGATATCGCTCAGCGCCTGGCTGCTCCTGGTGATGTACCCGATGGTGAGCGGATCCTCCTCTTTCAGTTTGATGCTCACAAATCCGTCCTGGTACGAGATGCTGTCTTTCAGCGTGCCGGTGCCGATGGAGTAGCCATTGAGAGAGGCGATGATCTCCGCGGAGGTCGCCCGGTCGTTTGACTTGATCATCCGCGCAAAATCGTAGTCCCCCAGCGCTTCCTCCGCCAGGTAGAAGTCGCTCTCGCTGCTCTGCTCGAACGACACGCAGGGGTACGGCGCCAGATCCGCGAGAGACAGCTCGCTCCGATCCGCCAGCGGGTGATCTTTCCACACATAGGCGAAAGTCGAGCGCACCATGAGCGGCACAAACTCGAGCTGGTAGTCCCGGAACAGCTTCTTCATGACTTTCTCGCTGCCGCTGGAATAGGAGATCACCCCGACCTCGCTTCGCATATCCCGGACATTCTTGAGCACCTCGTCCGTCCTCGTCTCGTAGACGGAGTAGGTGTACTTGGAGGCGTCGAATCTCCGCACCGCCTCGACAAACGCGTGTACCGCGAAGACATAGTGCTGCATGGAGACGCTGAAGCGCTTCTTCTCCCTGTCCCTCTCCAGATACCGGTCCTCAATCAGCTCAAACTGGCTGACCGCCTGTTTGGCGTAGGACAAAAACTCCCGCCCCTCATTGGTCAGGTAGATCCCCCGGTTCGTCCGGTCAAACAGCCGGATCTGGAGCTCCTCCTCCAGATCCCGGATGGAGGCGGAGAGCGCCGGCTGGGAGATATACAGTTTTCCGGCGGCCTCCCGCATGGAGGAAGAGGCCGCCGCGGCAATCACATACTGAAGCTGGGTAATGGTCATGTGGAGTCCCCTCTTTTGAAGCATACTAACATACTATGTTGATAGGAATATCGGCATTGAAAAAACCGGATCTGTCCGCCCCCGCCGGATGCGAAAGGTTCCGTCCTCCCGATGACAACGCGAATCATCCTGTTTCCTTAAAAAATGTCTCCCCTGGGTCACATCGTAGAGAGGTGCGGGGAGTCCGGTCGCTTTCTATCGTATTCATTCGCGGGGAAAAGTCAAGCACTTTGTGAGAAATTCCAGAAATTTCCACCTATCCGGCGGGACTTCACGCCAAAACTGAGGCCCGCCATACGGCATTGCCGCACTGCGGGAAAAAGTGTCCGGGTCTGACCCGATTACCGCCCCTGTTCCGGGGTTATCCCCTGGCTGTGTTTTTTTGCAACCCCTTCCATGTAATCTGCCGCAAGGCGTGAGGCAACGGTGCTGCTGCATCGGATCAGATTTTCTTCCGCCGTCGCGAATTCCCGGCGGAACCGTTCCCTGTCCCACAGATTTCCATCGTCAAAATCCGGTGCGGCATTTTCAAGCAGAAACTCCTGTTCTACCACGGTGGAGCCGTCTTTCCGCATATACTTTGCCACAAATTTGAGGTCCAGCCGTTCCGGGCTGTCTGTCTCCCCGGCACCCGGCCCGGCCTGAGTTTCTGCCTGTTCCTCCGGATGCCCTGCCCCGCCAGCCGCTTCCTCCGCGGTAAGATGGATCCGGCGAAGATATCTCCATACGACCCGTACATCCACTCCGAGCGCTTGCGCCAGGAGAGGCCCGGTCCAGCGCGAACAGCCCTCAGGCGGTGTTTCGTTCAGCTTGTCCGCCAGCCTCTCGCGAAATGCGTCTCCATAGACTCCTTTGGAATTCCCGCGGGGTTGATTGCGCAGCCCCTGAATCCCGTTCTCGTTGTAGCGCCGTTTCCAGGTGATGACAAAATTGGGCAGCACAGCGCACCTGGCGGCGACATCTTTCACCCTGGCTCCCCCGGCGCTTTCCAGGACAACAGTAGCCCGGAGCGCCAGCTGAGGGTTCGAGTCGTCGGAAGCCAGCTGCCGCAGGGCAACCAGATC
>CAYRAG010000023.1:21042-22436 GCA_964422185.1 uncultured Oscillospiraceae bacterium
TGGAAACGGGAACGGCATGCCCCGGGCTGTGGGACATGCCGCTCTGAACTGTTTTTATTGTCTTCCTGCCGCGGATTACCTGTCCTCGTGCCGCAGGAACTCCTCGAACCGATCCAGGCCCTCCTTGATATTTCCCATGGAGGTGGCGTAGGACCAGCGCAGATAGCCCTCCGCGCCGAACGCGCTGCCGGGTACCACCGCCACAAGACCTTTCTCCAGCAGCACATGGGCAAACTCCCCGCTGGTGGTGACTTTGACGCCGTAGTAGGAGCGGCCCAGCAGATCCTTGATGTTCATGAACACATAGAACGCGCCCTCCGGATCCAGACAGCTGACGCCGGGGATGTTCTCCACGCGCTGCACGAAGTACCGCCTGCGCTCGTCAAAGGCACGCTTCATCTCCTGCGTGGGCTCCTGACCCTCCACAAAGGCGGCCAGGCTGGCATACTGGGAGATGGAGCAGGGCGACCCGGTGGAGTGGCTGAGATAGTTGCCCATGGTCTCGGCCAGCTCGTCGTTGGACGCGGAGAAGCCGATGCGCCAGCCGGTCATGGCGTAGGACTTGGACACGCCGTTGACGATGACGGTGCGCTTTTTCATCTCCTCGCTCAGAGAGGCGATGCTGACATATTTCGTCGTATAGACCAGGCTGCAGTAGATCTCGTCGCTCAGGACATAGAAGTCGTTCTTCACGATGATCTCCGCGAGCGCCTCCAGCTCCTCCCTGCTGTAGACCATGCCGGTGGGGTTGGAGGGGTTGGTGAGGATGAGGCACTTCGTCTTCTCCGTGACGGCGTCCTCCAGCATGCGGGCGGTCATCTTGAATCCGGTGGCCTCCGTGGTGTCCACAATGACAGGGACGGCGCCGGCCATGCGGATGGCCTCCACATAGGTCACCCAGTAGGGCGCGGGCAGAATGACCTCGTCGCCGGGGTCGCAGAGCGTCTGGATGGCGACGAACACATTGTGCTTGGCGCCGCTGGTGACGCAGATCTGCTCCGGTTTGTACTCCAGGCCCAGCTCGCTCTCCAGCCACTTGCAGATTCCCTGCCGCAGCGCGGCGATGCCCACGGACGGCGTGTACCGGGTCTTATTCTCCTCAATGGCCCGGATGCCCGCGGCCTTGATGTGATCCGGGGTGTTAAAGTCAGGCTCGCCCGCGCCGAAGCTGATGACATCAATGCCGTTGAGCTTCATCTGCTTGGACAGTGTGTCGATGGCCATGGTGGCGGACGGGGCGATGGCCTTTGCAATCTTGGAAATGGGCTTCATGTTAAGATCTCCTTCTTCTCTCCAGATGGTGGAATCCCTGAGTCACGAACCATTATACCCGCTATCTTGCAAAATTGCAAGAGATTCCCGGCTAAAACCCGGGATTTTTGAACGACGGAGCC
>CAYRAG010000023.1:22536-26354 GCA_964422185.1 uncultured Oscillospiraceae bacterium
CGGAGAAACGCCATGTCGTCCACATGGGAGGAGAGCATCCGCACGGTGCCGGCCAGGTATTTCATCATGGCCATGGCCAGCTCCGGCCGCTCCCGGAACACCCGCTCCGCCTGATCCCGATCCACGGCAATCACCTGGCAGGGCGTGAGCGCCGTGGCGGAGGAGACTCTGGGCTGCTCATCGAAGAACGAGGCCTCCCCGAAGATGTCCCCCGTGTGGTAGATCTTGAGGATCTGCTCGCCGCCGTCCCTGGAGCTCAGGAAAGTCTTCACGCTCCCCTGCCGGATGTAGTAGAAGTGCGTCGCCGGGGAGCCCTGGAGATAGATCATCCGGCCCGGCTCCACGCGCTGCGGCTGCCGGCCCGCGGCGAACGGCGCCCAGACCTCCCGGGGCAGCCCCAGCTCGCGCCAGCGGAAGTACTCGTACGGATTCTGCGCCACGGTGCGGCCCCTCCCCTCTTTTTCCGGAATCCGCCGTAGATTGTAACATAGTTTACATTCTTTTTCCACCCCATCCGGGATAATAGACGGCGTCATATCCAATTTTTCAGGAGGGATTATCTATGGGAATGACCACAACCCAGAAGATCCTGGCCCGGTGCGCCGGCCTGAAGCAGGTGGAGGCCGGCCAGCTCATTGAGGGCAGGCTGGATCTGGTTCTGGGCAACGACATCACCACACCGGTCGCCATCACCGAGTTCAACAGGGCCGGTCTGACCTCGGTCTTCGACCGGGACAAAATCGCCATCGTACTGGATCACTCCACGCCGTGCAAGGACATCAAGTCCGCCCGGCTGTGCGCCGAGTGCCGGGAGTTTGCCCGCAGATTTGACATCACCCACTTCTACGATGTGGGCCAGATGGGCATCGAGCACGCCCTGATCCCGGAGAAGGGCCTGGCGGCGCCCGGAGAGGTCATCATCGGAGCGGACTCCCACACCTGCACCTACGGCGCCCTGGGCGCGTTCTCCACCGGCGTCGGCTCCACGGACATGGCCGCGGGCATGGCCACCGGGCTGGCCTGGTTCAAGGTGCCCTCCGCCATCCGGGTGACATTGAAGGGAAAGCTCCAGAACTGCGTCAGCGGCAAGGATGTCATCCTCCATCTCATCGGCGAGATCGGCGTGGACGGCGCACTGTACCAGTCTCTGGAATTTGACGGCGAGGGCGTGGCGGAGCTGGACATGGACGACCGGTTCACCATCTGCAACATGGCCATTGAGGCCGGCGCCAAGAACGGCATCTTCCCCGTGGACAAGCGAACCGAAGAATATCTGAGCGGCCGGGTTACCCGCCCGTGGCAGGCGTTCTCCGCCGATCCGGACGCGAAGTACGAGCGGGAGGTCGTCATCGACCTGGATACCCTGGAGCCCACCGTCTCCTTCCCCCACCTGCCCTCCAACACCAAGACCGTGGGAGAGGCCGCCGGCACCCCCATCCAGCAGGTGGTCATCGGGTCGTGCACCAACGGCCGCATCAAGGATCTGCGGGAGGCGGCCGCCATTCTGAAGGGGAAGAAAGTCGCGCCCGGCGTGCGCTGCATTGTCATCCCCGCCACCCAGTCCGTCATGCTCCAGGCCATGGAGGAGGGTCTCATCCAGACTTTCATCGAGGCCGGCGCGGCGGTCTCCACCCCCACCTGCGGCCCCTGCCTGGGCGGCCACATGGGCGTCCTGTCCGATAATGAGTGGGCCATCGCCACGACGAACCGCAACTTCGTCGGCCGCATGGGGCCCGCCAACTCCATGATCGTCCTGGCCAACCCGGCCGTCGCGGCCGCCTCCGCCATCGCGGGGTGCATCGCGGATCCCAGGGCCTGAGCCCCGGCGCGACGCGGAAACTCACACAGAGAAAGGAGACCTCACCTTGAAGGTTTACAAATACGGTGACAATGTGGACACCGATGTCATCATCCCGGCCCGCTACCTCAACGCCCCAGACGAGAAGTCCCTGGCCTCCCACTGCATGGAGGATCTGGACAGCGGCTTCGCCGCCTCCGTGGAGCCCGGAGACATCATCGTGGCCGGCAGCAACTTCGGCTGCGGCTCCTCCCGGGAGCATGCGCCCCTGGCCATCAAGGCCTGCGGAGTGAAATGCGTCATCGCCAGGAGCTTCGCCCGCATCTTCTACCGCAACGCCATCAACATCGGCTTCCCCATCATGGAGTGCCCGGAGGCGGTGGACGGCATCTCCGCCGGGGACACCCTGTCCGTGGACTTCGCCGCCGGCACCATCACGGACGAGACCACCGGGAAGACCTATCAGGCCGCGCCGTTTCCCGAGTTTGTCAACGGCATCATCGAGCACGGCGGCCTGCTCAACTCCCTGAAGGCCCGGGGCGTGGCGAAGTAGACAGACGCCGCCGTGCGGCGGAGAAAGGAAGCAGAGTATGAATTATCGGATTGCGCTGATCCGGGGCGACGGCATCGGCCCCGAGATTGTCAACGAGACGGTGGAGGTCATCCGCAAGACCGGGGAGAAATTCGGCCACACTTTCGAGTTTGTGGATGTCCTCATGGGCGGATGCGCCACGGACGCCGTGGGGAAATCCTACCCGGACGGCACCGCGGAGACCTGCAAAAGCTGCGACGCCGTCCTGCTGGGCGCCGTGGGCGGCCCGAAATGGGGCAGCGACAAACCCGCTGAGCAGCGCCCTGAGACCGCGCTGCTGGCCATCCGCAAGGATCTGGGCCTGTACGCCAACCTCCGCCCCGCCGCCCTGCGTCCCGCACTGGCGGACGCCTGTCCTCTGAGGAGAGAGACGGCGGAGAAAGGCATCGACCTTCTGATGATGCGGGAGCTCACCGGCGGGATCTATTTCGGCAAGAGGGATAAGTACCAGACGGAGGATCGGGGCGTGGAGGCCACGGATCTGATGGCCTACTCCGAGATGGAGATCGAGCGCATCGGCCGCCGTGCGTTTGAGATGGCCCGCCTGCGCCGGAAGAAAGTGTCCAGCGTGGACAAGGCCAATGTGCTGGAGACCAGCCGCCTGTGGCGCGCCACCATGCACCGTCTGGCGGCGGAGTACCCGGATGTGGAATATGAGGATGTGCTGGTGGACAACTGCGCCATGCAGCTGGTGCGGGATCCCGGCCAGTTTGATGTCATTGTGACGGAGAACATGTTCGGGGACATCCTGTCCGACGAGGCGTCCATGGTGACGGGATCCATCGGCCTGCTGCCGTCCGCGTCCATGGGAGACACCGCGCCCGCGCTGTACGAGCCCATCCACGGCTCCGCGCCGGACATCGCGGGGAAAGACATGGCCAACCCCATCGCCACCATCCTCTCCGCGGCCATGATGTTCCGCTACTCGTTCCACCTGGCGGCGGAGGCGGACGCCATTGAGGCGGCGGTGGATCAGGCGCTGGCGGACGGATACCGGACCGCGGACATCGCCAAGCCCGGCGAGAGCGTTATCGGCTGCCGGAAGATGGGCCAGGTTATCCGGGACAAACTCTGAGCGTAGGCGTCTAATCTGACGGAGTCCTGCGCCGGTTCTTCTCCTGTGAAAAAACAGTATCACGGAGCCCGGCAGATTCCTTTTTTCTGGAACCTCAGGCTGGCGGGAATTCCGGGAACGATGACAGGAGGTTTACGGAAAGCGCGGAATGACTTCCACCGCGTCTGCCCCGTATCCCCTGTGTCAGGTCTTACTGACATACGCAGCGGCATGGATCGTCTGGCCGGCCCTGCCCGGACGAAGTTCAATCCCGTTCCTCTTTCCGCGGTCGCCGCAGGAGCAGGACGCTGTACTGTGGATTGGACGCCTGCGAAAAAACCGGAGAGCCGCGTGGAAGCAGCCCTCCGGTTTCT
>CAYRAG010000024.1:0-25658 GCA_964422185.1 uncultured Oscillospiraceae bacterium
CCCAGGCCCAGGGAACGCATGTTCCGCAGGTTCATCCAGGAGCTGTCACTGAGCCCGTGCACAAAGACAAGTTACCGCAATGCCGGGTCAAATTGAGACACTTTCTCCCCTGCCGCGCCCGGTTGACCGGGAAGCGGCGATTTCCCCCCTGCCCTCTTCCGGGCCGTGATCCTGAGAGGATCCAACCGGACAATACCATATTATGTAAACTGACAGAGAAGAAAAAAACTCCCGCACATGGCTGGTACGCCACATGCGGGAGTTTCGGTTTCTCCTGCGGGAATTATTGAGCGGCCTGGGTTCCCTTGCTGGATACGGCCCACTTTGTCACCTCAAGCCGTACCCTGTCCGCGCCGGACTCGAATACAATCGTGTTCTCCTTTACCGCGCAGATCGTGCCGGTAATACCGCCAATTGTGGTAATCTCATCACCTACAGCCAGGGAATCGCGCATGGCCTGGGCGGCTTTTTTCCGCTTGCTCTCCGGGCGAATCATCAGGAAATAGAGGATGGCGATCATTGCCACGATCATGACTATACTTGCGATATCCAAAATTTCTTCCCTCCAAATGTCGTTTCTGTCTTGCTTTCTTGAATCGGCGCTCAATGTGAACAGTATTATAGCGTCCATTCCCCGCTTTGGCAAGGGTTTTCTAATGGATCAGATCCACACCGCCATGCGGAAGACAGGAATAAGTTTGAAAACCGTGCGGTATCATGGATAAAACGCAGTTTTTGCAGAGGCTGAGGTGCGTTTATCGCTTTTTCTTCCCGCATGACGGCTAGATCCGCCTGCCGAGCACGGCGGTGTATTCCCGCCGGAACGCCTCAAATACCCCCTGATCCAGGGCGTTCCGAATGCGCTCCATGAGCTGGTTGTAGAAGTACAGATTATGCAGCACGGCAAGCCGCATGGCCAGCATCTCGCCTGCCGCGAACAGGTGGCGCAGGTAGGCCCGGGAGAATCTCCGGCACACGGGACAGCCGCAGTCCGGGTCAATGGGACGATCGTCCAGTTTGTACTTCTCGTTTTTGATGTTCATGGCGCCCTGCCAGGTGTACAGCTTACCATGGCGGGCATTCCGGGCCGGCATGACGCAGTCGAAGAAGTCGATGCCCCGGGCCACACACTCCAGAATGTTGACCGGCGTGCCCACGCCCATGAGGTAGCGCGGGCGATCCTCCGGCATGTGGGGCTCCACCGCCTGGATGATCGCGTACATCACCTCTACCGGCTCCCCTACTGCCAGGCCGCCGATGGCGTAGCCGTCGCAGCCCGTTTTCACGATCTCGTCCATCTGCCAGATCCGGAGATCCTCACAGGTTCCGCCCTGGTTGATTCCAAACAGCTGCTGCGCCGGATTGACGCAGCCGGGTTCGGCACAGAGCCTGTCGTGCTCCGCCCGGCACCGAATCAGCCAGCGGGCGGTGCGCTCGCAGGACTGTCTCACATACTCGCGGGACGAGGGGTTCGCCACACACTCGTCAAAGGCCATGGCGATATCGCTGCCCAGATTCGACTGGATGCGCATGGACTCCTCCGGCCCGATGAAAATCCGCCGGCCGTCGATATGGGACGCGAAAGTGACGCCCTCCTCGGTGATCTTCCGCAGGCCGGACAGCGAGAAGACCTGGAAGCCGCCGGAGTCCGTGAGAATGGGGCCGTCCCAGCTCATAAATGAATGCAGGCCGCCCAGCTGCCGGATCACCTCATCGCCGGGCCGCAGGTGCAGGTGGTAGGTGTTGGAGAGCTCAATCTGACAGCCCACCTCCGCCAGATCCTGGGCGGAGACGGCGCCCTTGATGGCGCCCTGGGTGCCCACATTCATAAACACGGGCGTCTGCACCGTGCCGTGGGCACAGGTGAAAGTTCCCCTCCTGGCTCTGCCCTCCGTTTTTCTCAGTTGAAACACAACATCTTCCTTCCCCGCTGGCGGCCGGGCTCCCGAACACCGGAACATTGCCGTGCGGATCGCTTCCGGCTACTCCAGCAGAATGCGCAGCGCGTCGTTGTACTTTCTCTGCCTGCGCACATCCTCGATGGTGACAACGGGGAGACGGCACAGACTGCTGTTATCGATGAGATCGCTGATCTTCACCGCCCGGGCCACGGGACTGGCGCTGAGGCGCCGGACATAGTCCATGTAGTCCTCGCCTTCCCTGTGGGTCATGGCGGCGACACAGTCCGCCGTATCCGGGCCGAACATTGCGGCGATCTCCTCGTAAGTGGTGCCGGTGTCCTCCATGGTGTCGTGGAGCCACGCCACGACCTGCTGCGCGGGATCCGTCAGGCGCGAGGCCACCCGTTCCAGGTGACCGGTATACGGTTTGCCCGCCTTGTCCGTCTGTCCGCTGTGTTTCGCCTGCGCGAACGCACGGGCCGCCTCTACATCCTCTGAGTATGCCATAGTCTCCTCCCCCGGAACGGTCTCAGTCCCTGCCCCTGTGCGTCATCGGGGAAGAGGGCAGAATGACGCGGGCGGTGCAGACGACTTCGCCGTTGGACATTTTCTGAGCCAGCACGGAAACCCGGCCGCCCTTGCGCACGGAGAATCTGCCCTTCGGCTCCGTGGCCAGGATACCGGAGAGATCTTTCTTCCCCACCCGATCCAGGCGCACCCAGACTCTCTCCTCATCCAGATCTTTCTGCTTGAGTATGCACGACACATAGTCCGGGAGGAGCGGATGCCGGCAGGGATCCAGAAAACGCACCGAGCGCAGTTCCTCCATGTCTCCGGTCGGCGGCTCGGGATCCGCCGGTTCCTCCAGGTCATAAAACCGGATGTCGCCCAGATCCACCCGGGAGGCATCGAGATACTCGGCGGACTCCAGGCGGGACAGCTCGATTCGGAATCCGGGCCGGGCGCGGAAATCTCTCAGATGGATCGTATTCTCCTCCGCGGCGGCCAGCATGATGGGCAGAAAGCACAAACCGACCTGCTCGCTGATATAGCCGTACGCCAGGACACCGGTGTCCTCCGGCTTAAACTGGGTGGGCGCAATCTGCGCGATCAGATCCCGGCAGCTCAGGTACACGATCCGGTGGTAGAATTTGCGGAAATCCGCTCCTTTCACGGGGTGCAGTTCAGATCCCACCAGGGGGCGGAGATCGAACAGGATCCCGTCATCATTCATACCCACAGGATCCCTGCAGCGATCCAGCCAGGCCTGTGTCGCCAGCTCCGGAACCGGCTCTTTCCGGCTCTTGTCCTCAAACCGCTTCCGGCAGTCCGTGATCAGCTGCTCCTCCACGGACAGCACCGTATTCTCAAAGAGCCGCCAGCGGTCGTCATCCGGGAGATGGAAGAGCAGGATCTGAGTCTTCCCCTCATACTCATACACATCCAGAACCTTGAAATGGCTGTTGTTTCGCGCCACGAACAATCCCCAGTTCGTGTCATGCTCGTAGGGCTGAAAATCCATCATGTGGTTGGACAATATGGCAATCCGGTGTGTGGTGACCATGCCCATGACCCGGTTGCTGGCGTCCGTGAAGCCGCGCTCCATGAGGATCGTGCCCGGTTCGTACCTGGGTGCGCAGACAGGGCTGAGATCGCAGTCCCGGACGAACAGGGTCAGGCCGGGCAGGATTTCATCGACGGTGCTCTGAAGAAGCTCCACATTGGGATTCGGTTGTTTTTCCATGGCCGTTCCGCCTCCGTGAGAATGGTTGAACTTGTGGCTTGCTGTCTATGTCGGGCTAACGCACTACAAAATAATCATCGCATCGCCGAAGGAGAAGAAACGATAGCGCTGCCGCACCGCCTCCTCGTAGGCCGCCAGGACATGCTCCCGTCCGGCGAATGCGGAGACCAGCATGAGCAGCGTACTCTCCGGCAGGTGAAAATTCGTGATCAGGCCGTCCATGACCTTGAACCGGTAGCCGGGATAGATGAAGATGTCCGTCCAGCCGGCGGACTCGGCAAGCGTGCCGTCCTCCCGGGCGAAGCTCTCCACAGTCCGGCATGAGGTCGTGCCTACGCAGATGACCCGGCCGCCCTCCCGGCGGGTCCGGTTGAGGATCTCCGCGGTCTCCCCGGGGATCATACAATATTCCGCGTGCATTTTATGATCCGTGATCTCCTCGGTCTTCACCGGGCGGAAAGTGCCCAGGCCCACATGGAGCGTCACACAGGCGAGACTCACACCCAGATCGGAGATCCGCGCCAGCAGCTCCGGGGTGAAGTGCAGACCCGCCGTGGGCGCGGCCGCGGAGCCGGTCACCCGGGAGTAGACCGTCTGATACCGTTCCGGATCCTCCAGTTCCGTCTTGATGTACGGCGGAAGCGGCATCCGGCCCAGGCGCTCCAGCACCTCCAGAAAGATGCCCTCGTAGAAGAACCGGATCAGACGGTTCCCGTCCGGCAGTTCCTCCGCCACCTCAGCGGTGAGCTCGCCGTCCCCGAAAGACAGTTTCGTGCCCCGGCGCATCTTCCGGCCTGGCCGAACCAGGCACTCCCAGACGCCCTCTCCCCGATCCGTGAGCAGCAGCACCTCGCACACGCCGCCGCCGGGCAGCCGGTTGCCGATCAGCCGCGCCGGCAGTACCCGGGAGTCGTTGAGCACAAGGCAGTCGCCCGGCCGGAGCAGATCCGGCAGGTCGTAAAAGTGGAGATGGCCGGTCTTTCCGGTGGCCCGATCCAGCGTCATGAGCCGGGACGCGTCCCGCCGCTCCAGCGGCGTCTGGGCGATCAGCTCCTCCGGCAGGTCAAAGGTGAAATCAGAAGTTTTCAAGGTCTGGCATGTCCTCTCATGGATTGGCGGAGATATAGGTTCCGCTGTAGTAGAACGAGAGAATATCCCGGTAGCTGAGGCCCTGCTCCGCCATGGCGTAGGCGCCCCACTGGCTCATCCCCACATGGTGCCCGTAGCCCGTGCCCGTCAGGGTGAAACTCCGGGATCCGGCGGACGCGGGCGGCACGGTGGAAGAGGTGCCGCCGCCGGTGCCGTCCAGCGCGGATATGGTGCCGCTGCCCGTGACGGCGTACTGCTTGGAACCCGTGATGGACGAGATGGCGCCGTTTCCGGTGATGGAGTACATCCCGCTCAGGGAGGAGGTCGGGGTATCCCCGTTGATGTTGTAGCCGCTGCCGCCGGAAGCGGTGCCGGGCGGGACGGTCGTCCCCGCGCCTGCGCTGCCGGAGGCCGTGACCTCGTACCGGGCGGAGCGCAGGCCCAGCAGCGTGCGCACTTTCTCCAGGGCGAAAGTGTAGTTCCGGCCGGCGCTGTCCGTGAATCGGATCTCCTGGACATTGCCGGTGGGCGTCCGCTTCGTCACCTGGAAGTCCACGATTTTGCTGTTGCCGTAGTTCTTGCTCTGGAGGATGCTCGTCAGCTGATCCGCCGTGAAGGTCACGCTCCAGCGGTAGCCGGGGATCCGATCCGCGATGGAGGTCTCATAGGGATCCATGCGGCCCACCAGGTAGGGGAAGCTGTTCCCCCACACATTCTCCGCGGACTCGCTGGCGCCCCCGTTGCTGGAGGCGAAGTTCGTGCTGGCCAGCTCCCCGTTGTACCAGAGGAACTCCCCCCAGGTGGCCTCCGCCGCCTGGTCGCTCCGGTCTGTGGGATAGTGGGACGCGTTGCCCGTGCCGTAGTACACCTGGCAGTGGGTGGTATTGCAGACATCAAAGCCGTAAGACCGGTGGGCGTCCAGATTCCGCACGGCGTAGGTTCTGGCCGCCACCGCCTGGGCCTTCAAGGCCTCCACCGGCCAGGAGCCGCTCATCTCATAGGGGATGACGCCTTTCACATAGTCCTCCAGCGCCACGACATTCACGACGGTCAGGTTGCCGCCGCCCACGCGCTGGTAGCGGAAGCCGCCCCGGTACCGGTTGTTGCGAAACCAGGTCTGGGGATCCGGGCTGCCGGTGATGTCCGGCATGATGCCCAGGGCGGACGCGCTGCCGCCGTCAAACTGGAACAGGATCTCCGTCGTCCTGGTTCGAACCACCGTCACGGCGTACTGGGAAGTCCACACGACCTCCGCGGTCACGCCCAGCATGCCCTGCAGCGTGTATGCCGCCGCCTGCGCCTCTTCCGGGCTGGCGTAGGAGCCGTACCGAACCTGGTACGCGCCGTCCACCCAGGCCACAAACCCCTGATCCAGTTGATCCGCCGCCGCCTGGGCGGTCTGGTAGTCGGGATAGCCGCTGCCCGCAAGCAGGTGGTAGCACCCTATCATGTCCCGGCCGGACGGCTGCTCGGTATAACTGCCGTCCGCGGAGAGATACAGGTTGACCGCCTTGAGCACGGTGATCTGATCCTGGCCCGTGCGGGCCAGCTCCACGAAGCGGTTGTCGCTGCCCTCGAAATAGCCGAACCTGTGTCCGCTTCCGTACCCGTCCGCGTTGTCCAGATTCGCGGCGATCATGGCGTCCGACCCGTAGTACAGACCCACCCGCAAGACCCGGTTCTGGTTCCGGCCCGAAGACGCGGAGGCGGGCACGGCCAGCAGGACAGCCGCGAGAGCCGCCGCCAGGGCCGCGGCCAGCAGCCGCCTGATATTTCGTCTCATTCCACTCACCTTTTTCCGCCAGGTCACGCGGGGCCTCAGGCGCATCCTCTTCCCGTCCGGGAGAGGCGCCCCGGAAACCCGCGGCAAAAAACTTTTCTGTTGCAAAGAATCCCCGGTTATGATAAATATATGGGGAAATGCATTTTTCCCAAATGCGCCGCACGCCGCGGCTGCCGGCTCATGCCGTGTTGTGCTATTATACATCAGCGGCCGGCGGAATGGCAACCTTCTTTTTCCGTGCGCAGTCGCCCGGAGAGGACGCCACGGGCCGTGCGGCCGGCCCGCTCAACCGGCGGGCACCCTGAGATGTTCTGGAGGTACCTGGATATGGAAAAACTGAAAGTCGGCGTCATCGGCGGAACCGGCATGGTGGGCCAGCGGTTTGTCACCCTGATGGAACACCACCCCTGGTTCCAGCTCACCGCCATCGCCGCCAGCGGCCGCTCCGCGGGGAAACCCTATGAGCAGGCGGTGGGCTCCCGCTGGATGATGGACACGCCCATCCCGGAG
Source organism: uncultured Oscillospiraceae bacterium (assembly GCA_964422185.1). Lineage (GTDB taxonomy): Bacteria > Bacillota > Clostridia > Oscillospirales > Oscillospiraceae > CALXCT01. Next base: position 7,028 of record CAYRAG010000024.1, read on the forward strand.
GAGGCGAAAGGGATCATCGTGCAGAACGCGCAGGATGATCTGGAGGAGATCGCCTCCCAGGTGGATTTCGTGTTCTCCGCCGTGGATATGAAGAAAGAGGAGATTCGGGAGCTGGAGGAGCGCTACGCCAGGGCGGAGTGCCCTGTGGTCTCCAACAACTCCGCGCACCGCTGGACGCAGGATGTGCCCATGGTCATTCCGGAAGTCAATCCGGAGCATCTGAAGGTCATTGAAGCCCAGCGAAATCGCCTGGGCACCCGCCGCGGCTTCATCGCCGTCAAGTCCAACTGCTCCATCCAGAGCTATGTCCCCGCCCTCTCCCCCCTGCGCGGGTACGGGATTGAGAAGATTCTGGTGTGCACCTACCAGGCGATCTCCGGCGCCGGGAAGACTTTCGCCACCTGGCCGGAGATGGCGGACAATGTGATCCCGTACATCGGGGGCGAGGAGGAGAAATCCGAGCAGGAGCCCCTGAAAGTCTGGGGCCGCGTGGAAGACGGGGTGATTGTGAATGCGCCCGCGCCGTCCATCACGGCGCAGTGCCTGCGCGTGCCCGTGTCCAACGGGCATATGGCCGCCGTGTTCGTCACCTTCCGGGACAAACCCACCATGGAGCAGATGAAGCAGGCCTGGGCGGACTTCCGGGGTCGGCCCCAGGAGCTGAACCTGCCCACCGCGCCGAAACAGTTTCTGAACTACTTTGAGGATCCCTCCCGCCCGCAGACCAGGCTGGATCGGGATCTGGAGGGCGGCATGGCGGTGTCCATCGGACGGCTGCGCCCGGACACCCAGTACGACTACAAGTTCGTCTCCCTGTCCCACAACACGCTGCGGGGCGCCGCCGGCGGCGCGGTGCTTCTGGCGGAGCTGCTGTGCGCCGAGGGGTATCTCGGCGGGAAGTGACGCTCCCCCGCCATCGAAAAAATGAATAATTTGGGCCGGCGTCTTGCATCCCGCCGCCGGCAGGGTATAATAAACAGCAAAGGCACCAGGAAGCGGCCCTCCCCGGCCGCCGCGGGAATCCCCAGTACGGAGCACGGCTGTGTCCGGACTGCGCCAAGAAAGGATGTTTTTTCATGAGAACCCCTGTCTTTACCGGCTCCTGCCCGGCTCTGGTCACCCCGTTCGACCAGAGCGGCAACATAAACTACGACGCGTTCGGGCGGCTCATCGACGCCCAGATTGAGGCCGGCGTGGACGCCGTGTGCGTCTGCGGCACCTCCGGCGAGTCCGCCACCATGTCCATCCGCGAGCACATCGCCGCGGTGGAGTTCTGTGTCAAACGCGTCAACCACCGGGTCAAGGTCATCGCCGGCGCCGGCAGCAACGACACCTCCGCCGCCGTCTACCTCTCCCAGCACGCCCAGGAGTCCGGCGCGGACGCCCTGCTGCATGTGACCCCGTACTACAACAAGGCCAGCCAGACCGGCCTGATCAAGCACTACGAGTACATCGCGGACCGGGTGGATCTGCCCATCATCCTGTACAATGTGCCCAGCCGCACCGGCGTGTCGTTCACCGCGGAGACCTACAAAATCCTCTCCGAGAACCCCAAAATCAACGGCGTAAAAGAGGCCAGCGGCAACTTCTCCCTGCTGGCGCACACCCGGTTCCTCTGCCCGGACGACTTCTACATCTGGTCCGGCAACGACGACCAGGTGGTGCCCATGATGGCCCTGGGCGCCAAGGGCGTCATCTCCGTGGTCTCCAATATCGCGCCGGAGGTCATGGTGAAGATGACCCACCTGTGCCTGGAAAACGACTTCGCCGCCGCCTCCGAGCTGCAGATCAAGTACATGGATCTGATCGACGCGCTGTTTATCGAGGTCAACCCCATCCCCATCAAGGCCGCCATGAACCTGATGGGCATGGACGCCGGCACGCTGCGTCTGCCCCTGTGCGAGATCTCCGAGAAGAACCTGGCCGTTCTCCGCGCCTCCATGGAGCGCATGGGCCTGCTGAAAGGCTCAGAAGAAGGCTGATTTCAAAGAACAGGAGTTTTCCTCATGCTGAATCTCATCCTCTCCGGCTGCAACGGCCGCATGGGCAAAGTGGTGGAGTCCCTCTGCGCGGACACGCCGGATACCGCCATTGCCGCCGGCATTGACATCACGCCGTCCCCGGAAGGGCGCCCTTTCCCCGTCTATACCCAGCCCGGCTCATGCACGGAGCCGGCGGACGCCATCATTGACTTCTCCAGCCCCGCCGCGCTGTCCGGCCTGCTGGAGTTCGCCCTGGCGCGGAAACTGCCTCTGGTGCTTGCCACCACCGGCTACACGCCGGAGCAGCTGGCGCAGATCGGCGCCGCAGCCCGGGAGATCCCCGTCTTTCGATCCGCCAACATGTCCGTGGGCATCAATGTCATGCTGGAACTGGTCAAAAAAGCCGCCGCTGTGCTGGGCGACAGCTCAGATATCGAGATCATCGAGCGGCACCACAATAAGAAAGTGGACGCCCCGTCCGGCACCGCCCTCATGATCGCCGACGCGGCCGCCTCCGCCTGCGGGCACGACACCCGCTATGTCTACGACCGCCAGTCCGTGCGCCACCCCAGGGACAAAGAGGAGATCGGCATCTCCTCCGTCCGCGGCGGCACCATCGTGGGTGTCCACGAGGTGATCTTCGCCGGCCGCGACGAGGTGATCGAGATCAAACACACCGCCATGTCCCGGGAGATCTTCGCCCAGGGCGCCCTGAAAGCCGCCAGGTTCCTGGCGGATGTCCGCTCCCCCGGCCTGTACGACATGAGCATGCTCGTACAGGGTTAATCCGCATCATTTCCATATACTACAAGCCGGCGCACGCCCCGGGAGCTCTTCCGGGACACGCGCCGGCTTTCCGCTGTCCCGGGGGCAACCGGGAGAGGAATGTCATCTGTGCGTCGCGTGAAAAGAGGACGGCAGCATCCGCTGCCGTCCTTTGATGTGTGACCGGTAAATTTCAGGCCTCGGGCTCTTCCCGTGCACTGTCGCCATCCGGGGGACAACATGTTCCCGTCGCGGTTCCCGGTTTGCAAAACCGGAGTATAGCAGAATTATGTCAACCAGATGGCACAAATCCCCGCCGTCTTCCCCGGGCGGGAGTCCGTGCCTTACCGCTCAGGCGAGCACCGCCTTGTGGAATACCTTCTTGCCTTTTTTGATCATCAGGCCGTCGCCGGAGAGATCCGCAGCGGTGTAGGTCACGGAGGCGTCGCTCACCCTGGCGCCGTTGACTTCCACGCCGCCCTGCTCCACCAGACGGCGGGCCTCTTTCTTGGACGGAACCAGGCCGCATTTGAGCATGAGATCCAGAAGGCCGATTTTGCCGTCCGTCAGATCCGACTGCGCCAGCGCCGTGGACGGCACCTCGCTCAGATCGCCGCCGCCCGCGAACAGCGCCTTCGCCGCGTTCTGCGCCTTCTCCGCCTCCTCCTGGCCGTGAACCATTCTGGTCAGCTCAAATGCCAGGATCTCCTTGGCACGGTTGATCTCGCTGTCCTGCCAGTGTTCCATCTCCTCAATCTGCTCCAGCGGCAGGAAAGTCAGCATGCGCAGGCACTTGATCACATCCGCGTCCTCCACATTCCGCCAGTACTGGTAGAAGTCGTAGGGACTGGTCTTGGCGGCGTCCAGCCACACGGCGTTGCCGGCGGTCTTGCCCATCTTGTTCCCGTTGGAGTCGGTGAGCAGTGTGATGGTCATGGCGTGGGCGTCTTTCCCCAGCTTGCGGCGGATGAGCTCCGTGCCGCCGAGCATGTTGGACCACTGGTCGTTGCCGCCCAGCTGCATGTTGCAGCCGTAATGCTGGTACAGATAGTAGAAGTCGTAGGACTGCATGATCATGTAGTTGAACTCCAGGAAGGACAGTCCGCGCTCCATGCGCTGCCGGTAGCACTCGGCCCGCAGCATGTTGTTCACGGAGAAGCAGGCGCCCACCTCCCGGAGCAGATCCACATAGTTGAGATCCAGAAGCCAGTCCGCGTTGTTGATCATCAGCGCCCTGCCGTCTGAGAAGTCGATGAAGCGCTCCATCTGACGCCGGAAGCACTCCGCGTTGTGCTCGATGTCCTCCCGGGTCAGCATCTTGCGCATGTCCGTGCGGCCGGAGGGGTCGCCGATCATCGTGGTGCCGCCGCCGATGAGCGCGATGGGCCGGTTGCCCGCCTGCTGCAGCCGCTTCATGAGCGTCAGCGCCATGAAATGGCCGGCGGTCAGGCTGTCCGCGGTGCAGTCAAAGCCGATGTAGAACACGGCCTTCCCGTTGTCGATCAGATCCCGGACCTCGGGTTCGCTGGTCACCTGGGCCACCAGACCCCGGGCTACCAGCTCGTCATACAGCTTCATATCCGATTCCTTCCCTCTCTGTTGTTGTGATACCGTCTCATCCGCGTCTCTCCGTCACGGCTGCGTCTTCGCCCGGTCGCGGGCAATCAGCGCGTTGTAGATGACCACGCCGCCCACCACAATGACGGCGCCCGCCAGGGCGAACGGCCCGATGGTCTCATGGTAGAACACCGCCACCAGGATGGGGTTGAGCACCGGCTCGATGCCGGAGACCAGGCTGGCGGTCACGGGGGGCGTGGTCTTGAGTCCCTCGGTGAGCAGGATGTACGCCGCGCCCACCTGGAACACGCCCAGCACCACCAGGCTCACGATGGCCACCGGAGTAAAGACGGTCTCCCGGGCCAGGAACGGCAGGCCGATGACCATGGACAGCAGATCCCCGAAGAACACCGAGGAGATGGCGTCTGACTCCGGCATGTCGTTCATCAGGAAGACGCCGGCGTAGCTGACGCCGGAGAGCAGCGCCAGCAGATTGCCCAGGCCGCCGCCCAGCTCCAGGCTGTCCAGGAAGAAGAACAGCACCCCGCCGAACACCACCGCGCAGGTGGCGATGTCCAGCCGCTTCGGCTTTTTCCGGAAGAAGATCACCGAGAAGATCAGCACGAAGATGGGGGCGGTGAACTGGAGCACAATGGTGTTCGCGGCGGTGGTCAGCTTGTTGGCCAGCGCGTACAGGATATTGGTGCCGCTCACGCACACGGCGCCCAGCAGGATCCAGCGGTTGAGCCGGGGTCTGTGCCGCCGCCACAGGAGATATCCCCCGATGACCACCAGGGCGATGGCCGTCCGGCCGCCGTTGATGGACATCCCGTTCCAGGGGATCACCTTGATGCACAATCCCCCGATGCTGTACAGCACCGCCGCCAGGAAGACACACAGGATCCCCTTTCTCTGTCCGCTCATCTTTCGTCCATGCGCCTCCAACAGGAAAAACGCCCTCTATCCCCAATGGAGGGACAGAGGGCGAAAGTCGCGGTACCGCCTCTGATTCGCCGACCCTCGCGGGTTCGGCCGCAGCGGGTCGGTCAGACGCCCCGCCGGAACGGGCGGCCGCCCGTCGCAGCCTGCCTGCCGTGTCACCGGCGTTCCGTGCGCCGCGTCTCCCCCGTACCGGCCGGGAGCACTCTTCTCAGGCGGACTCCCTGTGCTCTTCCCCGCGTTTCCGGGCTCGATTTTATAACGCGGAGCGCGGCTTGTCAATCCCTTTTTCCCGGGCGCGGCACCTCGCTGAGGTGCTCGGCGTAGAACTTCTCGTAGTTGCTCAGGTTGAACTCCACCCGGGCGGGCGTGTCCAGGCCGTAAGGGCAGCGGGAGCTGCACAGGCCGCAGTGGCGGCAGTTTTTCATCTTCATGGCTTTCTCGTGGAACTCGTCCGTCAGGTACTGCTGGTACGGCAGCCGGGTGAGCATCATGTCCAGACGCGCCATGGTGAACAGCTCAATGCCCTCAGGACACGGCATGCAGTAGCCGCAGCCGCGGCAGAACGACCCGGTGAGCTGGGCGCGATCCGCCTCCATCTCCGCCTCCAGCTGCGCATCCATCTGCGGCTCCTCTTCCTCCACTTTCAGCCACTGCTGAAGCTGATCCTCAAACTGGATCCCCCAGATGGGCAGCACATTGTCAAACTGGTTCATGAACGCCCGGCACAGCCGGACATTGGTGAGAAGACCGCCGGCCAGGCCTTTCATGGCGATAAAGCCCACATCCGCCTCTTTGCACTGACGCACCAGCTCCATCTCCTGCTCCCCGGACAGGTAGCTGAACGGGAACTGGAGCGTCTCGAACAGACCGGACTCGACGGCGGCTTTCGCCACATGCAGCCGGTGGTTGGTGATCCCGATATGCCGCACATACCCTTTCTTCTTTGCCTCCAGGGCAGCGGCGTACGCCCCGTCCGGGTCGTCCGGGGTCGGCATCTCCGGCGGGTTGTGGAACTGGAGCAGATCAATATAGTCCGTCTTCATGCGATCCAGGCTCATCTGGATGTGCCTTTCCACCGTCGGGCGATCCCGGCCCATGGTCTTCGTGGCGAGGATCACCTGATCACGCACATCCGAGAGGGCCATGCCGATCTTCTCCTCGCTGTCCGTATACGCGTTGGCGGTATCGAAGAAATTGACGCCGCCCTCAAAGGCCATGCGGATCAGTCTCGCGCCGTCCTCTTTGGTTCGGCGCTGCACCGGAAGCGCACCGAAGCCCATGCGGGTGACCCACAGATCCGTCCGGCCCAGTCTCATCTTTTTCATGCTGTTCCTCCGCTCTTGTACGCCCTGGCCGCGTCCAGCTGCTCCTGGGCGGCCCGCAGCGTCGTCTCGGTGATGTGATCCCCGCCGGTCAGGCGTGCCAGCTCCTGCTTCCGCCCGTCCTCATCCAGCCGTTTCACATGGGTGTAGGTTCTGCCGCCGCTCTCCCCTTTCTCCACGGAGAGGTGGCAGTCCGCCATGGCCGCGATCTGCGGCAGGTGGGTGACGCACAGCACCTGCTTGTGGCGGGCCACGCTGGCCATCTTCTGCGCCACCTTCTGGGCGGCTCTGCCGGACACGCCGGTATCCACCTCGTCAAAGACCATGGTGGAGATGTTGTCGTTCTCCGCCAGCACATTCTTCATGGCCAGCATAATCCGGGCCAGCTCGCCGCCGGAGGCCACTTTCTGGATGGGCCTGAGGCTCTCGCCCACATTGGCGGACATGAGAAACTGCACCTGATCCATGCCCGTCTCGTCCATGCCCAGATCCCCCTGCTTCGGGGAAAACTCCACGGCGAAGCGCACTTTCGGCATATCCAGCTGCTCCAGCTCCGTCTGAATCCGGCCGCGCAGCCGCTCCGCCGCCTCACGCCTCGCGCCGGACAGCGCGGCGCCCAGGGCGCGGGCCTCCTCCAGCGCCTGCCGGAACTGCTGTTCCAGCCTGAGCAGCGTGTCGTCCGAGTCCTGGATCTCCGCCAGCTCCCGCCGGCAGCGCTCCAGAAAGTCCAGCATCTCCTCTTCGCTGTTTCCGTATTTCTTCTTCAGGCGGTAGAGCACATCCAGCCGGCTCTCCACCTCGTCCAGTTCCCCGGGGGAGAAGTCAAACTGATCCCGCATGTCACGCACCAGCTCGGAGAGATCCTCCGCGGCGCTCCGGGTCTCCGCGGCCCGGGATGCCAGATCGGCCAGCGTGCCGCTGACATGGGACACCGAGCGCAGGGCGCCCTCCGCCTCGCCGAGCAGCGCCAGCGCACCGTCGCTGTTCTCCCCGCCGGACAGGGCGTACCAGGCCTGCTCCACGGCGTCTGAAAGCTTTCCCGCATTGCGCAGCAGCGTGCGGCGCTCCTGGAGGGCATCCTCCTCGCCCGCTTTCAGATCCGCACGCTCCAGCTCCCGGATCTGGTAGGTCAGGGTATCCATCCGGCGCTGCTTCTCCGCCTCGTCCATCCGCAGCGACTCCATCTGCCGCCGGATCCCGGCGACGCGGCGGTACGCCTCGCGGAACGCGGACAGGGGCTCCTCCAGTGCGCCGAAACTGTCCAGATAGTCAATGTGGCAGTTCTCGTCCAGCAGCTGCTGGCCCTCGTGCTGCCCGTGGATATTGAGCATCTGGCGGCCCAGATCCCGCAGCTGGGACACCGTGACCGGCCTGCCGTTGACCCGGCAGAGATTCTTCCCGTCCGGGTGCAGCTCCCGCTGCAGCGTGACGCTGCCGTCCTCCTCCCGGGCCGCGCCGTTGTCCTGAAACCAGTCCAGCTCCGGCACATCGGTGAACACGGCGCACACCGCGGCGGAACTTGCGCCGGTGCGGATCAGATCCCGGGAGGTGCGCTCGCCGATCACCGCCCCGATGGAGTCCACCACAATGGTCTTGCCCGCGCCGGTCTCCCCGGTGAGCACATTGAATCCGGCGTCAAACTGGATGTCCGCCGACTCGATGAGCGCGATATTCTCGATGTGAAGCAGGGACAGCATGTCCCCCGCCTCCTTTCAGAACATCATGGCGTGAATCTTCCCGCACAGCCGCTCCGCGTCCCCGGCGGTGCGCATGATCAGAATGCCCGTGTCATCCCCGGCCAGGGAGCCCACCATGGTCTCAATGCCCATGCTGTCCATGGCCGAACACGCGGCGGAGGCCAGGCCGGGCATGGTCCGCACCACGATGAGATTCTGCGCGTAGTCCACGGACACGACGCCCTGCCGGAAGATGCTGCGCAGCCGGCTGTCCGGGGTGCTCTCCTCCGCCGGAATCTCCCGCTCCGGCTCCGGGCTGTCCGCCACGGCGTAGACATAGCTCCCGTCCGGCTCCTGCCGTTTCCCCAGCCCCAGCTCCCGGATGTCCCGGGAGGCGGTGGCCTGGGTGACGGTGATCCCGCGCCCGCGCAGGAGGCGGAGCAGCTGATCCTGGGTGCTCACCGGCTGCTCCCGGATGATGCGCAGGATCTCCGCCTGTCTTGAGGCCTTTGACATCAGGATCGACCTCCCAGCTTGTGGTTGAGTATCTCATAGAAGGTGCGGCCCGTCACCCGCACCAGGCGGGTCACCTGCTGCGCCTGCCGCACCTCCACCACATCGCCGCCGCTGAGCTTCAGGGACTTGCCGCCGTCCGCGGACAGAAACGCCATCTTCCGGGTCATATAGGCCATCCTGGCGGAGACCACCCGGCTGGCGTCCAGCACCATGCTCTTGGCGGACAGGGAGTGGGCGCAGATGGGGGTGAGAATGATATTCCGCGCCGTCGGCTCCACAATGGGCCCGCCCGCGGACATGGAATAGGCGGTGGATCCGGTGGGTGTGCTGATGATGATTCCGTCCCCGGAGAAGTCGCTGATGAGCACGCCGTCCCCGAACACGCTCAGCTCGATGTTCCGGGCGATGGCGCCCTTGGTGATCACCGCGTCGTTGAGCGCCAGATCCTCATACAGCTTCTTCCCGCCGCGGAACACCCGGACATCCAGCATCATGCGCTCCTCCACGGTGTAGTTCCCGCCGGCCACCCGGGAGAGCATGGACATCTCGCCGTGCTCCAGCTCGGCCATGAAGCCCACGCTGCCCATGTTGATCCCCAGAATGGGCACCTGGTAGGCGTTGGCGGTCTTCGCCGCGTGGAGGATCGTGCCGTCCCCGCCGAAACACAGCAGCATGTCCGCGTCCGGCAGCTCCCGGTTCAGATCCGTGTACTGCAGGGTGTCCGGCAGCTCCACCCGGCTGCTGCCGTCCAGATCAAACGGCAGGCAGATCCGGGTCTCCACCCCCGCCTTCCGCAGGATGGCGTCCGCGCTCTGCGCGGCTTTCAGCCCCCGATCCCGGAACGGATTGGGGCTCAGGATAATTTTCACGATCTAACCGCCTTCCAGCGCCCGGTGGGAGCGCCCCACCAGTTCCTCCGGACTGCCCGCCCACGCCGGCGCATCCGCCGCCGCGGAGAGGTAGCCCAGGTATTCAATGTTCCCCTCCGGCCCCCGGATGGGGGAAAAATCCAGTCCCCGTACCGTAAACCCCGAATCCGCCGCCTGGCCCAGAAAGCGCCGCAGCACCTGCGCATGGGTCTCCGGATCCCGCACGACGCCCTTTTTCCCCACTTTCTCCCGGCCGGCCTCGAACTGGGGCTTCACCAGGCACACCAGCTCGCCGTCCGGTTTGAGCAGCGGCCGGAGCGGCGGCAGGATAAGCCCCAGGGAGATAAACGACACATCCACCGTGCCGAAGTCCAGCGGTTCCGGAATCTCGTTTTTCGAGAGATACCGGGCGTTCACCCGCTCCAGGCACACCACCCGGGGATCCTCCCGCAGTGACCAGGCCAGCTGGCCGTAGCCCACATCCACGGCGTAGACTTTCGCGGCGCCGTGCTGGAGCATGCAGTCGGTAAAGCCGCCGGTGGACGCGCCCACATCCGCGGCGGTCTTCCCCCGCAGATCCGGCCCGAACACCTTCAGCGCCTTCTCCAGTTTCAGACCGCCCCGGCTCACATACGGCAGGCCGCCCCGGATCTCCAGCTGCGCACTCTCGTCCACCTGGGCGCCGGACTTATCCACCCGCCGGCCGTCCACATACACCTGGCCGCTCATGATCGAGCCCTGGGCCTTCTGGCGGCTCTCCGCCAGCCCCCGCTCCATCAGGAGCACATCCAGACGCTTTTTCGCCATCTGTGCAAATCTCCTTTGCCCGCCGGTACAGCCCCGCGCTGTCCAGGCCGGCGAACGCCATGAGCTGATCCACCGAGCCCTGGGGAAGAAAGCGCATACCCAGGCTGCACAGCGCCGTTTTCGCCGGGATGCCGCGCTCCTCCAGGCCCGCGGCCAGCTTCTGGCCCACGCTGCCGTTGGCCACGCAGTCCTCCGCCGTGAGCAGCCGCCCGGTCTTTCTCACGGAGGCCGCGATCAGATCCCAGTCCAGGTGCGTGAGGTCGTTGAACTTCACGATCTCCGCCTCAATCCCGTCCCCGGCCAGTCTGTCCGCCAGCTCCAGCAGGCGGTTGATCATGGTGCCGTAGCCGGCCAGGGTGATATCCCCGCCGGTGCGCAGCAGCACGGCGCGATCCGGCCCGGAGTCCTCCCGGTACGCGCCCTCGCCGCCTCTGGGGTAGCGAACCGCCACCGGGCCGTGGTACTCCTCCACCGCCTGGCGCAGCATTCTCGCCTGCTCCGCGAAGCTGGAGGGCGCCAGAATGGTCACGCCGGGCACATCGCTGAGGTAGGAGACATCAAACACGCCGTGATGGGTCTCCCCGTCCTCTCCCACCAGGCCGGCCCGATCCACGGCGAAGACCACATGCAGGCCCTGGATGGCCACATCGTGGATGAGCATGTCATAGCCCCGCTGCAGGAAAGTGGAGTACACCGCGAACACCGGCGTCAGGCCCTGCTTTGCCATGCCGGCGCACATGGCCACGGCGTGGCCCTCCGCGATCCCCACATCAAAACACCGCTCCGGGTACCGCCGGGCAAACTCATCCAGTCCGGTGCCCGGCATCATGGCGGCCGTCACCGCGCACAGCTTGGGGTTGTGCTGCGCCAGATCGCACATCGTCTGCCCGAAATTCAGGGAGAAATTCCACTTCGCCGGGTGCAGCTGCGCCCCGGTGGCGACATCGTACTGAGACACGCCGTGGTACTCGTCCGGATCCGTCTCCGCCGGCCCGTAGCCCCGGCCTTTCACGGTCTTGATGTGCAGCAGCACCGGCCCGGGGAGATCCTTCGCGTAGCGCAGCACCCGGGTCAGGCCCTTCACATCGTGGCCGTCCACCGGCCCGAGATAGGTGAAGCCGATATCCTCAAAGATACTGCACGGCAGCAGCACGCTCTTGATTCCCTTTTTAATGCGGTGGGTCAGACGGTACAGCCACCGCCCGGGCGCCGTGAGAGAGGTCAGCTTCCGGTAGTACTTCTTCAGCGTGAGGTACTGCGGCTTAAGCCGCTGCCCCGCCAGATGCTGAGCGATGCCCCCCACATTCTTCGTGATGGACATGCCGTTGTCGTTGAGCACCACCAGCAGTTTCTCATCGCTCTGCCCCGCGTCGGACAGCCCCTCGTAGGCCAGCCCGCCGGTGAGCGCGCCGTCCCCGATGAGGGCGATCACGGAGTAGTCCTCGTGCAGCAGGGTTCTGGCCCGGGCCATGCCCACCGCCACGGACACGGAGTTGGACGCGTGTCCGGCGATAAACGCGTCATGCACGCTCTCGGCGGGCTTCGGGTAGCCGGAGATCCCCCCGAACGAGCGCAGGGTGCCCATGAGCCCCCGGCGCCCGGTGAGCATCTTGTGGGCATAGCACTGATGGCCCACATCAAACACCAGCCGATCCCGGCCGGTGTCAAAGACCCGGTGCAGCGCCACCGTGAACTCCACCAGCCCCAGGTTGGACGCCAGGTGCCCTCCGGTCTTCGCCACCGTGCGGATGATCTCCTCCCGCAGCTCCCGGCAGAGATCCTCCGCCTGGGCGTCGGTGAGATCGGCAATATTGAGTTGTTCCTCCCGGCGATCCACCGTGTCCATGGCATCCTCGCTTCCCGCCGCCCCGGCTGGCGGTTTTTCCCATCTCAGGTCTCTCTCAACTCCCGCGGCCTAGTGTTTCCGCTTCGCCATCCGGTCTGCCAGGGTGAGCAGGAAGTCCGCGGGGGCGTCCCAGGAGACCGCCTCCAGGCTCTGCCTGGCTTTCCCGGTATAGTCCAGCACCAGGCGCTCGCAGCCCTCCACGCCGTACAGATCCACAAAGGTCACCTTGCCGCTGTCCCGATCCGAGCCCACCGGCTTGCCGAGATCCGCCTCGCTGCCCGTCACATCCAGGAGATCGTCCCGGATCTGGAACGCCAGACCCAGGTTCTCCGCGTAGGACGCGGCGGCCGCACGCATCTCCTCCCCGGCGTTGCCGCACTCGCAGCCCATCAGGCAGGCCGCCGAGATCAGCGCGCCGGTCTTCAGGGCGTGCACCCGGAGCAGTTCCTCCTCCGAGCGCGGGTGGTGCAGCGTATCCAGCACCTGGCCGGCGGCCATGCCGTCCGGCCCCGCCGCGTGCGCCAGGAGCCACGCGCACGCCGCGGTGCACCGCGCCGGCAGCGGCGCCCGGAAAATCGCCTCGAACGCGGCGCTCTGCAGGGCGTCTCCCGCCAGCACCGCCATGGTCTCCCCGTACACCTTGTGGTTGGACGGCCTTCCCCGGCGCAGATCGTCGTCGTCCATGCAGGGCAGATCGTCATGGATGAGGGAGTAGGTGTGGAGCAGCTCCACGGCGCACGCGGGCAGCAGCGCCGCCTGCCACGCCTCCCCCAGCCCGGAGATCCGGGCAAACTCCAGGGTGAGCATGGGGCGCAGGCGCTTTCCGCCCGCCAGCAGGCTGTAGCGCATCGCCTCGTACAAGTCCGACCAGGCCGTCGTCCCGGTGAAGAAAGAGCGCAGCTGATCCTCGATCAGCCTCCGGTAGATCCGGCAGCGTGTGTCAAAGGCCGACTCCGCCACCGTCTCAGTCCCCCTCCGGCGTAAACGGGACTTCCGCCCCGGTCTCCTGGGAGACCAGCCTGGTCACCTGCTGCTCCGCCTTGTCCAGAAGCTCCGTACACTGCTTCATCAGGGCGGTTCCCTCCCCGAAGAGCTTCATGGACTCCTCCAGGGAGATCTCCCCCGCCTCCAGACGCTCCACAATCTTCTCCAGTCTGGACATCGCCTGCTCAAAGGTCAGTTGTTTCTCTTCCGCCATGTTCGCACCTGCTCTCCTCTACCAGGCAGTCCGCGCTGCCGTCTTTCAGTTTCAGGGTCAGCCGGTCTCCCCGGCTCAAATCCGCCGCCGAGCCGATCACGCCGCCGTCCGGCCGCAGGGGGATGGCATATCCGCGCCCGAGCACCTTGTAGGGGCTCAGCGCGTCCAGCTTCGCGGACAGCCTCCCGTACCGGCTCTTCTCCCGGCTCAGGTTCCGCTCCAGCGCGTGCGAGAGCCGCTGAGCCATGTAATCCAGAGTCATCCTCCGCTGCTGGAACATCGTGTCCGGCCGGGTCATCACCCGGCTGCGGCACAGGCGATCCAGCCGCCTGCGCTCACTGTCCGCTTTCCCGCGCAGCGCCTTCCCCATCCGGTGGCCCAGCTGGGCCAGGATGGCGCGGATCTCGTTTTGATCCGGCACCGCACGCTCCGCCGCGTTGGAGGGCGTCGCGGCGGAGTAATCCGCCACATAGTCCGCGATGGTCACATCCGGCTCATGGCCCACCGCCGAGATCACGGGGATCTCCGACCGGTAGATTGCCCGGGCCATCCCCTCGTCGTTAAACGCCCAGAGATCCTCCGCGGAGCCGCCGCCCCGCCCCACAATAATCAGATCCGCGATGTGAACCCGGTTGGCGTAGTCAAGCGCCCGGCAGATGTCTCCCGGCGCCTCGTCCCCCTGGACAAGCACCGGCAGCACCACCACCCGGGCCAGCGGCCAGCGGGCGCCCAGAATCCGGGTCATGTCGCTGACCACCTTGCCGCTGGCGGAGGTGATCAGGGCAATCCGGCCCGGGAACCGGGGGATGGGTTTCTTATGCCGCTCGTCAAACAGCCCCTCCCGGCGCAGCTTCTCCTTGAGCTGTTCAAACGCCAGGTGGAGATCCCCCGCGCCCCGGGAGAAAAGGTAACTGCAAAACAGCTGGTACTCCCCGTTCTTCGGGTAGACGGACACGCGGCCCGCCGCCACCACCTGCATGCCGCTGGCCGGTTTGAAAGTCAGCCCGGCCGCCTCCCGGCGGAACATGACGCAGTGGAGCACACCGTCCGCGTCCTTGAGGGTAAAGTAATGGTGTCCGGACGGATACAGCCGGTAGTTTGAGATCTCGCCCTCCACCAGCACCGAGCGCAGCGTCCCGTCCTGATCCATCATCTTCTTGATATACTGGTTGAGCTCACTGACCGTGAGGACATTCCACTCAGGCTCCACGCGTTCCCGCCTCCTTCTGCCGCCACGCCAGCACCGCCACGCCCATGGCGTTGTCCGCGGAGTACTCCGGCCCGGCGAACACCGCGCCGCACTGCTCCGTCAGCACCCGGCGCAGCAGGCTGTTCGAGGCCACGCCGCCCGAGCACAGCACCGGCAGCCCCGGCCAGCGTCTCCGCGCCTCCAGGGTGGCGCGGCGCACCACATCCGCGATGGTCTCCAGCACGAACCGGGCCGTCTCCGCGGCCGGCGCACCCCGGTTCGCCATCTCGTTCATTTTATTCTCCATGCCGGACAGGGAAAAAGTCAGACCGTTCAGCTTCACGGGAAAGGGCCGCACCGGGCCGGACTCCCGGCTCAGCGCGTCCAGCGCCTTCCCCGCCGGAAACGGCAGCCCCAGCCTCTGCCCCGCACGGTCAATAAGCTGACCCGCCGAGATATCGCTGGTTCCGCCTATCGCCCCGGCCCGCACGCTGACGCCCTCCGGCTGCGCATAGAGCAGCTCCGTCGTCCCTCCGGACAGATGCCACGCCAGAAACGGCCCGTCCAGCAGATCCAGCCTCTGCGCAGACCAGGCCGCCGCCGCCAGATGCCCCTGCTGGTGGGAGCAGGGGTAGAACGGCACATCCAGCACCGAGGCGAGCACCTGCGCCTGCGACGCCCCGGCCAGGAAGCAGGGCATATACGAGCCCTCCACCTCCCGGGGCCGGGTGCTGGCGCCCACCGCCTCAATGCCGTTCAGCACGCCCTCATCCCGCAGACGGCGCACCAGATCCGGCAGCCGTCTCACATGGTCAAAAAGCGCCTCGCTCTGTCTCAGGCCCAGATCTCCGGGCTTCACCTCCAGCAGCTTTCCCTCGTTCCGCCCGTCCGATCCGTCAAAGACCGCAACGGAGGTGGTGTAGTTGCTGGTGTCAAAGCCAATCACCCGGCGCGTCATTCCGCTGTCTCCCCCGTGTCCGCCTCTTCGCCGCCGGGCAGATCCGAGCGTGCGTACGAGCCCAGAATGCCGTTGACGAACGAGACCACATCCGGATCCACATAGCGCCGGAGCAGATCCACCTCCGCGTCAATCGCCGCGGCCACCGGCACATCCGGCATGTACTTCATCTCATACATGGCGCAGCGCATGGCGGCCACCGCCATCCGGGGGATCCTGGACAGCCGCCAGCCGATGGCGTACTTCTCGATGGACTCATCCAGCTCCTGCCGGTGCTCCTCCACGCCGGTGACCACCTGTCTGATGTACGCCAGCTGCGTCTCGTCCGGAAACTCGGCGTACAGCGGCGCCTCCTCCGCGAGCGACTGGAACACCTCCGGATTCAGCGTGTCCTCCAGAACCGTCTGCGCCGTTCTGTTTCCGAACCCCATCTCAAAAATCAGATGCACGGCAATCTCCCGCGCCGCGGTTCTGGTCATCTCCCTGAACCCCTCCCATCGGGTTCGCGGCCCGCGCCGCTCCCCGAAACTTCTGAATATACACCCGACCCTGTATTATATACATAACCCGGCGAAAAAGAAACCCCATTTTTTCACGCGGCCCCGGCGCCGCCGTCCCGTCCGGGCGCGGTTTCGCCGCGCAAAGCCGTGAAATCAGTCCTTATCCCGGAAAAAACGACAGGGAAGCCGGATTTCCCGGGCGCGTCAGAGCTCACGGCGTCCCGCCCCGGATTTTCTCCTGTGATCAGACCGCGTCCGGGATCCCGGCAGGCACCCGGGCCGGGTTTTTCGGGAGTCGCTGCGCCGCAGGCCGCCAGGGGGACTGCTCCTGCGGAGGTCTGCGGCAGGCGGACAGCAGCTGAAGCCCTGAGACGCAGCGCGACCCAGGGCTCCTTTTTCACAAGTGAAATTTCACGCGAACTGATCCTCCCCTCCGTCCGGTGCGGCGCGATGCCCCGGCAGACGCCCGGATCGCCCGGCGGTTGACCGCACCGCCGCCGTCCGGGCCGCGGCGCCCGCTCTCTCCGGATGCGGATGCGTCCTGAAGTGTACGGTTTTCCGGCACGGACTTAAGCCCGTGCGTTCACTGCGGCACCCGCCCCGAAACACGGCAAAGGTGGGTTGCCGGGAACGATCGTTCCCTGCCGCGGCCGCGCCGCCGGAGATCCGCACGGTTCCACGGGACAAAAGCCGTCTGAAACGGCGCGTTGAGGTGATCCGTCTATCCGAACAAAAGCGCCCCGGCATTCAGGACGGACGCCGGTCAGACCACATTGCCCGCTTTCTGCTTCCCGTTCTGCGCCATCACCCCCACCAGCGCGTGAGGAACATACAGTTCCTCCAGATACTCGATCTCCTCCGCGGTCAGTTCCAGATCCACCGCTCTGGCGGCGCCGTCCGCATGGGAGACCCGTGTGGCGCCCACAATCGGCGCGGTCACCCTGGTCAGCAGCCACGCCAGAGAGACCTCCGTCATGGACACGCCGCGCCTGTCCGCGACCTCCGCCACCCGGGCGATGATCTTTCCGTCCGCCTCCGCGGTCGCGTCGTATTTGAATTTCGCGTATGAGTCTTTCTGCAGGCGGTTTGAGGTCTCACCGGGACGCCGGGAGAGCCGTCCGCCGGCGAGCGCACTGTACGGCGTCATGGCAATGCCCTGATCCGCGCAGAACGGAGCCATCTCCCGCTCCTCCTCCCGGGCGATCAGATTGTAGTGCCCCTGCACGGAGATGAACTCCGTCAGACCGTGCTCCCGTGCGTAGAAATTCGCCCTGGCCAGCTGCCACGCGAAACAGTTGGAGATCCCGATATACCTGGCTTTTCCGGATTTCACCGCCTGGTGCAGCCCCTCCATGATCTCCTCCATGGGCGTATGGTAGTCCCACATATGGCAGATGTAGAGATCCACATAGTCCAGACCGAGGTTTCTGAGACTCCCGTTGAGGCAGTTTTCGACATGCCGCTGTCCGCTGACGCCCGTGTCGATCTCCTCCTGCGTGCGGGGCGTGAACTTTGTGGCCACCACATAGTCGTCCCGCTTCGCGAAGTCCCGAAGCGCCCTGCCCACATATTGCTCGCTTGTGCCATTCTGGTAGACAGGGGCGGTATCAAAGAAGTTAATGCCCAGATCCAGTCCATGCCGGATGATCTCCCTGGTCTGGGCCTCGTCCACCGTCCAGCTGTGCTGTCCGGTAGCGGCGTCTCCAAATCCCATACATCCCATACAGATGCGGGAAATATTCAAATCAGACTTTCCCAGTTTCGTGTATTTCATCCTGCTCCTCCTGACCAACAGACTGCTCCACCTGCCCGGCCGCCGGGTACAGCCCGGGCGAAAGAATTTCCGCAACGCGCCGGCTGTCCGGCACCCCGGACGCGGGGAAGCGCCGCATGAGCGCGGGATCCGCAGAGCGGAAACTCAAACAGGAAAGAACAACCGGTTTCGGCCGTCCTTTCCTGTCCCTCCCGCATTCCGGGGAATATTCACTGCCCGCGGATCCGGGGATTTGCGGATTGGCAATCCCCCGAAGCCGCTCATCTGGCAGCCGCGCCATGCACAACTCACACGCTCTGCCCCCGTGCAGGCGCTTCCTTTCCACACCACTCCGGAGACCGCGCTTCCACGCCGGAAGAAAATCCGCGCCACATTCCGCTCTAGAGCCGCTTTTCCGTCTGAAACATCACTCTTTCAGCGCTTCGACTTCGGAAACCGGAAGTTCCACGATTTCGGCTACAGCTTCCACGGAATAATCCCCCATGAGGAGCTTTTTCGCACATTCAATCCTCATTTCTGATACGCCTATCTGATGGCCTTCCTGATAGCCTTCCTGATAGCCTTTCTGATAGCCTCTTTCTTCAATGCCGTCCGCCAGATTGCACATACTCGAAACCTCCTCATCTCGTACCCCGACACCGCTCACAATGAAAATTCCGGACTGTACAGACACAGAGCTTTCAGCTCTGGATCACCCGCCGAGTTGCTCTGCCAGCGCTTCCACTTCCGA
>CAYRAG010000025.1:0-25576 GCA_964422185.1 uncultured Oscillospiraceae bacterium
CCTCAGCAGTACCGCTGGCTGATGGAGGGCCTGAGTGTGGAGCAGCCGAAAGCACTGTCCGGTAAACGGGCTGAGTATTGCCTAAGCTGATTGACTTCTGAGCCATTCTGTGATACATTTGAAGCGGTGAAAGTGTTGCTGTGACAGCTTCAGGCGGGACGGATGCCGTGACCATCTCCAGCGCTGAAGATGAGTATGAGAAAGCCTGCCGTGAGTGCGAGGGTCATTCTGCCCACCGGCGGCTGGTTTGCGCTCGCGGTGCCTCAGCGTGATGATTGCGTTAAGCTCCGGTGCGTGAGCGCACAGGTAGAGAGCCTGAGACTGGCAAATCAATCGCGGAGCCGGGTTTCCCGGTTACAGAATTCTGGGAGTTCAGGTGCACGGGATAAGTGAATATGTCAATGACATCGAGGTATGCTAAAATATCATGTGATGTTATGGTATCCCAATTTCATGTCTAAAGGAGTCAAATTTTATGAAACTGATGAATCTGCAAATTTCCGTCTCCCATGTTCCGGAATTGGATCCGGACTTCTGCCCCCTCGCATTGTTTAACCGTGCATTCCTGGCGGATGCCCACAAACCGGTAGCGGTGGCGATTGAGCGCGACCAGGATCAGGTGGCGGTGTGCAGAACTTTCATTCATGGCACCCCGGAATTCCGGGATGCGGATCGTTACTACATCGACAGGCTGGTAAAGACTCTTCTCTGGATGAAAGGCGGCTATAAGGTGATTGTAGCGGGAGATGAGGATGTCTTCCGGTCTCTCAGCGATGCCTATCGTGACGGTGGCTCCCGCGATTTCGACTTCCACTTTATGTCAGATGTGTTCGAGCATCCTTTCGAAGTGGTACAGTCGGATCATGTTCCGGAGGAGTACTCTATCTCGCGATCCATTGGCAGACACCTGGAGGGATGCCGCATTGGATTTGATGCCGGCGGCTCCGACCGCAAAGTCTCCGCTGTGATCGACGGGGAGACCGTCTACTCTGAAGAGGTCGTGTGGTATCCTAAAATCACCGCGGATCCCCAGTATCACTACGATGGCATTGTTGCTGCGCTGAAATCCGCCGCTGAACATCTGCCGCGGGTGGACGCCGTAGGCGTTTCCTCCGCGGGCATATATGTAAATAACCGCACAATGAAAGCCTCTCTGTTCCTGGAGGTACCGAAAGATCTGTTTGATGCCAAGGTGAAAGATATCTATATTCGCGCTGTCCACGATACCTTTGGCCCTGTGCCGCTCAGCGTGATTAACGATGGTGATGTGTCCGCTCTGGCCGGCGCCATGAGTTTGAAAGAGAACAATATGCTGGGCATTGCCATGGGCACCAGCGAGGCGGTTGGCTATGTGGATTCTGACGGGAATATCACCGGCTGGCTCAACGAGCTTGCATTCGTTCCAGTGGATGCCAATCCCCAGGCTATGGTGGACGAATGGTCGGGAGATATCGGCTGCGGGGTGAAGTACTTCTCCCAGGACGCGGTGATTAAACTGGCACCCCGTGCGGGCATCGAACTGGCGGAGTCCCTGTCTCCAGCGGAGAAACTGAAAGTCGTGCAGGGCCTGATGGAGCAGGGTGACGCACGGGCTGCCGCCGTGTATCGGTCCATCGGTGTTTATCTGGGACATACCCTTGCTCTCTACCATGATCTCTACGCGTGTCGCTATGTGCTGCTTCTGGGCCGGGTCAATTCCGGCAAGGGCGGCGATCTCATTCTGGAAACTGCAAAGCAGGTACTGGAGGAGGAGTACCCTGAACTGGCGGGCGAGATTCTGCCCACGCTCCCGGATGAGCGTTTCCGCCGGGTGGGGCAATCTGTCGCCGCTGCCTCCCTCCCGGAACTGGCGTAAAAGAGAGGACGGATCAGTATGCGCCTTACCCATGGGAAAGTCTTTTTAGGGAAACATTTTCGGGAGACCAGTCTCGAATTTGACGATCGTATTATCGCCGTCGGGGATATCACAGAGGACAGACTGGATGGCGAGGATGTTTCCGGCTGCTATATTATCCCTGGTCTGGTTGATATCCATACCCACGGCGCCGTAGGAGAGGATTTCTCCGATGGGAAGCCGGCGGGGTTGGATGCCATGGAGGTTTACTACGCCCGGCACGGTGTTACCTCATATCTGGCCACGACTTTGACTCTGCCGGAAGATGTGCTCACGGATGCCATGCATGTAGTGCGGGATCATCAGCGCAAGTGCGGTGCCAAATGCGCTGGTGTGCATCTTGAGGGTCCATTCCTGTGTTATGCCAAACGGGGCGCACAGGCGGCGGAACATCTGCACAAACCGGACACCGCTCTCTTCCACCGCCTGGATGACGCCAGTGGCGGTCAGGTGCGTATGGTTACCGTTGCCTGCGAGGAAGAGGGTGCGCTGGCCTTTATCCGGGAAGTGTCACGGCAGTGTACGGTCTCTCTCGGGCATTCTGTCGCCGGGTACGACCAGGCGATGGCTGCATTCGACGCCGGGGCGAGCCACGCAACGCATCTATTTAACGGCATGGATCCTCTTCACCACCGCAATCCCGCGATTATCGGGGCTGCTTTCGATGCGGGAGCTTCTGTAGAGCTCATCTGCGACGGGCTGCATATCCACCCGGCAGTCATTCGTATGGTGCATCAGCTTTATGGGGACAGACTTAACCTGATTTCCGATTCCCTGCGCTGCGCCGGTATGCCGGACGGGCAGTATGATCTTGGCGGTCAGCAAATTGAGGTGAAAAACCACAAAGCTACTCTGCTGGGTACGGATACTCTGGCCGGTTCTTCCATCTCTGTACTGGACGCGTTACGCAATGTCGTTCGGTTTGGACTGCCGCTTGAAGACGCGGTGTATGCCGCGACCACCGCGCCCGCCATGGCAGTGGGGCTGGATGTGGGCGTCATCGCTGTAGGGCACCCCGCCGATTTGACGGTTCTGGATGAACATCTGAATTTGCGGGCTGTCTATGTGGATGGTGTACTGCAAAACCTGAACTGAGGGGCACAATTCGGTTGCGTTTCCCTTATCGAATCCTGCACTCCGCCGGGGCGTGAAAGTGGATCATATTCAAATGCCTGGTATGGATGGGGTGACGCCCTGCGGACGGCACCCGGTCGCCTGGCATATGTGAGAGAGGAGCAGAAGGCAGCGTGGCTCGCATCTTCGACCCGGAAAACGGTTTTTTTAGCGCCCTTAGCTCGCTGGTGGATATCGTTGGTCTGAGCATTTTGTGGGCTGTGCTTTGTCTGCCTGTCGTCACAATCGGGCCTGCCACGGCGGCACTCTATCATACGATGTATTATGTCTTCCGCGAACACGCAAGTGGCACATTTGGGCGTTTCTTCCGCTCGTTGTGGAAAAATTTAAAGCAGGGCGTGCTGGCCACTCTTATTTTAATTCCGGCGGCATTTCTGCTTGTACTGCTGGACTTCTGGTATGGGCAGATGGCAGGGCAGGGAGGGATGGGTACCCTCGCCTATGGTTACTTCCTGGTGCTTGCCGCTGTGCTGATCGGGTTTGTCTGCTGGCTGTTCCCGCTGCTTGGCCGGTTTACCTTTACTCTGAAACAGCTGTTTTCTACCGCCGCACGCATGGCAGTCGCGCATCTGCCGACTACGATTCTGGCGGCAGCGCTCACTGTTGCGACGATAATGGCTGTTCTGTGGCGCATGATCCTTTTGTTTGTACTGCCGGCGGTTTTGGCTCTCGTGCTCTCCTATCCCCTGGAACGCGCATTCCGCAAACATATTACCCCACCGGAGGAAGAACCGGAGGAAGAATAAAAAAGACAGCGCCTCTCGGCGCTGTCTCTGGCCGCCACGCTCTTTCAGCGTGGCGGTCGGTTTTTTGTGTAGTTCCGGCGAGACCGCCAGCAGGATATTTATGGCAACAGAGTGGGTACCAGACTGGCAAGCCGCTCCGCCAGCTGAGCGTGGCCTTTGCGGCTGAGATGCATGTAGTCCACATGGTTAAACTCGCAACCGCGTGCGTCTATGAAGTGGGCACCTGTCAGCCTGGCTGTCTTCTCATAATAGTAGGCCAGCTTTTCTGACTTCTCCGGGCAGCCTGCCCCCATCGCGTCGCCACATTCGTTATCGTACATTCTGGGGTCAATCGGAGGCGGAGCGATGATTAGGATATTGGGTTCGTGCGTACCCCAGCAGTCTACGCTCTGGCATTTGCGTACCAGCCGTTCCATACCGAGCGCGATACAGGCTGCGTTGGCGCCAAGACGCTCTTTCGTGTCGTTCGTACCCAGCATAATAATCAGCAGATCCACTACCTCGTGACTTTTTAGCAGAGCGTACGCGCAGCTGAGCGCGTCCATACTCTCATGAAGTGGATCTGCAAAGACAGTCGTGCGGCCGGAAAGTCCCTCCTCTGTCACCAGATAGTCAGAACCCAGCGCCTTTTGGAGCAGACATGTCCATCGCTCCTCCTCATTAAAGCGATTTCCGCCGTCCGCGCTTTCGGACGGATCCGCACAATAGCCGTGTGTATTGGAGTCACCCAGGCACAGGATGTGCTTTTTCACGGACTCATCATCTCCTTTTTCTCCGGCATGGCTGCCAGTGGCCCCATACGGAGATTTTTCTCGGTGGCAGGACATAGGCCTCTCTCCAGAAAATGATTGTCATTTCCCGGATTCCCATCAAAATTGCGGGGGAATTTGTTCGTTTTCGCGTGAAGAACCCCGGCATGCTGTGATGGCGCAAGATTCCTGCGGGGCAAAGGGCACCCCCATACAGAGGACAAAACGCACTACGACAGGCGTTCTTCGGATTGGCCCGATCTCTTCTGTTGCTATCATCGGGCATGCGGACGCCTCCCGGTTTTCCTGCCGGGAGGCGCCTGCTGATAGTGTAAAATCATGCGCTGCCGTACACGCGTTCGCGTCACACTCACCGGCAGAACTCATCTCAGGTCTTACAACAGGGCCAGCGCAGCCTCATCGCCAAACAAATCCACATGGGGATGCAGCTGCAGCAAAGAGGCAGGAACCTGCAGCGTAACAGGGCCCAGAAATGCGTCGGCAATTATCTGCGCCTTATCCCTGCCGCTGGCGAGCAATACAATCCGGCGTGCCTGAAGAATTGGTCCAACGCCCATTGTCAGGGCTCTGCGGGGCACCTGAGACGCTTCTTCAAAAAAGCGGGAATTTGCCTCGATGGTGCTCTCCGTCAGATCCACTACATGGGTGCCGGCTGACAGTGCGCCTGCCGGCTCGTTAAACCCGATATGCCCGTCCAGGCCAATCCCCAGGATCTGCAGATCAATGCGGCCGAAGCCGGAAATTACCTTGTCGTAGCGATCGCATTCCGCCTGGAGATCCTCTGCCATGCCGTTTGGAATATTCGTATTTTCGACGGGGATATTAATGTGGTTGAAGAGGTTGTCCTGCATGAAACGGCGATAGCTCTGGGGGTGATCAGGCGAAAGGCCTACATATTCGTCCAGATTGACGCTGTGTACATGGGAGAAATCCAATATACCATCCCGGTACCATTCTGTAAGCTGCCTGTACATCCCTACAGGCGAGGAGCCTGTGGCAAGACCTAATACAAGATCCGGCCTGGCAGAAATCTGACCGGCCACCAGCAGGGCCGCCTGGCGGCTCATCGCTTCATAGTCCGCGCTTCGATGTATCTTCAAAGCCAATCACTCCTCAACACCAGCGTTTTTTTGCATCCTCAATCATCCTGGCGCAGTCTGCAGCAATCGCTTTGTCCGGCTCAGTGAGACCTGTCATGGGTTTGCGTGCGTCTCCAATATCAGGCGCTCCCTGCTGCCGCAGAACCTCTTTGATCATGGCGTACATATGGCATTTGCCGGCACACATTTTCTCGATGACGCGGCAGATTTGCGCCTGCAGCTGGCAGGCGTCCTGGTTTTTACCGTCCAGAACCATCTGACGCAGCCTGATATACAGCTCTGGCATAGCACCATAAGTACCGCCGATGCCACCCACTGCGCCGGTCATCAGGCCGGCAGCCAGCTGCTCGTCTACTCCGTTGAAGACCAGTACGCCCTCGTTGAGGAAGAGCGAAATGCCGTAGGGCGCCATGGCAGAATGCTTCACGCCTATCACCCTGGGGTTGCGCTTCATTTCACGCAGCAGAGGAATGGTCAATTCCACTCCAGCCAACTGCGGAATGTTGTAAATGATAAAGTCCGTGTCAGGCGCGGCGGCGGAAATATCGTTCCAATAGTCGGCAATGGAGTGATCCGGCAGTTTGAAGTAGATGGGTGGAATCGCAGCAATCGCGTCTACACCTACGCTCTGGGCATGCTCAGCTAAAATCTGGCTGTTGCGGGTGCTGTTGCAGGCGACATGGGCGATTACCGTCACCCTGCCACTGGCCTCCGCCATGACATTCTCCAAAACAAGCTTGCGCTCCTCTACACTCTGGTAGATACACTCCCCGGAGGAGCCGCCTACATACAGACCGTTCACACCTTTGCCGATGAGATATCTGGTCAGTTCCCGTACCTTTGCCGGGCTAACGGCGCCATCATCGTCGTAGCAGGCGTAAAACGCAGGGATAATACCCGCATAGCGGGACTTATCGCTCATGACGAACCAATTGCCTCCTCATATGACCCCTTCAGGAGATTCTGACCTTGAACACTGCTTTGGTCACTGTCTCCTCCAGGTCAGTCTGCAACTTCAGCTTGTGTGCATCGTCGGGGAAAACCACCAGGAAGTTTCCCGGTTCGAGCACCAGGGGGCATCCCTTGCCCCGATAGAAATACAAATCTCGTTCCGGATGAGATTCCACAAGGGCGAGAGACGCAGGAGAGGCAATCTCCACCCGTTCTCTGCCGGAGAGCATGATATGGATATCAAGGTATTGAATGTGCGCTTCGAAGAGAACGCCCTCCTCCGGAACTGTCGGATAGACAAAGCGCGTGGCGTAGACATCTTTGCCCTGAAGCTCCGTTGGATCCTCGCTCAGACAGGCCAGAAAATCCGGTGTGAGATGAGAGAGCGCCAGGTCAAGGTTGGGATGGATGCCCCGATAGCGCAACGCGCTTTCCAGTCTGGCGTAGATCACAATCCTACCCCTTTACTGCACCCATGGTAATGCCTTTGGTGAAGTACTTCTGGAAGATAAGGAATACCACAATGATAGGCAGCGCCGCCAATGCTGCGCCAGCCATCAGCATGCCCATATCCACCGAAGTCTCTCCCTGCAGTGTGGCAATACCCAGAGGCAGCGTATAGTTGTTGCCGCTGGTGAGCATAATCAACTGCATGAAGTAGTCATTCCACGAATTGATAAATGTGAAGATGGCGAGAGCTCCCACGCCCGGCTTCACCATGGGTAGAACAATCACATTGAATGTCTGCAGTTCTCCCGCGCCGTCAATGCGTGCGGCCTCGAGAATCTCACCTGGAATTCCCTCGGAGAACTGCTTCATTAAGAATACCCCGAACGGCCAGCCTACGGTGGGGAAAATGACAGACCACAGAGTGTCGTACAAATTCAGCTGGGACATCTCACGCAGAAGTGGGATAAGAATCACCTGCTTGGGCAGCGCCATTGCGCAGATAATCAGCGAAAAGATAAGTCCCCGACCGACAAAGCGTTTCTTTGCAAGAGCGTAACCCGCCAGAGCAGCGGTAATACAGGTAAGGAGCATGGCAACTACCGCCATGAATACCGTATTGATAAGCCAGCGAAACGCGGCGGGCAATGTAGGTCCTACGGAGAAATAAATTGGCTTGCCATTGCTGCTGAAGTATGCGCTGAACGGAATTGCAAGCTCCCATAGCGGCGCACTGCGTTTATCCAACAGTCTGGCAAAATTGTCCATCGTCCAGGATGAGGGCCACCACACAGGATCAACAGAGTAAATGTCCGCGGCCGGTTTAAAGGCGCCTGTCACAATCCAGTAAAGGGGGAAGAGGAACAGCGCTGCCAGGACAACCAGGATCACCGCGGAGGCAACACGGTATGCCGCGCTCTTTCCGCTAAGTTTTTTCATCTCGTCCCCTCCTTACTTTTCCCGAGCCAGTCGGAACTGAATCATGGACAAGATGCCAATGAATATTGCCAGAACCACACCCATCGCGTTAGCATAACCGAAGTGGCCCGTCTGCTCCGTCAGCTTAAATGCGGTGTAGTAGATGTAGTACATCACCGTGTTCGTTCCGGCGCCGCCTTTCGTCAGCAGCTGGATCAGTGCGAAACACTGGAAAGAGTTAATGGTAGTGATGACCAGGATATACAGGGTAGTCGGCATCATCTGGGGCCACTTTACTTTCCAGAACACCTGCATCCGGTTGGCGCCGTCAACCTCCGCTGCCTCCACCAGAGTCTGATCTACATTTCCCAGGGCGGAAACATAGAGGACGATGGGCTGACCTACCGATGTAGTAAACAGAATCAGGATTATACACCACAGGGCGGTTTTGGAGTTACCCAACCAGTTGACATTCTGGGATATGACCCCGATACCTTTCAACGCCTGATTTAAAATGCCGTTATAGTTATCGTAAATCCATTTCCATACCGCCGTAACCGCCACGGAACCGGTAACCACGGGAAGATAAAAAATGCAGCGGAAAGCGGAAAGGGCAAACGGCTTCATGTCGTAAATTACGGAGGAAACCCACAGGGAGAAGATGCACACCGCCGGAACGCTGACCAACACAATAACAAATGTATTTTTCAGTGCTTCGAGGAAGACTTCATCATGGAAGAGGCGGACGAAATTCTGCAGGCCAACAAAAGAGACTTCCTTGCCAGGATGGAGGTTCGCGTTGGTCAAACTGTTGCTGATGCAAATAAACATGGGGACGATAACAAAGCCTACAAAGAAAATCAGGCTTGGCAGCATAAACAAGTAACCCGCGATATTTTCGCGCCGCCTGAGCGCCGGGCTCATGGACTGCTGTCTTGGCTGCCTCGGCTGCTTCTGATGTTTCATAAAAGTTTCAGGCTCGGAAACCCTCTCCTTTCAAGGGGTGGGGGAGAGCCGGGATTCGCCTCCTTTTGATTAAAATCAGAGGTACTGCGCTGCTGTTTGAGCTTGTCTTTCTGCGTACCAAAAGGCATGCTTTCTTATAGGACAGAAATCTGGATCCACCCAATTCCCGGATTTTACAGGGGCCTGGAATGTGAACGGTAAGTGCCCGGCCACTCCGACTTTTCCGCCTCAGACTGGCCGTGTGTCACCTGACCGCGCCGCTGTGAGCATAAGCTGCTGCCCATCAGGCGTGTTCAACCGCAAACCGCAAAGCGGCAGGCCTGAGCAAACACCTGTCTGTCTGTGTTATTCCCCAGGTGACGAGGTGCTGGGGGTAGCCAGCCTGGGCTTTTACAAACCCATTCCCTTTGGAAGCTGGGAAGCTGACCCTCTCCTGCCGGGCATTTGGTATCCCGCAGGGCAAAATCATCCAGGCGTACAAGAGCCCCTGCCCTGCGCCAGGCAGAGCAGGGGCGCAGATATTTCGCTTATGGCGCCAGGAGAAAGGAAATCGTTCCGCTTACCCCTGCGCGGCTGCGTTGGCTTCTGCCAGGTAGGAGGCGACGGTCTCCGTCACATCGGCACCCTCGCCCACTTTCTGCAGCATATTCCACCATGCCGTACGGCACGCAGCCCAGCCGGTGGTAACCTGATAGTAGTCACCCAGGTAAGGCATGAGGACATTGTATTCGTTCATAATCTCATTGTCAGCCCAGATGGTGGACAGGTCGGTACCCTCGGCAGCGCTGCGAACGGCAAAGTAGTTCGCAGTCTTTACTGCGTCGACGGTGTGCTCGGAATCGCACATATACTTGATGAACTGCTTGGCAGCGTTGATGCGGGCCGGGTCACCGTGATCAAAAATGCCGAAGCCCCAAATGCCGCCCTGAAGCTTGGACTCTCCAGTCTCAGACGGGAAGCTCATGAAGACGATGTCATCGCCGGTAGCGGTCTTCGCAGCGGGTCCGCCAGCGGTGTTCGGGTTGAGCTGCTGGGCAATGTTCCAGCAGAACGCCATCTTCAGAATGCCCTGATAGAACTTGGCAATTTCATCGCCGCCCTCGAGAGAGGCGTCAAATGCGATACCCGGAGTATCTTTCAGCTGCTGAATGGCCTGGATGTTCTTCTCATCGTCCCAGGTGTAAGCGGTATGCTCAGCATTGGTGAATGTGCCGCCATAGAGGTTGTTGATCAGAGCACGGGTGCCCTGGTCGCCGCCCTGGCCTTTGCAGTACACGGCGGCTACCGTATCGTTGTAGTGGCTGTAGAGCGCGTCAACCGCCTTGAAGAAGTTCTCTGTCGTCCAGGTATGATTCTCCAGGTCGAGATACTGGTCGGCGCCGGCTTCTTTGAAAGCGTTGAGGTTGATGGCCATGCAGTGAGCGGTCATAACAACAGGATACTCGTAAGTCGCACCGGAAGGATGGATGCAGGCGTTAAGAGCCGCAGCGTTAATCTCCTGCTTATCCGTTGCGTCCAGCATGTCACTCAGATCTACCATATAGCCGTTCGCGCCCCAGTTAGCAACCAGGCGCTCGGGGCCCTCCATAATGAGGTCTGGTGCATTGCCTGCCGGGTTGTCGGCTGTGCCGGAGGTAAGCGCCGAGTTGACCTTGTCGTCGCCATCGGCGTAGGCCAGGTACTCCACGGTTACATTAATGCCGGTATCTGCGGCAAAGGCGTCTGTCAGAGCCTTTACATCGGATTCAGTGCCCCAGTTGCCGATGGGGTAGGTCCACAGAGTGATCTCCGTAGCCACTTCTTCGGAAGGCTCAGCCTCCGCCGGCTCGGACGAGCTGGGAGACGCCGTCTCAACAGGTGCTGAACCCGACTCTGACGGGCTTGGCTCACCCTCTCCGCCGCCGCCGCACGCAACCAGCGAGAGCGACATAACCGCGACGAGTACCATCGATAAGATCTTTTTCATTTGTAGTCCTCCTTTTTTTCATTTGATCCGCATCTGGTTCGCGGGAAAAACCTGTGACATGGGCAGGGAGCGGATCTTGCCCTGCTGTGTCCCGGCGTCGCTTTTAGGGATAGTGCACAAATAAACGACGCTTCGGTTGTATTGTATACCGCATGTTTCCTAAATGCAAGAGGCGAACCCACAGAAATGAAAATATTCATGGGTTTCGTGTGGTGTGTCGCCAGGTCATGTGGTTCCGCAACCTTTCAGGCACGGAATCCTCTCAGCCGGGCAGGACTGTATCCCGTTTCCATTTCATCGAATCGGGTTTTCTCAGATTCAGGGGCAAATACGCATCAAAACTGATATGACTTGCAGACGGGCTCATTGGCAGTAGCGGACACGGAGTCGTACCACACCAGATTATTGCCGGTGGCTTTATCGAACATCTGAATGAGCTTTGGCTGTGTGGTAAATTTAACCGTTGCGCCCATGGAGACATCCACATCCAGATCCACCGTGGGGATGACCATAACTACCTCATCGTTGTCGGAACGGGCATGCAGGTTGACCTCAGAACCAAGCATTTCGTTCACTTCAATCCTCGCCTCAAGGTCGCCGCTGCCGACAGAGATATGCTGAGGCCGGATGCCGCATACGATATCGCACGGCTGCTGATTGTTCTGCTTTAACGCTTTCTGCTGGAACTCGGACAGTTCAAACTTCGCGTGCCGGATCTCCGCATAGTAGACGCCATTCTCCAGGAGCAGTCTGCAGTCATCGAAGAAGTTCATCACAGGCATGCCAATAAACCCGGCCACGAACAAATTCACCGGACGGTCGTAGACATCCTCGGGCGTACCGATCTGATTCACGAAACCATCTTTCATAATAACGATGCGGTCGCCAAGAGTCATGGCCTCCGTCTGATCGTGGGTAACATACATGAAAGTGGTATTAATGCGCTGGCGCAACTTGATAATCTCCGCACGCATCTGATTGCGCAGCTTCGCGTCCAGGTTGGAAAGAGGCTCGTCCATGAGGAACACCTTTGGATCCCGAACCATGGCGCGGCCAATCGCGACACGCTGACGCTGGCCGCCGGACAGTGCTTTCGGCTTACGATCCAGATACTGGGTAATATCCAGAATCTGGGCAACCTCCCGTACTTTTTTGTCAATCTCGTCTTTCGGTACTTTTTTCAACTTCAGAGCAAAGGCCATGTTATCGTAGACACTCATATGGGGGTAGAGAGCGTAGGACTGGAAGACCATGGCAATATCACGGTCTTTCGGTTCCACATCATTGCACAGCTTGCCATCGATGTACAGTTCACCCTCGGTGATATCCTCCAGACCGGCCACCATACGCAGGGTCGTGGATTTACCGCATCCGGAAGGACCAACCAGGACAATGAACTCCTTATCCTCAATTTCCAGGTTGACATCATGAACTGCGGTCACGCTGTTGTCGTAAACTTTCTTCAGACCTTTCAACAATACCTTTGACATGGCACTGACTCTGACAGCCGGGCCTCCGCCCTGCTGCCTCGCATCCGTCCGCTCAAGGGGCGCGACGCATTACGGCAGGTCTCCACACTACCGCACCGCGAGTCTGCGGATTTTTTATCCTCCTTTTTTGTGTGCGGCAGCCATATTGGTGGAGTGGCACACCGCCGACCTCAAGTTCTGGCAGGAATTTTTCTCCGGTGTATGACCCGTCCGGGCTCACCCCGTTGCCAATTCCATGCCCGCTCATGAAAACACGCTCTCTACCAAAGCTACGATAGCTTAAGATTATCGTTTTTATCCGGTTTTGTCAAGATGCTGTCGCGGATTTCCGGGGCAAACGCATCAATCTGGCAACAGTTCAGACGATCCCATAACGGCCCGGCGCCAAATGCTCCCCACAGCACAGCCATGGAGGGTGATCCGGGCATGCCGGATCAGCGGTCGAACCGCAACAGGTTTACCGTTCATTGGGCTGGCAATGCTTCTGCATCCTTCTCTTTCACTTCATCGTCTCAATGAGGCTCAGGATGGCGCACTAAATCTGCATTCCCGAATCCGATCGGAATCCACCTGCCACCTTCTCCCGATTCCTGCAGATTCTCAGATCTTTCTCGCCCATATTGTCACTGAAAGGTGCCTGAAAATCATACAGGAACAACAGGTGATGTCCCTGAATTTTTCCAGGCGATTCCGGAGGTTTCTCTCTTCCCGCCTGGCCTCACTTCCCCTGGTTTTCTTATCCTGCTCCTGTCCCTCCACTGTAACCGCATCGGGGCGGGCACGGTACGCAGCAGATTTCTCTGCGCTCAGACAACGGAGACCCTCCTTTTGAAGCTTCATACGCATATTCAGGAAGCTCCTCATATGCCTGCTCCAAGTGTTATGGGTCTCTTCCGTATTCTTCAACAGGCAGCGGTTCAGGTGCACATTACATTCTGTGCGCCCTGCAGCGAAAGATTGCGGCCAAAGGCGCTTTTTCCACGATTGGCGTTGGACACGCAGGCCGGATTATGATAAAATGGCGCCTGGAATGAGGAGTCATGTCCGCCTCAGCAGGGCATGACATACGCAGACAAAGCGAGGGATATCATGATTGAATTCAAGTCCCCTGTCCTGGAGGATATGGGCTGGGTGCAGGAGCTGCTGGCCATGGGCGACGAGCGGGGCTGCGAGTATAATTTCAGCACTCTCTACCTCTGGAATCACGCGTTTCACGCGGAGATCGCCAGGGTGGACGGCTTCTTCACGGAGCGGCTCAGCGCACCCAACGGCAGCCACTACCTGTTTCCCGTGGGCAGGGGAGATCTGAAAGGCGCCATCGAGGCGCTGATCGAGGACAGCCGGGAGCGGGGGGAGTCGTTTACCTTCACCGGCGTGAATCCGGAGGATCAGGAGAAGCTGGATTCCCTGTTCCCCGGGCGGTTCACCTACCGCCCCAACCGCTTCTCCTTTGACTACCTGTACGACATTGACCGGCTCGCCGATCTGGGCGGCAAGAAGCTGCACGCGAAGCGAAACCACATCCACCGGTTTGAGGAGTCGTTCCCGGACTGGACTTTCGAGCCCCTGGGGCCGGAAAACCTGCACGAGTGCCTGACCATGGACAGGGAGTGGTACCGGCGCAACGCCACGGATCGGAATGTGGAGATGCTGGACGACTCCCTGAACGAGGAGAACATGGCGATTCAGAAAGCGGTGGATCACTTTGACACCCTCGGCCTGGAGGGCGGCCTGATCCGGGCGGAGGGCTATGTGCTCGCGTTTACCGTCGGGGACAGACTCCACGAGAATTCCGACACCTACAACATCCACTTTGAGAAGTCGTTCAGCGACATCCAGGGGGGCTACGCCATTATCAACCGCGAGTTTGCCAGGTGGGTGCGGGACAGGCACCCGGAGATCCGCTACCTGAACCGGGAGGAGGACATGGGCCTGGAGAACCTCCGGAAAGCGAAAGAGTCCTACTATCCGGATCTGATGGTGGAGAAGTACCTGGCGGAGGAGGTGTGACCTGTGATTGAGTTCCGTCCGGCCAGACCGGAGGAGACCGCCGCCCGGAAAGCGCTGTGGCACGCGGCGTTTGGAGACGACGAGGCGTATATCGACCGCTACCACGCACGGTGCGCCCCGCTGGCGCAGAGCATGGTGATGTTCGACGAGGGCACGCTGGTGGGCGCGGCTGAGCTGATCCCCGTCACCCTGGTGGACGAGGCGGGGATCAAGTACCGCTGCGCCTATGTGTACGCGGTGTGCATCCACCCGGATCATCAGCACCAGGGCCTGGGCGACGCCCTGGTCTCCTACTGCGATTTTTATCTGGAGCAGAAGGGCATGGACGGTGCGGTCACGGTCCCGGCAACTGCGTCCCTGCACCGGTTCTACGCGATTCACGGCTACGGCGAGTGTTTCCGCCACAGGCAGTTCCGCCCGGAATCCCTGCCCGAACCGAACCCCGGGGATACCGTGCGGGAGACAGAGGCCCCGCGGTACGACGAGGTGCGCGAGCGGCTGCTCTCCGGCCGACTTCATGTGGCCTACGGCGGGGAACTGATGGGGTATCAGCGGGAGCTGTGCCGGGGAAGTGGCGGGGCGCTGTACCTGCTGGAGACGGACGGCGCCGAGGGCTGCGCCTGCGTGGAGGGAACGCCGGAGGGCGGCCCTGTCGTGAAGGAGCTGCTGACCCGGCCGGGCACGGAACCGCGTGCGCTGGCGGCCCTGACCCGGGCCATGGGCAGGACGCCGGCACTGGTTCGGGTGCCGGATCCCGCCGGGGAGCGGTTTGGCATGATCCGCTGGTACCGGCAGGATATCGCCCGGGACTGGGACTGGGTGGACGCGACAGGTTATCTGGGCCTGGCATTTGACTGAACGCGGCGGACATGCGCGGGGGAACCTGCCCGCGCTGTTCAGAGACAGATCCGTGCGGCAAGCCCCGGGCGGGACAGTCTGGAAACTGGAGGCGGCGAATGAATCGGGAACTGGAGCGCATTCTGACGAGAGTGGAAAAGCCCGCCCGGTATACCGGCGGGGAGTACAACGCGGTGGTCAGGGACAGGGCGGATGTGGATCTGCGCTTCGCGTTCTGTTTCCCGGACACCTATGAGATCGGGATGTCCAACCTCGGCCTTCGCATCCTGTACGGGGTGCTCAACGAAATGGAGGGCGTGTGGTGCGAGCGGGTCTTCGCCCCCTGGGGCGACATGGAGGCGGAGCTGCGCGGGGCGGGCCTGCCCCTGTACGCCCTGGAGAGCGGGGATCCCGTCGCGGAGTTTGACATTGTGGGGTTCTCCCTGGGCTATGAGATGTCCTATACCAATGTGCTCAATATGCTGGATCTCGCCGGGATCCCCCTGCGAACCGGCCAGCGGGGGGACGACTGGCCCCTGATCCTCGCCGGGGGCGTGTGCGCCTACAACCCTGAGCCGCTTGCCCCGTTTATTGACGCGTTCTCCCTGGGGGAGGGGGAGGAGGTGCTGCCGGAGATCGTCGCCGCCGTCCGCGCCGCCAGGGAGGCCGGCCTGGGCCGGCGGGAGCTCCTGCGCGCCCTGGCGGACATTCCGGGGGTCTATGTGCCGTCCCTCTACGAACCGGCCTACCGGGCCGACGGAACCCTGGCGTCGCTGACACCCCGGGACGGCGCGCCGGCCGTGGTGACCAAACGCCTTGTCCGGGACATGGACCGCGCCTACTATCCCGTGAAGACCATCGTCCCGTCCACGGAGATCGTCCACGACCGGGTCATGCTGGAGCTGTTCCGGGGCTGCATCCGGGGCTGCCGGTTCTGCCAGGCGGGGTATGTCTGCCGCCCTGTGCGCTCCCGCAGCCCGGAGCTGCTCGCACGCCAGGGCCGGGAGGCCTGCGCGGACTCCGGGTACCAGGAGATGACCCTGTCCAGCCTGTCCAGCAGCGACTACCCGCCGCTGGTGGATCTGTGCGACGACCTCCTGGCGTACTGCGGGCCCAACCATGTGAGCATCTCCCTGCCGTCCCTCCGGGCGGACAACTTCTCCGTCAGCCTGATGGAGCGGCTGCAGAGCGGGCGCAGGAGCGGCCTGACCTTCGCGCCGGAGGCGGGCACCCAGCGCCTGCGGGACGCCATCAACAAGGATGTGCGGGAGGAGGATCTGCTCCGGTCCGTGCGCACCGCGTTCGCCGGGGGCTGGAGCAGCGTGAAGCTTTACTTCATGCTCGGACTGCCTACGGAGACCGACGAGGATGTGCTGGGTATCGCGGATCTCGCCAGAAAGGTCTACTTCGCCTGGCGGGAGTGTGCGCCGAACCGGGCCAGAGGCGTGCGGATCACGGTGTCCACCGCCTGCTTTGTGCCCAAGCCCCACACCCCGTTCCAGTGGGAGGCCCAGGTCTCCATGGAGGAGTACCAGCGGCGCGTGGATCTGCTGCGGGACGCGCTGAAGCGGGACAAATCCATCACTTACAACTGGCATGATCCCCAGACCAGTTTTCTGGAAGCCGCCCTGGCGAGGGGAGACCGCAGGATGGCGGAGGTCATTGAGACCGCCTGGAGAAACGGCGCCAGGCTGGACGCGTGGAGCGAGTACTTCTCCCTGGACAGATGGCTGGAGGCGTTCGCGGCGTGCGGCCTGGATCCCGGATTTTACGCGACCCGGGCGCGGAGCGAAGAGGAGCTTCTCCCCTGGGATCATCTCTCCGTCGGCGTGCGCAGGGACTTCCTGTGGCGGGAGCGGGCGCGCTGCCGCGAGGCGGTGCTGACGCCCAACTGCAGGGTGCAGTGCGCCGGGTGCGGCGCGAACGCTCTGAACGGAGGGGTCTGCGATGGCTGATCACCGGCTTCTGTTCTCCAAGGACGGAAGGGCCCGCTACATCTCCCACCTGGATCTGATGCGGACTTTCCAGCGTGCGTTCTTCCGGGCCGGCATCCCGATCCGGCACACGGAGGGGTTCAATCCCCACCCGTTTATCTCCATCGCGCTTCCCCTGTCCCTGGGATACTCCAGCCAGTGCGAGATTCTGGTGTTCGGCCTGACCGGAGACACCCCGGCAGATGAGGTTCCGGCGCGTCTGAACCGGGTGCTGCCGGAGGGCGTGCGGGTGCAGCGCTGCTATGAGGGCGGCAGGCCGATCCGGGAACTGGCGTTCCTCCGCTACGCGGTGAACATGGAGTACGACGGCGCGGTTCCGGCCGGCGCGCAGGACGCGCTGCGGGAGCTGCTGGGCCGGGAGAGCCTGGTGGTGCGCAGGAAGTCCAGAAAGGCGAAGTGCGGCTACACCGAGGTGGATCTCATCCCCCGCGTCCGGCAGTGGGAACTGTCCGCCGGGGACGGTGCGCTCACCCTCGACTGCGTGCTCGCCGCTCAGAATCCCGGCCTCAACCCGGAGCTCATCGTCGCCGCGCTCCGGGAGGAGTACCCGGAACTCTCGCCGGACTTCGTCCGCTTCCACCGGCGGGAGGCGCTGGACGCCGATCTGGCGCCGTTCCGCTGAGACTGGCATCGCGTCAGACCCGGTTCAGACAACTATCAGACGGGCCGCCGGAACACAACCGGCAGCCCGTTTTTCTTACCCGCCCGGAACCGGGGATCCCCCTCCCGACCCGGAACCCCGCGTACCGGGCCCCGCGGCGGATTTTTCGAGACATCCTGAATTTGTCCGGTATTCCCGCGGTTTGTCTCCGCCCTGGCAGTCTTTTCCTGTCCATAAGGTTCAATTTCCGCCGCGGCGCGGTTTTCTTAGGGAAAAAGCTCAAAAATTGCCCTTGCAAGGGCCTCCGGTTAGTGCTATACTGACAAAGACCGCTGTGTGTATTTTTCTCAGACACGCAGGATGCAGATCAAAGGTTCCGCCTGCCTGTCCCTGCCGGTGGAAATCCGCAGGGGCCTGAGGCCCGGGTTGCGCTTCCGTCTGGAGAGGGGCGGGAACGGATTCCCGGGACGGGCCGGCATGGCGAATCCGCGGCTGTATGGCTGCCGTTTGAACAACGAGGGGGGAAAGCTGTGAATTTAGTTGAGATGAAGGGGATTCATAAGAGCTTCTACGGAGTGGAAGTGCTTCACGGCGTCGATTTCGTCCTGCGGCCCGGCTCGGTGCACGCGCTCATGGGAGAGAACGGCGCGGGCAAGTCCACTCTGATGAAAGTGCTCGCCGGGGTGCATAAATGCGATTCCGGCACCGTGATCGTCGACGGCAGGGAAGTGGATATCGGATCCCCGGCCGAGGCGCAGAAACTGGGCATTGCCATGATTCACCAGGAGCTCTCGCCCGTGTATGAGATGACGGTGGGGGAGAACATCTACCTGGGACGGGAGCCCAGCAAGATGGGCTTTGTGGACTACGGCGAGATGTACAAAAAGACCGAGGAGCTGCTGGCCAAACTCCATATCCCCATCAACCCCAAAGCCAAAATGAAATCCCTGCGTGTGGCCGACCAGCAGATGGTGGAAATCGCCAAGGCGCTGGATCAGGACGCGCACATTGTCATCATGGACGAGCCCACCTCCGCCATTACGGACAATGAGGTGGAGAACCTGTTCCGGATGATCAACGGGATGCGGGAGCACGGCGTGGGGATCATCTATATCTCCCACAAGATGGCTGAGATTTTCCAGATCGCCGATGATATCACGGTGCTGCGGGACGGCAACTATGTGAACACCTGGCCGGTGAGCGAGGTGGACAACGACACCCTCATCCGCAACATGGTGGGCCGCGAGCTGAAGGAACAGTTCCCCAAGATTGAGGTTCCCATCGGCGAGACGGTGCTGGAGGTCAGGGATCTGACGCTGCCCGGCCAGTACGAGCACATCAGCTTTGAGCTCCACCGCGGCGAGATCCTCGGAATGGTGGGCCTGATCGGCGCCGGCCGGACGGAGCTGATGCACTCCCTGTTCGGGGTCACCCACCCGGAGAGCGGAGAGATTGTGCTCAAGGGCGAAAAGGTGGAGATTAAAAATCCCCGGGACGCCATTAACAAGGGCATCGCCTATGTGACGGAGGACAGGAAAGGAGAGGGGCTTGTTCTCCCCATGAGCGTGCACCACAACACAACGCTGGCGTCGCTTCAGGACTTTGTGTCCGGATTCCTGCTCCAGAAGAACAAGGAGAATCAGAAAGTGAGCGAGCAGGTGGATGCGCTGTCCATCAAGGTCAACAACATCAACCTGCCGGTGAAGTCCCTGTCCGGCGGCAACCAGCAGAAAGTGGTTCTCGCCAAGTGGATGATCACGGATCCGGACATCATCATCTTCGACGAGCCCACCCGGGGCATCGATGTGGGCGCCAAGGCGGAGATTTACAAGATCATGTGCAATTTCGTCGCCCAGGGACACGCGATTATCATGATCTCCTCCGAAATGCCGGAGGCCATGGGCATGGCGGATCGCATCATCGTCCTGAGCGATCACAAGTACAGCGGTGAACTCAAACGGGAGGAGTTCTCCCAGGAAGCCATCGTTGCCATGGAATTCCAGTATATGTAAAAGCGGAGGAGGGCATTTGAGGATGAGTAATTCGACAACCGGGGCGGCGGTCGCCCCAAAGAAGAAATTCAACGGGAAACAGTTCGCCTCTACCTACGGCTCCCTGATCGGCCTGATCGTGCTGGTCATCGTGTTCACCGTGCTGAACCCCCGCTTTATCAGCGGCAGCAACCTGCGCAACCTGTTGCGCATCGCGTCCATCAACGGCCTGCTGGCCGTGGGCATGACTTTCGTGGTTCTCACCGGCGGCATCGACCTGTCCGTGGGCGCCATGATGGGCTGCGCGGGCATGTACTCCGCCTATTTCGCCCAGACTTCCATGAACCTGCCGTGGTTTGTGGGTCTGCTGGTAGGCCTGGCCATGGGCCTGGTCATCGGCCTGTTCAACGGCATCTGCATCTCCTATCTGAAAGTCCCCGCGTTCGTGGGCACTCTGGGCTCCATGAGCATCGCGCAGGGACTTACTTTCCTGATCACCAAGGCCAAACCCATCCCCAACCTGACCGACTCGTTCAAGAAGATCGGCGGCGGCCTGGTGGGCCCCATCCCCATCCCCTGCATTATCATGGTCGTGGTGCTGGTGGTCTGCTTCATTCTGCTGTATAAGACGCGGTACGGCCGCTATGTGTTTGCCGTGGGCGGCAACCTGAACGCCGCGCATGTGTCCGGTATCAACACCAAGCGGATCATCTGCTCCGTCTATGTCATCTCCGGCGTGCTGTCCGCGCTGGCCGGCGTGATTACCTCCGCCCGCGTCACCTCCGGCGTCACCTCCACCGGTGACGGCTACGAGACCGACGCCATCGCCATGGTGGTCATCGGCGGCACGAGCCTTGCCGGCGGCAAGGGCCGTCTGTGGGGCACCATCGTGGGCATATTGCTGATTCAGGCGCTGAGCACCGGCCTGGACATGCTGGGCGTGAGCTACTACGCGCAGCTGATCGTCAAGGGCTTCGTCGTGATCGGCGCGGTCATGCTGGACGGCCTGAGCTCTGACTGAGCCAATCCCGGTTTTTGACCCGTTCACTCGGGTTGAAAATAAAAAGAAAAGAAATGGAGGAACGAAAAAAATGAAGAAACTTTCCAAGATCCTCGCAGTAATGCTGGCCGCCGTCATGACGCTGGGCCTGGTTGCCTGCGGTGGCGGCGGCGAAGAAGCGGCACCCTCCGATTCCGCGGCGCCCTCTGAGTCCGCGGCTCCCTCCGAGTCTGCGGCTCCCTCCGAGTCCGCCGGCGGCGGCGAGAAGCTGTCCATCGGTGCCACCTACTACACCCTGCAGACCGAGTTCTGCATGCGCATGGACAACCAGGCGCAGAAGTGGGCTGCCGAGAACAATGTGGACTATGTAGGCTATGACGGCCAGAACGATGCAGCCACCCAGCTGCAGCAGGTGGAGACCATGATCTCCAACGGTGTGGATGCCATCATCCTGAATCCCCAGGATGCTGACGCCTGCGTCGCCTGCGTGGACGCCGCCGTCGAGGCCGGTATCCCCATCATCGGCGTGAACACCATGGTCAACAGCCCCGACCTGACCGCCTATGTCGGCTCTCAGGATGTGGGCGCCGGCGAGGAAATCATGCAGTTCATGATTGACTACATGGGCAGAAATGACTTCAATATCGTCGTCATCGAGGGCCCCATGGGCCAGTCCGCTCAGCTGCAGCGCTGGGAAGGCATCAACAATGTCCTGGCCGAGAACCCCGACATCAAGATTCTGGACTACAACACCGCCAACTGGGTCCGCGCTGAGGCCATGACCCTGATGGAGACCTGGATCACCACCTACGGCGACCAGATCGACGCTGTCGTCGCGGAGAACGACGAGATGGCGCTGGGTGCCCGCGAGGCCATCAAGGCTGCCAACATGGACATCCCCTGCATCGGCATTGACGGTATCACCGACGCCGTCAGCGCTGTCCAGAACGGCGACATGATCGCCAGCGACTTCCAGGACGCTGAGGGCCAGATCACCGGCGCGCTCGACGCCGCGGTGAAGGTCATCAACGGCGAGACCGTGGAGAAGGAAATCTGGATCCCGTTCCAGATGATCACTCCCGAGAACTATGAGGAGTTCGTAGACCGCTATTAATTCGCAAAGGGTAAGTCACCGCATCTGACTGGATGCTGAAGAGGGCGGCGGACGGGTGTTGAGTCCGTCCGCCGCTCTCTCACTTTACAGAGACGCCGGGATCCGCCATCCCGCTGTCCTCTGAAAAACTGAAACGGAGGTATGTTCCCATGCTCAAGTACGAAGAAGTGGATCCTGGCTATTCTCTGGAAGGCAAGACCGCGATTATCACCGGCGGCGCCGCCGGCATCGGCAATGCCACCGCCAAGTTCTTCCATAAGAAAGGCGTCAACCTGGTACTGGCCGACCTGAATCCCAAACTGGACGAGATCGCCGCGGAGATCGGCGACCACTGCATCGGCGTGATCGGCAATGTGCTGGACGCGGACTATCCCGCCAAGGTCATTGACGCCGGCGTGAAGGCGTTCGGCCAGGTGGATATCCTGGTCAACTGCGCGGGCATTGTGGCGCTGGAGAAGGCCGAGCTCATCAGCGCGGACGACTGGAACCGCACCATCAGCATCAACCTGTCCGCCTGCTTCTTCATGGCTCAGGCCGTGGGCAAGTACATGATCGACAACGGGATCGGCGGATCTATCGTGAATATGGCCTCCCAGGCCGGCGTCATCGCGCTGGACAAGCATGTGGCCTACTGCGCCGCCAAGGGCGGCATCATCGCGATGACCAAGGTCATGGCGATGGAGTGGGCGCACTACGGCATCCGCGTCAACGCCGTGTCTCCCACCGTGGTGCTCACCGAGCTGGGCCACAAGGCGTGGGACGGCCCTGTGGGCGACGCGTTCAAGAAGGAGATGCCTTCCGAGCGCTTCGCGGAGCCGGACGAGATCGCGGGCGCCATCGCGTTCCTGTGCAGCAACGGCGCCAACATGATCACCGGTCACAATCTGCTTATCGACGGCGGCTACACCATCAAGTAAAGAGTTTGCGTGGAGGGAAAACGATATGCAGCGTATTTTGAACGACCCGGACAACATCGTTGACGAGATGCTCTCTGGCTTTGTGAAATGCCACAGCGACACCGTAAAACAGGTCATCACCAGCGAGGACAACCCCCGGGGTGTCATCGCCGCCATAGACGCCCCCAGGGCCGGCAAGGTCGGTGTGGTCACCGGCGGCGGTTCCGGCCACAAGCCCGCGTTTATCGGCTATGTGGGCAGGAATATGTGCGACGCCGCCGCTGTGGGCGAGATCTGCTCCTCTCCCACCGCCGTCGCGTTCCTGGAGGCGTTCCGCGCCGCGAACGGCGGCGAGGGTGTCGCCTGCCTGTACGGCAACTACTCCGGCGACAACATGAATGTGAAGATGGCCGTCAAGATGGCCAGGCGTGAGGGCATCACCGTCAAGACCGTAGTGGCCAACGACGATGTCGCCTCCGCCCCCAAGGATCAGCGGGAGAAGCGCCGCGGCGTGGCGGGCGAGATCTTCATGTGGAAGTGCGGCGGCGCCAAGGCGGCGCAGGGCGCCAGCCTGGACGAAGTCATCGCCACGGCCCAGAAGGCCATTGACAGCTGCCGCAGCGT
The DNA here is from genome assembly GCA_964422185.1 of uncultured Oscillospiraceae bacterium. Taxonomy (GTDB): domain Bacteria; phylum Bacillota; class Clostridia; order Oscillospirales; family Oscillospiraceae; genus CALXCT01. The sequence goes on from CAYRAG010000025.1 coordinate 23,450, forward strand.
GGGCATCGGCCTGACTCCCTGCACGCTTCCCGCGGTGGGCCATCCCAACTTTGAGATCAAGGACGGCACCATGGAAGTGGGCATCGGCCACCACGGCGAGCCCGGCATCGAGGTCTGCCCTCTGGAGAATGCCGCCGGGATCGCCAGGCGTATGGTGGACATCGTCCTGCCCGACTATCCGTTCGAGGCGGGGGACGAGGTGGCCGTGCTGGTATCCGGCCTGGGCGCCACCCCTGTCATGGAGCTGTATGTGCTCTACAACGAGGTCGACAAACTGCTGGCGGAGAAGGGCATCAAAACCCACCGCGCCTATGTGGGCAATTACTTCACCTCTCTGGACATGATGGGCGCCACCCTGACGCTGATGAAGCTGGACGACGAGCTGAAGGAACTGGTGGATGTGGATACGAAGACCATGGGTCTGACCCAGGTCAAGTGAGGAGGCACGGGAGATGTCTGTCTTAAAGAATGAGAACGGCCGGCCTATCCTCCTGGCCATGGTCAGGGCGATCCAGGAGAACAAGCAGTACCTGGGCGATGTAGACGGTCTGATCGGCGACGGCGACCACGGCATGAACATGAACAAGGGCTTCACCATGTACGGGGATCAGCTGGGCGACAGCGAGACCTCGTTCTCGGACGGCCTGTTTGACCTGGGCACTGTACTGCTGAATAAAATCGGCGGATCCATGGGCCCCATCTACGGCACCATCCTGATGGAGATGTCCGACGCGGAGGAGGACGAGGACGAGATCACCGTGGAGCGGTTCGGCAAGATGCTGCAGGCGGGCCTGGACGGCCTGTACGGCATTGTGGACGCCCGCCCCGGCGACAAGACCCTGGTCGACACGCTCTATCCCGCCTGCGAGGCCGTCAAGGCCGCGGCGGCGGAGGGGAAGGACTTCGCCGTGGCGCTCGACGAGATGAAGGAAGCCGCAGAGAAGGGCAAGGAGTCCACGAAGGATCTGGTCGCCAAATACGGCCGCGCCTCCCGTCTGGGCGAGCGCTCCCGCGGTGTGCTGGACGCCGGCGCCACCTCCTGCTGCATCATTCTGCAGGCCATGGCGGACGGCATCAAGTCCGTCCTCGAGTGAGACAGGAAGAAGGAGTTGAATTCCATGCATACCGTTGCGATCGGCTGTGACCCGAACGCCGTGGAGCAAAAGCAGGATCTCATCAAATTCCTGACCGGCAAGGGCTATCCGGTGACCGACATGGGCAGCGACGACCCCATCTACGCGAATGTCGCGCAGGCGGTCGCCACCGCGGTAGCCTCCGGCGAGTACGACCGGGGCATCCTGATCTGCGGCACCGGCCTCGGGGTCTCCATCTCCGCCAACAAGGTGAAAGGGGCCTACGCCGCGCTGCTCACGGATGTCTATTCCGCGGAGCGGGCGAGAAAGAGCAACGACGCCAACATCGCGTGCTTCGGCGCGTTTACCATCGGCATCCGTCTGATGGAGAAACTGGCGGAGACTTTCCTGACCTCCGAATTTGAGCCGGGCTGCCCCTCCCAGCCGAAAGTGGACGCCATGCGGGCGCTGGAAGACTAAGCGGCGCGGATGAGTCAGCAGAAAAACCAGCAGGGATCCGGATCCCAGGACTGGACGCAGGTACAGCAGCGCGGCCGGATCCGCATTGTCATCTGGATTGTGGCGGTGCTCTACCTGTGTTTCCTGGGATATCAGCTGATCAGGCTGTACCTCCAGGGAGACTCCGGCATGAGCACGCCTGTGCTGGTCATCGTACTGGCGGCCTTTGCCGCCGCCATCGCGGCCATTGTGTGGATGGCGGTTCGCCAGTGGCGGCGGACGGAGGAGAAAGTCGCCCGGATGATCGAGGAGGAGCGGCAGCGGGAGGAGGCCGAACTGGAGCGCCAGGCGCGCCTGGATGTCCTGACCGGCAACTATACCGCCTCCTCCGGCGATGAAGATGACGAGGAAGAAGACGAAGAGGGCGAAGAGGACGGCGGAGACGCCCAGGACGCGTCCGTGCCGCCCGAAGCCTGACAGGGCGCTTCGCCCGCAATCGAAGAAACGAAATAACCGGAAGGCCGCGAGTGGGAAACCGCCCGCGGCTTTTCTCTTCTATGGGGAAGAAAGCGGCCGGGGGCGCCTGCCCCGGCAG
>CAYRAG010000026.1:0-9658 GCA_964422185.1 uncultured Oscillospiraceae bacterium
TGGCGCCGATGCAGTGCAGCTCGCCCCGGGCCAGCATGGGCTTGAGCAGGTTGCCCGCGTCCATGGCGCCCTCGGTCTTGCCGGCGCCCACAATCGTGTGCAGCTCGTCGATGAACAGGATGATCCTGCCCTCGGACTTCTTCACCTCGTTCAGCACGGCTTTCAGCCGCTCCTCAAACTCGCCGCGGTACTTGGCGCCGGCGATGAGGGAGCCCATGTCCAGCGCGAAGATGGTCTTGTCTTTCAGGCTGCCGGGCACATCCCCCTTGACAATCCGCTGGGCCAGGCCCTCCACGATGGCCGTCTTGCCGACGCCGGGCTCGCCGATGAGCACCGGGTTGTTCTTCGTCTTCCGGCTGAGAATGCGGATGACATTGCGGATCTCATCGTCTCTGCCGATCACGGGATCCATCTTGTTCTGCCTCGCCCGCTCCACCAGATCCGTGCCGTACTTCTTCAGCGCGTTGTAGGTGTCCTCCGGGTTGTCGCTGGTCACACGCTGGTTCCCCCGGACGGCGGACAGCGACTGCAAAATCCCCTCCCGGGTCACCCGGTAGGTCTGGAACAGCTCTTTCAGCGTGTCTCCGGCAGTATCCACCAATGCCAGCAGAAGGTGTTCTACGGACACATACTCATCTTTCATCCCCTGCGCCAGATCCACCGCTGCGTTCAGCGTCCGGTCCACATCCTTGGACACATAGACCTTGCCGGCCTCCCGGCCGCTGCCGGACACTTTGGGCAGCTTCTCCACCTCGCTGCGCACCGCCGCCTGGAGACTGGCGACCGTCACGCCCATGCCGCTGAGAATCTGCGGCACAAGCCCCTCCGGGTCGCTGAGCAGGGCGTACAGAAGATGGACCTGCTCAATCTGCTGCTGGCCGTATTCCAGCGCGGTATCCTGCGCACTCTGGATGGCGGTCAGAGACTTCTGAGTAAACTGCTGCATGTTCATATGATTCACACTCCTTTGCAGAAAGCATTCGGTTGGTTTGAAAAATTAGCACTCTCACCCTTCGAGTGCTAATTTATGATACCCCCTGCGGTTTCGAAATGCAATACCCTTTACAAATTGTTTACATTTTTTTGCAAAACGGCAAGGCGGGCCCGGAAGCCGGGGTGCGCCAAAGCTTTCGCGGCAGGGCCGGATCTTAAGCAAATTTTAACCGTTCTGTTATTCCTTTTCCCGCCGGCCTGTGGTATAATGCCCTGGATTTTGGAGCGCGGTTTTTTCCGGCACCTGCCGGAGCCCCCGGCGGGGGGCCGGCGCGCGAACATCAGGTGAAATTATGCAGTTTGATTTTGACACTCTGGTCATCGGCGCGGGCCTGGCCGGCGCCACCGCGGCGCGCTGCCTCGCGGAGTACGGCGGGCGGCGGGTTCTCGTGGTGGAGCAGCGGGATCACATCGCCGGCAACGCCTACGACTGCCTCGACAGCGCCGGCATCCTCATCCACCGGTACGGCCCCCATATCTTCCACACCAATGAGGAGCGGGTCTTCCGCTTCCTCACCCGGTTCACCGACTGGCGGGAGTACCAGCACTGCGTGGTGGCCAATGTCCACGGGCAGCTGATGCCCGTCCCGTTCAACCTCCACTCCCTGTACATCGCGTTTGAGGAGGAGAAAGCGGCCCGGCTGGAGCAGAAGCTGCTGGACACCTACGGGGCGGAGCGGAAAGTCACCATTCTGGAGCTGCGGCAGGCCACCGACCCGGATCTGTCCGAGCTGGCCGACTATGTCTACGAGAACATCTTCGTCCACTACACCATGAAGCAGTGGGGCACCACGCCGGAGCAGATCGATCCGGCCACCACCGCCCGGGTGCCCGTCTTCCTGTCCCGGGACGACCGCTATTTCCAGGACGAGTGGCAGGGGATCCCGGCCAGGGGCTACACCCCCATGGTCGCGGAGATGCTCCATCACCCGAATATCACGGTGCAGCCGGGCACGGACGCCCGCACGCTCCTCACCCCGGGGGACGGACATCTCTTCTTCCAGGGCGAGATCTTTGACGGCACCGTCATCTACACCGGCGCGGTGGACGAGCTGTTTGCCTGCCGGTTCGGCCGTCTGCCCTACCGCACCCTGGACTTCCAGTTTGAGACGCTGCCCATGCAGTGGTACCAGACCTGCGCCACCGTCAACTACACCGTGGATCAGCCGTACACCCGCATCACGGAGTTCAAGCACCTGACCGGCCAGGTGAAGAAAGACTGCACCACCATCGTCCGGGAGCTGCCCCGCGCCTACACCGGCGCCGCCGGCGAGATCCCCTACTACGCCATCATCAGCCCGGAAAACAATGCGCTGTATCAGAAGTACGAGGATCTGGCGCGGCGCTACCCCGGGTTCCATCTGCTGGGCCGCCTGGCGGAATACAAATACTACAACATGGATGCCATCGTCAGCCGTGCGCTGTCCCTGTGTGAGACCCTGCTGGGCTGAGAACCCGGAAGGAGCGTGATGCCTCTTGGATAAGCTGATCACTTTCACCGTCCCCTGCTACAACTCCGCGGCCTACATGGATCACTGCATGGAGACCCTGCTGACCGCCGGGGACGACACCGAGATCATCCTGGTGGACGACGGCTCCGAGAAAGACGACACGCCGGCCATCTGCGACCGCTACGCCGCGGAGTATCCGGACATTGTCCGGGTCATCCACCAGCCCAACGGCGGCCACGGCGAGGGCGTCAACCAGGGCATCCGCCACGCCCGGGGGATCTATTATAAGGTGGTGGACTCGGACGACTGGCTGGACACGGACGCGCTGGCCGCCGTCATGGCGCAGCTGCGGGAGTTCGCCGCCTCGGGCCAGCAGGTGGACATGCTCATCGCCAACTATGTGTACGAGCACATGGAGGATCAGTCCGAGAAAGTCATGCGCTACCGCAATGTGTTCCCCCTGAACCGCATCTTCACCTGGGAGGAGATCGGGCACTTCACCCCCTCCCAGTACCTGCTCATGCACTCGGTCATCTACCGCACCCAGCTGCTGCGGGACTGCGGCCTGGAGCTGCCGAAGCACACTTTCTATGTGGACAACATCTTCGTCTATCAGCCGCTGCCCTACATCCGCAGCATGTACTACATGGATGTGGATCTGTACCGGTACTTCATCGGGCGGGAGGATCAGTCCGTCAACGAGCAGGTGATGATCTCCCGGGTGGATCAGCAGGTCCGGGTGACCCGCATCATGATCCAGTCCCACAACCTGCGGGAGATCCTCAACACCCAGCGGCACCTCGGCCGGTATATGTTCAGCTACCTGTCCATGATGATGACCATCTCGTCCCTGTTTCTGATCATGTCCGGCACCCCGGAGGATCTGGGCAACAAGACGGCGCTGTGGGAGTTCCTGCGGCTGAACATGGATCAGAAGCTGTTCCACCGGATGAAATACCGGGCGCTGTCCGCGGTGGCCAACCTGCCCGGCTACCAGGGCCGGAAGCTGTCCGTGCGCCTGTACCGGCTGGCCCGGAAATTCTACAAATTCAACTGAGAACCGCTGCCGCCGGAACTGCCCCGGCGGCAGTTTTTTAAGGAGGGGACTGTCATGTTCCGTGAAATGCGCCGCGCCCGCCAGGCCCTGAGCGAGGCCGGGGCCCTGGACATCCTGGATCGCGGGGAGTACGGCACCCTGGCCCTGCTGGGCGACGGGGACCGCCCCTACGCGGTGCCGCTCAACTATGTGCTGGTGGATCGCACGGTGTACTTCCACTGCGCCAGGGAGGGCCACAAGATCGACGCGATCCGCCGCCACCCCGCCGCGTCATTCTGCGTCGTGGATCTCCACCAGGTACGCCCGGCGGAGTACACCACCGTCTACCGCAGCGCCATCGTCTTCGGCACGGCCCGGATGGTGGAGGAGGATGAGGAGAAGCGCCGGGCCATCTGGGCTCTGACGGAGAAGTACTGCCCCGGCTGCATGGACGGCGCCCCGGCGGCCATTGAGAAAGAGTGGGAACGGCTGGGCATACTGGCGCTGTCCATCGAGCATGTCACCGGCAAGCAGGCCATTGAGCTTGTTCGCGCCCGGAACGGCCCGGAAAGCGGGATCTGACCGCCGGAACCGTCCCGGGGAAAAGTCCGGTCTGCCGGCCGGACGCGTCGCGGACAGCAGAGAGATCCCCGCCGTGATATGGATTTCCTGTCGCCGCATTCAGAACCCCGCATGGGAAACCCTCTTGCAATTTCCCCTCTTCCTGTATAGAATGGACTGGAATCTACCAGGAAAGGAAGCTCTTTGCGATGAAAAAACGCAGTCTGCTGGCCGTGCTGGTGTGCGCGGCCATGCTGTTTGCCCTGCTTGCCGGCTGCTCCGGCGGGCAGGAGGAGACCACCCCGAATCCGCCCGCGCCCAGCGAGAGCGTATCCACGGAGCCCTCGCCCAGTGAGAGTGAGCCGGAGGAGGGCCCGCCGGAGGTCAACCTCGCCGTCCTCCGCGGCCCCACCGGCGTCGGCGCGGCCAGGCTGCTCTCGGACAATGACGCCGGCACCACCGCCCTCCACTACAATGTGACGCTGGCCTCGGATCCGGCCACGGAGATCGTGCCCAAACTGGTCAACGGCGAGCTGGACATCGCGGCGATCTCCACGAATCTCGCCTCCACCCTGTACCACCGCACGGAGGGCGGCGTGCAGCTGCTCGCCCTCAACACCCTGGGTGTGCTGTATATCCTGGAGAACGGAGACACCGTCCACACCATGGCGGATCTGGCGGGGAAGACCATCTACGCCACCGGCCAGGCCTCCAACCCGGAGTATGTGCTCAACTACCTGCTCAGGGAAAACGGTCTGGAGCCCGGCACGGATGTGGAGATCCAGTGGCTGGCCAGCGAGGAGCTGGTCACCCGTATGGCCTCGGGCGAGATTGACCTGGCCATGCTGCCCGTCCCCGCCGCCACCGCGGTACAGATGCAAAACCAGGATGTCCGCGCCGCGCTGGATCTGACGGAGGAGTGGGACGCCACGGACTCCGGCGGCGAGCTGACCATGGGCTGTGTGGTGGTGCGCACGGAGTTTGCCCAGGCGTACCCCGGCGCGGTCACCGCGTTTCTGGAGGAGTATAAGGACTCCATCGACTTTGTGACCGGCAATCCGGAGGAGGCCGCGCCCATGGTCGCCCGGTACGGCATCACCGCCAACGAGCAGATCGCCCTGGCCGCCATCCCGGCGTGCAATCTGGTGTGCATCACCGGCGCGGACATGCGCAACGGCATCCAGCCCTACTTTGAGGTGCTCGCGGCCGCTGACCCGACTTCGATCGGAGGATCCATCCCTGATGACGCCTTCTACTTCATCCCGTAGAAAGACCGTCTTTCTGAAAGTTCTGCTGCCCCTGGTCTTCTGGCTGGCGGTGTGGCAGCTGGCCGCCATGGCCATGGACTGGCACACCGGCGGGCAAGGCAACGAGCTGCTGCTCCCCTATCCCGCCACCGTGGCCGTCACGCTGGCGAAGCTGGCGGTCACCGGCTCATTCTGGCAGACGGTGCTCATGACCCTGTGCCGCATTGTAGCGGGTCTGGTCGCCGGCTGCGTGCTGGGCACGGCGCTGGCGCTGCTCACCTGCGCCAGCCGGTGGGCGGACTGCCTGCTCTCCCCCGCCATCCGGGTGATCCGGGCCACGCCGGTGGTCTCGTTCATTGTCCTGGTGCTGCTGTGGGTTCACACCAACCGGGTGCCGGTGGTCATCTCTGCCCTGATGGTCATGCCGGTGGTCTGGGCCAATGTGTCCCGGGGCATCCGGGAGACGGACCGGCAGCTGCTGGAGCTGGCGGGAGCCTACGGCTTCGGCGGCTGGAAAACCCTGCGTCTGGTCTATCTCCCCTCCGTGCGGCCCTATTTCGCCGCGGCGGTGACCACGGCCACGGGTCTGGCCTGGAAATCCGGTGTGGCGGCGGAGGTGATCTGCCTGCCTCTGCTGGCCATAGGCACCCAGGTCTACCGTTCCAAGCTGACGCTGGAGATCCCGTCCCTGTTCGCCTGGACCGTGACGGTGGTGCTTTTGTCTCTGCTTCTGGAACATCTCCTCAGCCGTCTGATCCGGTTTGCGGAAAGGGGACGGCGGCCATGATCCGTCTGAGCGATCTCGTACTGTCCTACGGGGACAGGGTTGTCCTCGACCATTTCTCCCTGGATCTGCCGGAGGACGGAATCACGGTGCTGTCCGGCCCGTCCGGCTGCGGGAAGACCACCCTGCTCCGGGTTCTGGCCGGTCTTCAGCGCACCCAGGGCGGCACGGTCTCCGGCCTGCCCGGCCGGCCCGCCATTCTCTTCCAGGAGAACCGTCTGTTCCCCTGGCGCACCGTGCGGGAGCACATCACGGATGTCCTGCCCCCCGAGCGCCGGGACGAGGCGGACTCCTGGCTGGCGCTGGCGGAGCTGGAGGACGAGGGCGGCTCCTTTCCGGATCAGCTCTCCGGCGGCATGGGCCGCCGGCTGGCCCTGGCCCGGGCCCTGGCGCTGGGCGGCTCGCTGTATCTGCTGGACGAGCCGTTCACCGGCGTGGATCTCCCCCGGCAGCGCCGCCTGATGGACGCCATCCGCGCCCTGGGCGTGCCCGCCCTGGTGGTCAGCCACGAGACGCAGGTCGCACAGCTGGCGGATCGGGTGCTGTATTTTGACGGCCCCCCTCTGACCCTGCTGGATCCCGCGTCCGGCCGCAGCTAGCCCGGGCGCGTTTCGTCTGTCATTCCGGCCGGCGGGCGGCATTCCACGCCGCCCGCCGGCCCGATCTGTGCGTTCCGGAAGGGATCCGGCACGCTGTTTCAGAACCTGTCCGCCGGGCAGGTTTCCTTTTTGCCCTCTCCGGCTTACGCTCTTGTTGTGATTTTTCCCGAAATTTCGCGGTTTTCCCGAAAAAACGGTTGCTTTTTCTCCCCCTCTATGGTATAGTTCCCGCAGGTAAGAGAGAAACAGAACGGAGTGGGGCGGAAGCTCCGCTCTTTCTTATTGAAAAAACGCGGCAGGCAATTTTCCTGACCGCACGGAGAGAGGTGCCGCCCATGTCCAAAGTCGCCGATACGGTCACAGCCCTGGCCAGGCCCCTTGTGGAGGCCAGCGGGTGCTCGCTGTGGGATGTGGAGTACCTCCGGGAGGCCGGAGAGTGGTACCTCCGGCTGTATATCGATGTGGAGGGCGGCGTCTCCATCCACGACTGCGAGGTCGTCAGCCGGGCGGTCGGGGACGCCCTGGACGAGGCGGATCCCATCCCCGGCAGCTACATCTTCGAGGTGTGCTCCGCGGGCGACGACCGGATTCTCCGCACCCCGGCGCACTTCGCCGCCATGAACGGCCGGGAGGTGGAGGTGCGCCTCTACCGCGCCCGGGACGGCAGAAAGAACTTCATCGGCACCCTGACCGGCTATGACCGCGGCCGTGTCACCATCCAGGCGGAGGGGGCCGACCTCACCTTTGAGAAGCAGGACATCGCGCAGGTGCGCCTGTATGTCCGGTACTGAGACAACGACGATAGCGAGGTAATCCAAATGCCCACAAAGAAGAAGGCAAAAAAGACAAACAACCTGGAAAACGACGGCCGGGAGTTCTTCGCCGCCATTGACCAGATCGAGCGGGAAAAGGGAATCCCGGCGGAATATATGATGGAAAAGATCACCCAGGCCCTCATCACCGCCTACAAGCGGGATCACGAGGGCGTCGGGGATAACATCACGGTGGAGGCGGACCGGGACGCGGGCATCATCCGCCTGATTTTGAAGAAAGATGTCGTGGAGACGGTGGACAACCCCCAGACGGAGATCAGCCTGGAGGAGGCGAGAAAGTCCCTGCCCCAGGCCGGTCTGGGCGATGTGGTGCGCATGGAGATCAAGACGAAGAACTTCGGCCGCATCGCCGCGCAGGCCGCCCGCCAGGTCATCATCCAGGGGATCCGCGAGGCGGAGCAGGGCATGATCTACGACGAGTTCACCTCCAAGGAGCATGAGATCCTCACCGGCGAGGTGAACCGGATCGACGCCCGCACCGGCTCCGTCGGGGTCCGGCTGGGCAGCGGCGGGGAGCGCACGGAGGCCTACCTGAACACCAACGAGCAGGTTCGGGGCGAGACCTACTATGAGGGCCAGCGCCTGAAAGTCTATGTGGTGGAGGTTCGCCGGGCGCCGAAAGGCCCCCAGATCCTCATCTCCCGGACCCACCCCGGCCTGGTCAAACGGCTGTTTGAACTGGAGGTGCCCGAGATCTTCGACGGCACCGTGGAAATCCGATCCATCGCCCGGGAGGCGGGCAACCGCACAAAGATGGCGGTGTGGTCCGCGGATCCCAATGTGGATCCCGTGGGCGCCTGCGTGGGCCCCCGGGGCTCGCGGGTCAACAACATCGTGCAGGAGCTGGGCGGCGAGAAAGTGGATATCATCAAGTACTCCGACGACCCGTCCGAGTACATCGCCGCCGCCCTGGCCCCCGCCACGGTTCTGGCGGTGTCGCCGCCGGACGAGAACAAGAGCTGCCAGGTGGTGGTGCCCGACGATCAGCTCTCCCTGGCCATCGGCAAGGAGGGGCAGAACGCCAGGCTGGCCGCCCGGCTGACCGGCTTCAAGATCGACATCCGGCCGGAATCCGCGCCGGAACCCGAGAGGGAGGAAGAGCCGGAGGAGTATCCTGAGGAGGAGGAGCCGCTGTTCCTCGACGACGAGCCGGAGAATCCCGAGGCGGAGATGGTCTCCGTAGAGGAATAACCGGCCGTATCCTAAACGATTTCGAACACAGGGGAGGTGTCCGTCTTGCCCAGAAAAATTCCCATGCGCCAGTGTGTGGGCTGCCGGGAGATGAAACCGAAACGGGAGCTGATCCGGGTGGTCCGCTCCCCCGAGGGGGAGGTCAGTCTGGACTTCCGGGGCAAGATGCCCGGCAGGGGGGCCTATGTCTGCCCCAATCCCGCCTGTCTTGCCAGGGCGAAAAAGACCAGGGCCCTGGAGCGGGCGTTTGGCGCACCTCTTCCCGATGAGATTTTCGCCGCGCTGGCGGAACAGATGAAGGAGGCGCCTGCCGATGCCACATGACGCTGTGCTGAACCTGATCAGCCTGGCCAGAAAGGCCGGCCGCCTGGAGACAGGCGAGGAGCCGGCGGGGGCCGCCTGCCGCGCCAGACAGGCGAAGGTGCTTCTTGTGGCCTCCGACGCCTCCCCGAACACTTTCCGCCGGGCCGCCCACTTCGCCCGGGCCGGCGGTGTGCCGTGCCTGGAGCTGCCGTGCGACAAGAGCGGCCTGGGCGGCGTCGCGGGGCGCGGCTCCTGCGCCATCGCGGCCGTCACCGACGCGGGGTTCGCGGCGGCCATCGCGAAGCAGCTTTCCCAACAGGATCCGGACCGGTACCAGGCCGCCTCCCTCCAGCTGGAGGAGCAGGCGTCCAGGGCGCTCCAGCGCCAGGAGGAGGAGCGCCGGCACGAGAAGAATCTCTCGCACGGCGGGCGCAGGATACGCCGAGGCGGCGCCGCGGCACCGCAGAACATTCCGGCGGGCGGGATCCCGCCTGCCAAGTGACCCCGGCCACGCGGGCGCCGGTAACCCGCTTCCCAGTCCGTACCGGATCATTACACGACAAGCAACAAGCATTGCGACCACTTCCCCAACGGCGGTGACCTGACCGCCTGCCCGGGGCGGCGGTCCCAGGCATGGAGGTGGCCCATTTGAGTATAGAG
>CAYRAG010000026.1:9758-24902 GCA_964422185.1 uncultured Oscillospiraceae bacterium
CGAATCCGCGCCCGCCCCGAAGAAAGAGGAACCCGCGCCGAAAGCGGGGAAGGGATCCGGGCAGGAGCCGCAGCAGCAGGGCGGAAAGCAGCAGAACGCCCAGAAAACGGCTCCCGGCAGGCAGGGCGGCCAGCAGCAGGCGCAGCAACAGCAGCAGCAGCGCCCGACGACCCGCCTGCCCGGGGCGGCGGTCCCAGGCATGGAGGTGGCCCATTTGAGTATAGAGAATAAATACCGGGTTCATGAAGTGGCCAGGGACTTCAAAATGAACTCCAAGGATATCGCCAATATCCTGACCAAATACAGTACCACGCCGAAAAACCACATGGAGGTTCTGGATACCGAGCGGCTGGCTATCGTGTTTGAGTACCTGACCCAGCACAACCAGATCGCCAGCATTGAGAGCATCTTCGCCGAATCCGCGCCCGCCCCGAAGAAAGAGGAACCCGCGCCGAAAGCGGGGAAGGGAACCGGGCAGGAGCCGCAGCAGCAGGGCGGAAAGCAGCAGAACGCCCAGAGAACGGCTCCCGGCAGGCAGGGCGGCCAGCAGCAGGCGCAGCAGCAACAGCAGCAGCAGCGCCCGACGACCCGTGTGCCTGAGAAGAAGGTCGTGGACACCCGGAAAGCCGGCGATGTGAACCTGGCCAAATACGACCAGCGTCTGGAGGATCTGGCTCCGGATAAAGCCAACCGGATGCAGTCCGGCAAGCAGAAGTTCCAGAACCGCGGCGGCAAGAACCGCAACCAGAAAAACGCGAGCAACAAGCGCCGGCAGGAGGAGCAGGATCGCATGCGCCGCCTCCAGCTGGAGATCATCAAGAAGACGCCTGTCACCGTCAAAATCCCGGACGAGATCAGCGTCAGCGAGCTGGCCTCCCGGATGAAGAAAACCGGCGCCGAGGTGGTCAAATGCCTCATGAAGAACGGCGTCATGGCCTCTCTGGGCCAGATCATCGACTTCGACACCGCCGCCATCATCGCCGAGGAAATGGGCTGCAAGGTGGAGAAAGAGGTCATCGTCACCATCGAGGAAAAGCTGATCGATGTGTCCGAGGACAAAGCCGAGGATCTGGTGCCCCGCGCCCCCGTCGTGGTGGTCATGGGCCATGTGGACCACGGCAAGACCTCCCTGCTGGACTACATCCGCAACGCCCATGTGGTGGAGGGCGAGGCCGGCGGCATCACCCAGCACATCGGCGCGTACCAGGTGGAGGTGGACGGGAAGCCTGTCACCTTCCTGGACACCCCGGGGCACGAGGCGTTCACCGCCATGCGCGCCCGCGGCGCCATGGTCACGGACATCGCCATCCTGGTGGTGGCGGCGGACGACGGCATCATGCCCCAGACCATCGAATCCATCAACCACGCCAAAGCGGCGGACATCCCCATTATCGTGGCCATCAACAAGATGGACAAACCGGACGCCAATCCGGAGCGGGTCAAGCAGCAGCTCACGGAGTACAACCTGGTGCCGGAGGAGTGGGGCGGCAGCACCATCGTGTGCCCCATCTCCGCCAGGACCGGCGAGGGGGTGGACGAGCTGCTGGAGAACCTGGTTCTGCTGGCCGAGGTGCAGGAGCTGAAAGCCAATCCCAACCGCGCCGCCCACGGCACCGTCATTGAGGCCCGTCTGGACAAGGGCCGCGGGCCCATCGCCACGCTGCTGGTACAGAACGGCACCCTGAAAAAGGGCGATGTGATCATCGCCGGCACGGCCGTGGGCCGTGTCCGCGCCATGACAGACGCCGCGGGCCGCAGGCTGACCGAGGCCGGCCCCTCCGTGCCCGTGGAGATCATCGGCATGAGCGAGGTGCCCGGCGCCGGCGACGACTTCCACGCCGTGGCGGACGAGCGCATGGCCAGGGAACTGGTGGAGCAGCGCAAGCACGAGAACAAGATGGCCGCCAGCGCCCCTGTGGCGAAAGTGTCTTTGGAAGACCTGTTCAGCCGGATCCAGGCCGGCGAGATGAAGACATTGAACCTCATCGTCAAGGCAGATGTCCAGGGCTCCGCCGAGGCGGTCAAGACCTCCCTGGAGAAGCTGACCAACGAGGAGGTGCGGGTGCAGGTCATCCACTGCGCCGTCGGCGCCATCAACGAGAGCGATGTCATGCTGGCGGCCACCTCCGGCGCCATCATCGTCGGCTTCAATGTGCGGCCGGATCCCAACGCCAGAGAGACCGCCGCCCGCACCAAGGTGGATATGCGCATGTACCGCGTCATCTACGACGCCATCAATGAGATCGAGGCGGCCATCAAGGGCATGCTGGCGCCCAGGTTCCGCGAGGTGGATCTGGGAACCGCGGAGGTGCGCCAGGTCTACCGCATCACCAATGTGGGCATTGTCGCCGGCTGCTATGTCACCGAGGGCAGAATCGCCCGCAACGCCCAGGCGCGCCTGGTTCGGGACGGCATCGTCATCCACGAGGGCGCCATCGCGTCGCTTCAGCGCTTCAAGGACTCCGTGCGCGAGGTCGCCCAGGGTTACGAGTGCGGCATCACGATTGAGAAATACCAGGACATCAAGGAGGGCGACATCATCGAGGCCTTCCAGATGGAGCAGATCAACGCATAGCGCAACCACACGGCGGGGCGGGCGGGTTCGCCCGCCCCGCCTTTTCCATGCGGCGCACACCGCCGCGATTGATTTTTGTACGGGAATCAGGTGACTGAACATCATGGCAAGCAACCGCATCGGACGCATCAACGAGGAGATCCTCCGGGAACTGGCCGCGCTCATTCCCACGGTGAAAGACCCACGGGTGACCGGCCTCATCTCCGTCACCGCCGTGGAGACCTCCACGGATCTGAAATACGCGAAAGTCTACATCAGCGTGCTGGACGAGAGCGACCGGGCACAGGCGCTCAAGGGCCTGAAATCCGCCGCCGGCTACCTGCGGCGGGAGCTGGGCAGGGCATTGTCCCTGCGCAACACGCCGGAGCTGCTCTTCGTCAGCGATGAGTCCATCGACAAGGGAGCGCGCATCCTGAGCATGCTCCGGGATCCGGAGGTCGTAAAGCCGGCCAATCCCGCCAACGCGGATATTATTCTGGACGATGAGGAGTGACCGCCATGACCGCATCTGAAGCCGCCCGCTGGCTGCTCTCCCGGGATCAGTTTCTGATCCTCACCCATCTGCGTCCGGACGGGGACACCCTGGGCTGTGCGGCCGCGCTGTGCGCCGCGCTGCGCAAGTGCGGCAAAACCGCCGCCGTCCTGCCCAATCCGGAGACGACCCGCACCTACGCCTGCTACATTGCGCCCTATCTGGCGCCGGAGGGGTATGTCCCCGGCACGGTGGTCTCCGTGGATATCGCGGCGGTCAGCCTGTTCCCGGACAACGCCCTGCCCTACGCGAACCGGGTGGATCTGGCCATCGACCACCACCCCTCTCACGGCGGGTTCGGGGCGGAGCACTGCGTCCGGCCGGACATGGCCGCCTGCGGCGAGCTTATCTACGAGATCTGCCTGGAGATGGGGCAGATGGACGCGGAGATCGCCCTGCCTCTGTATGTGGCGGTGTCCACGGACACCGGCTGCTTTGTCTACTCCAACACCACCTCCAACACCCACCGCGTCGCCGCGGATCTCATGACCTACGGGGACTTCTACCGGGAGGTGAACAAGCGGTGCTTCCGCACGAAGACCCGCGCCCGCCTGACGCTGGAGAGCATGCTCATGGCCGGGATGGAGTTCTACGATGACGGCGCCACCGCCATCGCCTCCCTCACCCTGTCCATGATGGAGCAGGCGCACGCCGGCGAGGCGGACGCCGAGGATCTGGCGGCGTTCACCGGCCAGATCGAGGGGGTGCAGGTGGCGGCCACCCTGCGGGAGCTCGCCCCCGGCCGGGTCAAGGTCTCCCTGCGCACGGACGCCAGTCTGGACGCCAACCGGGTCTGCGCCCTGCTGGGCGGCGGCGGCCATGCCGCCGCATCCGGCGCCACGGTGGAACTGCCCATGGCACAGGCCAAAGCGGCGGTGCTGGACGCCATCCGGCAGATCCAGTCCGATCCCGCCCGGTAAAGGAGGACTGCCCCATGCCCAGCGGCATCCTGATCCTCGACAAGCCGGAGGGCTGGACCAGCATGGATGTCTGCGCCAGACTGAGAGGGGTCTTCCGGGAAAAGCGGGTCGGCCACGGCGGCACCCTGGATCCCATGGCCACCGGAGTCCTGCCTGTCTTTGTGGGCCGTGCCACCCGGGCGGTGGAATTCGCCGCGGACTCGGACAAGGAATACACCGCCGGCCTGCGGCTGGGCGTTGTCACCAACACCCAGGACAGCACCGGCGAGGTTCTGGCGCGGCGGGAGGCCAGGGTCACCCGGGCGGAGCTGGAGTCCGTCCTGGCGGACTTCCGGGGCGCCATCGCCCAGATCCCGCCCATGTACTCCGCCGTCAGGATCAACGGCAAAAAGCTCTACGAGCTGGCCCGGAAAGGCCGGGAGGTCGAGCGCCCCGCCCGGACTGTCGTCATCCGGTCTCTCACCGCGGAGGACACTCCGGATCCCGATCAGTACATCCTGCGGGTGCGCTGCTCCAAGGGCACCTATGTCCGCACCCTGTGCCATGACATCGGCCAGGCCCTGGGCTGCGGCGGCTGTATGTCCTCCCTGCGGCGCACCGCCGCCGCGGGGTTTACCCTGGCGGACGCGGTTTCGCTGGACGCGGTGCTGTCCTCCCCCGACCCCGCCGGTCTGCTGCGGGGCGTGGACACGCTCTTCGCAGACCGGCCCGCGCTCACCCTGGACGCCGCCGGCGAGAGGAAAATCCGCTGCGGCGCCCCCGTCCCCTGCCCGGACGCGGCGCCCGGCGAGTACCGCGCCTACGGCCCTGCCGGCACCTTTCTGGCTCTGGTGCGCGGCAGCGGCGCGGAGCTGACCACAGTCAAGAGCTTCTTCGAGCCGGAGTGACGATTCCGCCGTCCGGTCGGAATTCCCGGTTTCCATCCCGCAAAGGAGATGCTTCCCCTTGAACCAACCCAGACGAGTCATTGCCCTCGGCTTTTTCGACGGTGTACACCGGGGCCACGCGGCGCTGCTGCGCCGGGTGACGGAACGATCCGCGCAGCTGGGCGCCGTTCCGTCCGCCGTCACTTTTGACACCCACCCGGAGAACCTGATTCTCAACCAGCCCGTCCCCCTGCTCACCTCCCCCGGCGACCGGGAGGATCTGATGCGCCGGCTGTTCGGCATCCAGGATGTGCTGGTCGCCCACTTTGACCGGCAGATGATGCGCATGCCGTGGGATCAATTTGTCACCGACTACCTCGTCCGGGACTGCGGCGCCATCCATCTGGTGGCGGGCCATGACTTCCGTTTCGGCTACCGGGGGGACGGAAACCCCCAGCGGCTGCGGGAGAAATGCGATGAGCTCGGTCTGGGCTGCGACATCATCCCGCCCGTCTATCTGGACGGCCGGGTCGTCTCCTCCACTTACATCCGCACGCTCATCGCGCAGGGCGAGATCGAGCAGGCCAACCGGTTTCTCGGGCACCCTCACTCCATCTCCGACACGGTCGCCCACGGCAGGCATCTCGGCTCCGCCCTGGGCTTCCCCACGGTAAACCTGCGCATTCCGGACGGTGTGATCGTCCCCGCGTACGGCGTGTACGCCACCAAAGTCTATCTGCAGGACGGCAGTTCGTTCTCCGCCGTCACCAATGTGGGCGTACGGCCCACGGTGCAGGACGACGGCCATGTCTCCGTGGAGGGCTTCATCCTGGACTTCGACGGCGACCTTTACGGCCAGACCATCCGGATGGAATTTCACCACTTCCTCCGGCCGGAGCAGAAATTCCCCTCTCTGGACGCGCTGCGGGACATGGTGATGATCAACGCCCGGCAGACCCGGGACTACTTCGCCGGCAGGGGAACCCCGGATGAGGTCACGCAGAATCCTTAATCCGCAGCCGGTTTACCTCATCCGCTTTCCCGGAAAAATCCGAGAAAAACCGGAAATCTGGAACTGAACCATTCCGTTTCCCATTTTCGGCGAGATCAGGGTGTGGTACAAAACCCGGCATTAAAATGTCCATTTTCGATCGTCGGCGGATCGAAAAAAGCCGCACGGGGACTGCCCATGCGGCTTTTTCGCAGCTCCGGCTGCGTCACTTTCTGTATTTTGCCTTGGGACTGCGCTCCTCCATTTTGCCCAGGCCGGCGAGATAGATAATCACCATGACCGCCGCCATGAAGCTCTCGGTCAGAGGCTGCGTGGCAACCACGCCCAGCACGCCCCGGATCCGTGCGAGGATCAGCATCACCGGAATCATCAGTCCCAGCTTGCTGATGATCACGCCCGCCAGAGTCAGCTGCCAGCGGCCCATGGCCTGGAAGATGGAGTTCATCAGCTCCAGGATGACCACCCCGAAGATGGAGAAGCTCCACACCCGCAGGAACGACGCCGCCACCTCCGCGGCCCCGTCCACCGGCAGGAACAGCCGCACCAGGGGCTCCGGATGCGTCAGCATGACGATGAAACAGAGAAAAGTGTAGCAGCCGGCCAGCAGCGCGGCACCGCGGATAATCGATCGGGTGCGCCGAATGGAGCCGGCCGTGTAGTTGTAGGCCACCAGAGGCCGGATCCCCACGGACACCCCCATGCCAATCTGCATGAACGCGTTGCCCAGCTTCTGCACGGTGCCCCAGGCCGCCAGCTCGATCTGGCCGCCGTACTGTTTGAGCAGAAAGTTGCGCACGAAATCGCAGCAGTTCATCAGCAGAAGCGTCAGGCCGGACGGAATGCCGACGGCCAGCACCTGCCTGCACACGCCATCCCGCGGCGAGTACTGCCGGATGTCGAGGCTCAGGATCGAGGTCTTCCGCTTTTTCATGTAGACGGTCAGCAGGAAGCCCGCGGAGCAGTAGTTCGCGATACAGGTCGCGATGGCGGCGCCCACCACGCCCTGGTGCAGCACGAAGATAAACACCGGATCCAGCACCGCGTTGAGCAATCCCGCCCCGGTCACGGCGATACTGGACACCCGGGTCTCCCCCTCCGCCACGAAGAGCTGGGACATGACCTGGGTGAACGCCAGGGGGACACAGGCGACATGGAATACCCACAGCAGATATCCCTCGCAGTAGCCCAGAGAACTCTCATCCGCCCCCAGCAGGATCAGCAGCGGCGTGCGGACACACAGCAGCACCAGGGACAGAATCGTCACCACCGCGATGGCGGTGTACACGGAGAACACGCTGAACTTTCTCGCCCGATCGGGATCTCCCGCCCCCAGGCAGGACGCGGCGCCGGCATTGCCGCCCGCGCCGAAGATGGAGGCGCAGCAGGCGATCATCATGGCGATGGGAAAAGTGATGGTCATGGCCGAGATCTGGCTGGTGTCCCCGGTCCGCCCCACAAAGAACGCGTCGGTCAGGTTCAGGATCAGCATGGCCATCTGGCTGATGACCGACGGGATGATAAACTTCGCCAGCGCCCGCGGGACGCTGAGGTTCTCAAACGCCTCAATCTGGCTGTCCATATTGAGCCGGCTGTCCGCCATGGAGACCACCACCGTGTAATGGAGATTGGAAAGAGCGGCTCTCCACAGCCGCTCTTCTCCGGGAATTCATTATAGATCCGGCCCCCGCCGATGTCAAATCCGCAATCCGGGCGGAGAGAGTGCGGCCAGGCCCGGGGATGTGCACGGGATTTCCCCCGCGCAGCGGATCCCCGGCTCCAAATCGCCGTTCCGGCCCTGTAGAATTTCCAGTATTTTCCATTTTACGCAGGCAGAAACGGGTTATGAACCGTCATTTTCCGGGCGTGATCGGTACCTCTGTGACATGGAGGCCGGGTTAATTTCGATGTTGTTAAGAATGAATTTATTTTTGTTGCGGAAACCTGTTTGATCTGGTATAATACAGGGAGCGAAGAGGGCGGTTATCACCTGCCGCCCCCTGTGTCGGATCAGACCGTCCGGATCCCGCACGGCCGGGAACCCGCGGGGTGCGGGATATCCCTCCCGGGCGCGGGCCGTATGATGGATTCGAACCCTTTTGAGAAAGCGCACTATGAGGGGGGACGCTATAGAAATATCTTTCAGAAGGGAAGTGAAGACGCGTTTTCCCCCGTGGCGGAGGTCACGGGTGTCCTAGCGCCGACACATGAGATCAACCGGTATTGTTCGAAAGGTCGATGAACTCGGCCGGGTCGTGATTCCTGTCGAGCTGCGCCGCACGCTCGAAATCCGGGAAAAAGACCCCTTAGAGATCTTTGTTGACAGGTCTTCCATCATTCTCAGAAAATATCAGCCTTCCTGTGTTTTCTGTGATGGTTCGAAGGATGTCATCCAGTTCAAAGGCAAGAATGTCTGCGCCGAATGCATCAAGGAACTGACACGCTGACATCCTGCTCTGTCTCCCCCCAATTCAGAGGGATCCCGCAGCCGTTCCGGCCGGGATCCCTCTTTTCGCGATCTCCGGCGGCCCGGCCGCTTTGCGGATCGGGGGATCCGGTCACGGCTCCCCGTCCCGGCCCCGCACCGCCAGGTCGTAGATCTGATTTTTCGGCAGGTGATACTCTGCGGCGGCCTGCCTCACCGCGTCCCGCAGCGAGGCGCCCTCCGCCTGAAGCGCTTCCACCCGCTCCAGGGCGCTTTCGACGGGGGACTCCGGTTCCCTCTCCCGGGCGGCGCCCTCCACCACCAGCACGAACTCGCCGCGGGGCGCCGTCTCCTGGAAGGCCTCCACCGCCTCCGCCAGAGTGCCGCGCCAGACCTCCTCGTGGTACTTCGTCAGCTCCCGGCACAGGGAGATGCGACGATCCCCGCCGAACGCGCCGGCGAGATCCCGGAGCGTGGAGACCAGTTTGTGCGGCGCCTCGTAGAAGATCATGGTGCGCGTCTCATCCCGGAGAGACGCCAGATGGGCGCTGCGGTTCTTTTTGTTCATGGCCGGGAAGCCCTCGAAAGTGAAGCGGCCGGTAGGCAGGCCGGATACGGACAGCGCCGCGATCAGGGCGCACGGGCCGGGGACGGCCACCACGGGGATATCCCGCGCCGCGCACTGCGCCACCAGCTCCTCCCCCGGATCCGAGATGGCCGGCGTACCCGCGTCCGTCACCAGAGCGCAGTCCTCGCCGGCCAGCAGGCGCTCCAGCACCGTCTCCCCCGCCGTCTTGGTGTTGTGGCGGTAGTAGGAGACAAGCGGCTTCTTCAGGCCCAGATGGTTGAGCAGCTTCAGCGTGACCCTGGTGTCCTCGGCGGCGATAAAGTCCACCGCGGCCAGGGTGTCCGCCATGCGCTTTGAGATGTCGTCCAGGTTCCCGATGGGGGTGGAAACCAGATACAGCGTTCCAGGCATTGTCATTCCTCCCCGGGGTTTTTGCCGGGAAACAGCGGGGGCAGAACCTCCAGCCCGGGTCTCCCCTGCCGCACACACTCCAGCAGAACGGTGAACGGACGCCTGTCCGGCGCGTGGTGGGCAAACTGCAGGCGTTTGGGCTCCAGGCCCGCATGCCGCGCCGTCTCCAGCAGCTCCGCCAGCCGCTCCGGACGGCTGCACAGGGCAAACCGTCCGCCGTTTCTCACAAGGCGGGACGCCGCGGCGCACACCTGCGCCAGGGTGAGCGTCTCCTCGCTGCGTGCGGGGCCGCCGGATCTGCCGATGCCCAGCGGAAAGTAGGGCGGGTTGGAGATCACCAGGGAGAATGTCCCGGCGGGAAGCAGGCGGTCATCCCGGGCGTCGCCGGTGAGAATCCGGCCCGGCAGGCCGTTCTCCTCCAGATTCCGCCGCGCCAGCTCCGCCTGGCCGGCGTCCCGCTCCACCCCGGTGAGGGAAAGTCTCTCCGCACGCTGCGCCAGCAGCAGCAACAGCACGCCGCTGCCGCACCCGAGGTCGCAGACCGGCCAGCCTGGTTTCACGGTGGCGAACGCGCCCAGAAGCAGGCTGTCCCGGCCCAGAGGAAAACCCTCCGGGGACTGGCGCAGGGTGTATCGGCCCAGATATTCTGTCTTCACCGCCATGTCCCCTCCCGCGGCGCTCCGGTCTCGCGCCCGGCGGGTTTCCGGGCTGGCGCACGCTATAATCATAGCAGATTTTTCCGCGCTGGCAAGATCCGGGCGGGTCGATTTTCCGCGCCCGCGGCGGAAGATCCGGAAATTTTGGTCATATCGCTTAATTTTTCGCCGTTTGAACTCTGAATCTCTTGCACTTTGCAGATCGATGTGCTAGAATAGGTCATAGCCCAGAGGGGGGAGGGACCCCCAATTTATGAGGAAAGGATGTTTTTATCATGAGCTACAAAGTTACCAGAGCGGACGAGGCTGTCAAGTATGAGGCTCCCGGTCATTTCGATGTCCTCACTACCCGCCTGCACAACCCCGCTGAGGTCAACGACGGCACTATCGTTCATGGTCTGTCCCACTTCCTGCCCGGCGGCGGCGCCAAGGTCGCTCCCGCCAACTTCGAGATGATCTACTACATCATCTCCGGTGAGATGACTGTCGAGCTGTATGACGACAATGACAACTGCGAGAAAGTAGTTCTGCACGCGGGCGACTCCGTCCACTTTGGCAAGGGCACCAAGCGCGGCTGCCTGAACACCGGCATCGTCACCGCTCAGATGATGACCATCATGATCAAGCCCCAGGGCTGATCAGGGACAAGCGTCGAGCAAAAACATTCTAAATTATAAATAAAGGAGCGTAATTGTCATGAATTATTTTGATCTGACCGGAAAGAACGCGATCGTCGTAGGCGGTTCCAGCGGCTTGGGCTATGAAGTCGCGAAAGCGCTGGCCGAGGCCGGTGCCAATGTGTGCATCGCTGCCCGCACAGAGTCCAAGCTGCAGGACGCAGTCAAGAAGCTGCAGGAAGAGACCGGTAAGGAATTCAAGTACTATGTCATGGACGCCGGCAAGGAAGAGGATGTCGAGAAAGTGGCCGAGCAGGCGAATGCGGACTACGGCAAGATTGACATCCTGATCAACTCCCAGGGCGTGAACAAGAAGCACCCCGCGCTTGAGTTCCCGATGGACGAGTTCGATATGGTCATGCACGACGATGTCGCCTCCATCCTGATGACCTGCAAGCACTTCGGCAAGTACATGAAGGAGAACGGCTACGGCAAGATCGTGAATGTCACCTCCGTCCGCGGCAAGATCGCCACCAAGGGCCCCGGCAACGCCGCCTACTGCGCCGCGAAGGGCGCTGTGGACATGCTGACCAAGCAGCTGGCCTCCGAGTTCGGCCCCTACGGCATCACCGTCAACGCGTTTGGCCCCAACATCATGAAGACCCCGATGATGACCAAGATCTTCGAGATGCGCGCTCAGGAAGCCGGCATCACGGTCGACGAGTATCTGAAGCAGCAGGCCGCCGGCCTGCCTCTGCGCCGCATGTCCGATCCCGTGGACTGCGTGGGCACCGCTCTGTTCCTCGCTGCTCCCGCTTCTGACTTCATGACCGGCAACATTCTGTATCCCGACGGCGGCCTGACTGCTATCGGCTGATTTCCAGGTCAGATAATTTCAACCGCAACAACCACTCTGAGCCGCCCGCTCAGGGTGGTTGTTTTTTTGCCGCCGCTGTGGTATCATAACAGGCACTGTACCGGGAGGTGACGCGTCATGCAGGAGAATCAGCTGCTGGAGGGGAATGTCCGCTCGACTCTGTTCCGCTTCGCCATGCCGTTCCTGGCCGCGTCGTTCCTGCAGTTTATCTACGGCGCGGTGGACATGGCCGTGGTGGGGCAGTTCTGCAATCCCTCCGCCATTGTCGCCGTCTCCAACGGCGCCCAGATCATGCAGATCCTGACCCTGATGGTCGTGGGCTTCACCACCGGCATCACGGTGCTGGTGGGACAGTATCTGGGAGACAACCAGCGCCGCCGGGACATGGAGACCACTTTCTCCACCAGCCTGTGGGTGTGCGGCGCCCTGGCGGCTGTGCTCCTGGTCGCGCTGGTGGCGGGGCACCGCGCTCTGATCTCCCTGATCCAGGTGCCGGACGGCGCCGTGGAGTACGCCAGGCAGTATCTGCTCATCTGCTCGTTCGGCATCCCCTTCATCGTGGGTTATAATATCATCGCCTCCACGCTGCGGGCCATCGGCGACTCCAGGAGGCCCATGATCTTCGTGGCGTTCACCGCGGGACTGAACATCGTGGCGGATCTGTTTTTCGTGGCGGTACTCAGGATGGAGGTCGCGGGAACCGCCATCGCCACCATGCTGGCGCAGGCCATCTCGTTCTTCCTGGCCTGCTCGGTGCTCCGGCTGCCCCAGTTCCCGTTCAACCCCAAAGCGCTGAAGCCGGACGCCCACCAGGCGCGTCTGCTGCTGCGGATGGGCGTTCCCCTGGGTCTGCAGAATCTGCTCACGGAGCTCTCGTTCCTGCTCATCACGGTCATCATCAACCTCATCGGCACCAACCAGTCGGCGGCGGCCGGGATTGTGGAACGCGCCCAGGGGATCGGGTTTCTGGCCGCCAGCGCGTTTTCGTCCGCCGTCTCCGCCATGACCGCCCAGAACATCGGGGCCCGGAAGCCGGAGCGCGCCCGCCAGGCCGCGATCAGCGGCGTGGTCTTCTCCATGGTCTTCGGCGCCGTGTTCTACCTGATTCTCCGGATCTTCGGCCACGCGGTCTTCCGGATCTTCACGCCGGACGAAGAGGTCATCGCCCACGGCATCCAGTACTTTACGATTTATGGCGTCGATCTGATCCTGGTGGGGCTTGTCTTCTGCATGAACGGCTTCTTCAGCGGCTGCGGAAAAGCCAGCTTCACCATGTTCAACTGCCTGTTCGCCACTTTCCTCGTGCGGGTTCCGCTGTCCTATCTCATCAGCATCCTGCCCGGCACGACCATGCTGCATCTGGGGATCGCCGCGCCGGCGGCCTCCGCGGTGCAGATTATTCTGCAGCTGATCTATCTCCGCTCCGGCCGCTGGCGTCAGAACACCCTGACGCAGAGCTGAGCGGAGTTCCGGGAGATCCCGCCAAATTCCATCCCGCAAGGAGTCCTGCCCCATGACTGATCTGTCCTCCTACCGCCAGCAGCTGCTCGGCTGCGCCTGCAGAGTGCTTGCGTGCGACAGCCCCAGCGGCTTCACCGGCAACATCCTGCGTCTGACCCGGTCCATGGCGCAGGAGCTGGGCTATCCCGCCACCGTGTCCCGCCGGGGCGCTCTGTGCGTCACCGTGGAGGGCCGGGACAGCGGGAAAACCGTGGCCTGCTACGCCCATATGGACACCCTGGGCCTCTCCGTGCGCCATATCACGGAGCGCGGGGAGCTGTTCTTCTCCCCCATCGGGCTGCCCACCCTGGCCACGCTGGACGGGGAGTACTGCCGCATCTATAACCGGGACGGGAAAGTCTTCACCGGCACCATCCTGTCCCTGTCCCCCGCCTACCATGTGTACCAGGACGCGGCGACCCGGCCCCGGGACGACCGGAATATGTATGTCCGCCTGGACGAGGTGGTAACCTGCCGGGCGGATGTGGAGCGCCTGGGCATCCGCCACGGGGATATCATCTGCGTGGATCCCAAGACCCAGGTCACGGAGTCCGGTTTTCTGAAGTCCCGCTTCATCGACGACAAGGGCAGCGTGGCGGTGCTGCTCACCGCGCTGGCGGTCATGCGGGATCTGGGCCTGAAACCCCGGTACCGCACCCATCTCATCTTCACGGTCTACGAGGAGGTGGGATCCGGCGGGGCGTGGCAGCCGGAGGCGCTGGATGAGTTTCTCATTGTGGATATGGGCTGTGTGGGGCCGGAGCTCGCCTGTACGGAGCGGCAGGTGTCCATCTGCGCCAAGGACAACGAGGCGCCCTACGACTATGAGATGACCACGCGCCTGATCCGCCTGGCGGAGGAGAACGGGGTGGATTACGCCGTAGACGACTACCCCATCTACGGTTCGGACGCCGGCGTGGCCTGGCGTTCCGGCATCGACGCGCCCGGTGCGCTCATCGGATCCGGCGTGCACGCCTCCCACGGCATGGAGCGCACCCACGCGGACGGACTGATGAACACCCTGCGCCTGCTGCTGCTCTACCTGGACTGCCGCTGAGCGGCGGGGCCGGCAGACTGCATTGCGTCATCTGAGAAAAAGCGCGGGGATCCCGGAGTTCCGGGATCCCCGTGCTCTGTTTTTTATGCGAGGTTCGGGGAGCGGTCAGTCGTCCTCCTCCCCGCCGCCGCGCTTCCTGTAGTCCTCCTCAATCTCGCGCTTCCAGTCCTCCGTCAGAGACCTGGAGGCCCTGGTGCTGGTAATTGCCTCGCTGACCGCGGAGAAGTTCAGGCCGATGCCCTCGCTGTCGCGCTGGAAGCGCACGGACCTGTCCGCGCTGATGCCCATGCGGGCCGCCTCCGCCGCCGCGTCGATGTTCGCGCCGAGGAACAGAAATTCCCAGCCGTACCTCTCCTTCTGCCGCTCCAGCATATTCTTCACCCGCGGATAGGAGTACTCGTGGCTGGAGTTCTCCATCCCGTCCGTGATGATCACGAACATGGTGTGTTCCGGCCGGTCTTCCGGCCTTGCGTACTTGTGGATGTTGCCGATGTGGTGGATGGCGCCGCCCACGGCGTCCAGCAGCGCGGTGCTGCCGCCCACGAAGTAGTCCCTGTCCGTCATCCTGGGCACCTTGTCCAGGGGCACACGGTCGTGGAGAACCTGCACCTCGCTGTCGAAGAGCACCGTGGAGACCAGGCACTCGCCGGGCTCTTTCCTCTGCTTTTCCAGCATGGAGTTGAACCCGCCGATGGTGTCGCTCTCCAGCCCGGACATGGAGCCGCTGCGGTCCAGAATGAATACCAGTTCTGTCATGAAAATGACCTCCTTTGTTTTTTCTGTCCCAAGGATACCAGAGACAAAGGGGTCTGTGGTCGCCCGGCAGGCGACATTTGATCTATCCGGACATGAGTTCCGCACCGGCGGCGCACCGCACGGAAAAAGCGAACCCGTAAATTCGGACAGAAAAACGGCTTTTGCATTTTACCCGCGGAATGACTGAATCTACACGATTGGGGCGAGGGGTTAATCCAGGGGGAACCCCCGTGATTAGGCAGGGACGCCGGCCGACCCCAAAAGGGAGGAGTCAGGAAGCCAGGCATCTCATTGCGGGGCGCACTCCGCTCTTCCCCGTTGGTTGAACTGGCCGCTACAGTCCCTGCATGTGTACCGTTTTTGGGTGCGCATCCT
>CAYRAG010000027.1:0-13041 GCA_964422185.1 uncultured Oscillospiraceae bacterium
GACTTCCGAGAGAATTCCATTGTCGTGACCATACCGTTTAACAGCATTCGAAAAGCAGAAGTTGGGAATAAAGTTGGGAATAAAGTTGGGAATAAACCGGCTTTGAATAAAAGAAGAATGATGATCATTTCGGAAATGAGAGACAACCCGAATGTGACAGCAGCAGAACTGCATATAATGTTGGGAATAAGCGAGACAGCGGTTGAGAATAATATTGCATTCTTAAAAGACAACGGATTCATTGAGCGGGTCGGATCCAAAAGAAATGGATATTGGAAAGTGCTGTAAAACAGAAGACCTGTTCCAGGTTAATTGTGAACGCAGTGCGTACGCATTTGGGAACAATAAAAATTTGAGTCTCCAGGCATGATGGAGGGTAAACAGGGGTAAGTTGCCGTCCCATCGACCCGGACGATATCTTTCACCCGCTGACCGTGTCGAACATCCCCATGGAAAGCGCATGGACGGGTTCCGAGGCTGGCAGGGAGGGTTTTGGAAGGCGGGCCGGTCCGCTCTCCCGGTCAGGAGGGTTTGCCGCGCCCCGGGTGCCGGCGCGGATCCTGGCTATCACCGGGGTGCTGACCGCCCGGCCCGCGGCAGCCGGCGGCAGGCTTTCCGCCGGGGCTTTCTCCGGGCCCCGTATCGCCGCGGCACCGGATCGGCCCCGTGGCAGACTGTGAAACGGCTCTGGTCCGCAGCGATTCCGCAGGCCAGAGCCGGTTCGATATACAGATACTCCTGTCGATTCTCTGCGGGAAACAGGCGGACTCCGGGGAACACAGAGTCCCGCCGCGGGGAATGTCACCGGTTGGTTCTGCGCCAGATCTTCATCTTCTCCGCGTCCGCGATGAGCTGGTCGCGGAAGTCCGGGTGGGCGATGGAGATGATGGCCTCGGCGCGCTCCCAGGTGGACAGGCCTTTCAGATTGACCATGCCGTACTCCGTCACCACATACTGCACGCAGGAGCGGGGATCCGTGGCGATGGATCCGGGGGTCAGAGTGGGCACAATACGGCTCTTCACCACGCCGTCCTTGCCCGTCACGGTGGAGGACATGCAGATAAAGCTCTTGCCGCCTTTGGACAGGTAGGCGCCCATGACGAAGTCCAGCTGGCCGCCGGTGCCGGAGATGTGTTTGGTGCCCGCGGACTCGGCGTTGACCTGGCCGTACAGATCCATGTCGATGGCGTTGTTGATGGAGATGAAGTTGTCAAGCTGCGCGATGACCCGCACATCATTGGTGTAGTCCACGGGTGCGCCCATGACATCCGGGTTGCGGTCCACATAGTCGTACAGCTTCTGCGTGCCGGCGGCAAACGCGAATACCTGCCGGCCGTTGTCCAGCGCCTTGTGGCGGCCGGTGATCTTGCCCGCTTTCGCGATGTCCACGAAGGCGTCCACATACATCTCGGTATGTACGCCCAGATCCTTCAGGTCAGACTGGGCGATGAGGGATCCCACGGTATTGGGCATCCCGCCGATGCCCAGCTGGAGGCAGGCGCCGTCCGGGATCTGCTCCACGATGAGCTGAGCCACAGCCCTGTCCACCTCGGTGGGCTCGCCGCCGGCTCCCAGCTCGGCCACCGGGGGATTGTCCCCCTCCACGATCATGTCCACATCCCGGATATTCAGCTCGGTGCCGGTCAGGCCGTACACCCAGGGCATGTTCCGGTTGACCTCGACGATGACGCATTTGGCCTGGGCGCACACATCCCGCAGGTGGGAGGGGGCCAGGGACAGGTTGAAGTTGCCGAACCGGTCCATGGGCGGCACCTGGAGCATCACCACATCCACCGGGATGCCGTCCCGGTAGTATCTGGGCAGCTCGGAATAGCGGATGGGCGCGAAATACCCCATCCCCTTCGCCACGATCCTGCGGTCGATGCCGCTCATGTGCCAGGAGTTCCAGGTGAAGTGCTCCCCGGCGTCGTCCGCCTTGCAGATCTCCGGCATCCACATGGTCACGCCGCCCCGCACTTTCACATCGGTCAGCTCGTCTTTCCGGGCCGCCAGGGCTTTATCCAGGGCGACAGGATGGTTGGTGCACCATGTATAATCCACCCAGTCACCGGACTTGACGACTTTTACCGCCTCTTCCGGCGTTCTCAGTTTGCTCTGATATTCCTGCTCAAACATTGTGGTTCCTCCTGTCCGTATTTGGCCATCAGACCTCATGCTGCATTCTGAAGCGCCCATAGCATATCAGAATTCCGCCCGGATCTCAAGTGGCGCGGCGCCTTTTGCGGCAATTTCCTCCCGGAATTCCCGCGATCCGGGCGCCGCCGGAGGAACACCGGAATCTCTCAACCCGGCGCGGCCGCGCACCCGTGCGCCGCCGGACAGTGAAACCTGAAAGGGGGAGCAGACCCATGACCTGTCAGACAGCGGAGTCGGGCGGCCTGAAGCTCGCCGGCGTCATCGTGGCGGCCGGCCTGTCCTCCCGCATGGGGGAATTCAAGCCGCTGCTGCCGCTTCACGGAAAGCCGGTTTTGCTTCACGAGATCGATCAGCTGCTGTCCGCGGGGGCGGATAGCGTGGTCGTGGTCACCGGCTGGCGCGGCGAGGAGGTGGAACGCGCGCTGCGCGGGGTCTCCCCCAAAGTGCGCACAGTTCGGAATCCCCTCTACCGGGAGGATATGTTCCTGTCCGTGCAGGCGGGAGTCCGGGCGCTGAGCGCGGATACGGACGCTTTCTTCTTCCTGCCCGCGGACTGCCCCGCGGTCTCCGCGGACACCATGCGCCTGCTGGCGGAGACTTTCCGCCGGGATCGCCCGCGGGTCTGCTTTCCCGTGTATCAGGGGCGCCGGGGTCACCCGCCGCTGATCTCCTGCGATCTGCGTGAGGATCTCCTGGCCTTCGGCGGGGAGGGCGGCCTGCGGCAGTTTCTCCGGCGCTGGCCGGCGGCGGAGGTGCCGGTGGACGACGCCGAGATCTGCCGGGATATGGATACGCCGGAGGAGTACCGGCGGGTGCTGGACAGCCAGGAGGGCGCTTCTCCGGCGCGGCGCGGGAGGCCCTGAGCGGCGTGTGCGCGGGAGAGATTCCAGTTGCCAAACGGTTCGCTCCATGATAGAATAACCCCATGGCAGGCCCCCCGTCCCGCGGGGGATTCCGCCGGGAATCGAACCTACATCGTAAAGGAGTCCAACCCGCTATGGATGAACAAAGAAAAGTCATGCTCTCCGGCATCCAGCCCAGCGGCGATCTGCATCTGGGCAACTACCTGGGCGCCATTAAAAACTGGGCGGAGCGCGCCGAGCAGTTTGACTGCTATTATTTTATGGCCGACCTGCACACGCTGACGGTGCGCCAGGTACCCGCGGATCTGCGCCGCCGCACACTGGAGCAGCTTGCCATTTACATCGCCAGCGGGCTGGATCCGGAGAAGAACACGCTGTTTGTCCAGTCCCATGTCCACCAGCACGCGGAGCTGGGCTGGGTGCTCAGCTGCTACACGATGTTCGGCGAGCTCAACCGCATGACCCAGTTCAAGGACAAGGCGTCCAAACACAATGACAACATCAACGCCGGCCTGTTCACCTATCCCTGCCTGATGGCCTCGGACATCCTGCTCTACCAGCCGGACTATGTCCCCGTAGGGGAGGATCAGAAGCAGCATGTGGAGCTGGCCCGGGTCATCGCCCACCGGTTCAACACCGTGTACGGCGAGACTTTCCGGGTTCCGGAGCCCTATATTCCGAAGACCGGCGCACGGGTCATGAGTCTGAACGCGCCGGAGACGAAGATGAGCAAATCCATGCCGGAGGGCTGCGTCTTCCTGATGGACGCCCCGGAGGACATCCGCCGCAAGTTCAAACGGGCGGTCACGGACAGCGACAGCGAGCACTGCGTGCGCTACGACCCGGAGAACAAACCGGGGGTGTCCAACCTGATGTCGATCTACTCCGCCTGCAGCGGCGAGAGCTATGAGGAGATCGAGCGGGAGTTTGACGGCAAGGGCTACGGCGTGTTCAAACCCGCCGTGTGCGATGTCGTCATCGAGACCCTGCGCCCCATCCGGGAGGAGGCCCGGCGCATCCTGAAAGACAGGGCCTATCTGGAGGATCTGTGCCGCGCCGGCGCGGAAAAGGCCAGCCGGGTCGCCGACAGGACGCTGCGGAAGGTCTATCGAAAAGTGGGGCTGGTGGCGCACTGACCCTCCCGTCCGGAACAGGCCATTCGCCGTATAAGGAGTTTCTCTCATTATGCCTTCTATCAACCTGTCCCTCCTGGGCATTATCCTGGCGACCCTGGTAGCCGCGCTGCTGGTCTCGTTTATCTCCACCCCCATTATCATGAATCTGGCCCACCGGGTGGGCGCCATGGATGTCCCCAAGGATGCCCGCCGGATGCACGACCACCCCATCCCCCGGATGGGCGGTCTGGCCATCTTCTTCGGGTTCACCCTGAGCATCCTGATTTTCCTGCACCCGCTGAGCAGGGAAAACCGGGGCATGCTGCTGGGGGCCAGCGTCATTGTGGTGCTGGGCGTTCTGGACGATATCTACGCCCTGGGGCCGAAGCTGAAGTTCGTGGTTCAGATCGTGGCCGCCCTGATCGCGGTCTTCCACGGCAATATCATCAACGCCATCTCCAACCCCAATCTCTTCAGCGACAACCCGATCTGGAACCTGGGGATCCTGCGCTATCCCATCACGGTGCTGTGGATTGTGGGGATCACCAACGCCGTCAACCTCATCGACGGTCTGGACGGGCTGGCCTGCGGCGTGTCCACCATCAGCTCCCTGACGATGCTGGTCATCGCCCTGTGCGTATCGGAGGGGGATGTGGCGGTGCTGATGGCGGCGCTCACCGGCGCCTGCCTCGGATTTCTCCCCTACAATCTCCATCCCGCCAAGATCTTCATGGGAGACACGGGCTCCACCTTCCTGGGATATATCCTGGCGGTGGTCTCGATACAGGGGTTATTCAAATTCTATACCATCATCTCGTTCGCGGTGCCGTTCCTCATGCTGGCCCTGCCCATCTTCGACACCTGTTTCGCCATTGTGCGCCGGCTGTCCAAAGGGCAGTCGCCCATGAAGCCGGACCGCAGCCATATCCATCACAGGCTCATTGACATGGGCTTCTCCCAGAAGCAGGCGGTGGCGCTGCTCTACCTGATCTCCGCGATTCTCGGGCTGTCCGCGGTGGTGCTGACCACCAGCGGCGAGATGCGGGCGCTGGTGCTGCTCGTCGCCCTCTGCCTGGCGGGCGCCGTGTCCGTCCTGATCTACCGGCACCCGCACCACGACCGCGACCACGGGCATGACCACAGCCGGGACAGCCATTCTGACGACGGCGGGGACGCCGCGCCGAAGATCAACCATCAGAACAGCCAGATCGCGGGCAATGAGAACTTTTTCGGGGAGGAGGACCGCTCCGAAAAATGAGTCAGTTCACCGTCATGACGGTCTTCGGCACCCGGCCGGAGGCCATTAAGATGTGCCCTCTGGTGCGGGAGCTGGACCGCCGGCCCGGAATCCGGAGCCTGTGCTGTGTCACGGCGCAGCACAGAGAGATGCTGGATTCCGTCATGCGGATCTTCTCCCGCACGCCGGATTTCGACCTCAATATCATGCAGCCGCGGCAGACCCTCTCCTCCATCACCGCCCGGTGTCTGACCGGCATGGACTCGCTGCTGGAGGAGGTATCTCCGGATCTGGTTCTCGTGCACGGGGACACCACCACGACATTCTCCGCGGCGCTGTCCGCGTTCTACCACAAAATTCCGGTGGGCCATGTGGAGGCCGGCCTGCGCACCGGGGATCGCTGGTCCCCCTACCCCGAGGAGCTCAACCGCAGAATGGTGGGCGCCCTCGCCTCCCTCCACTTCTGCCCCACCGTCACCAACCGGGACAACCTGGCCAGGGAGTCCGTCACCGACGGGGTCTTCCTCACGGGCAACACCGTGATTGACGCGCTGCGCACCACGGTCTCCGAGGGGTTTGTCTTCCGGGAGGAGATCCTGAATCAGCTGGATTATGTCAACCGAAAGGTCATTCTGGTCACCTGCCACCGCCGGGAGAACTACGGGGCGCCCATGGCGAATATCATGACCGCCCTGCGCCGCGTGGCGGACGCGTTCCCGGAGACGGAGCTGGTCTACCCGGTTCATCTCTCCCCCGTCGTGCAGGAGACCGCCCACGGATATCTGGACGGGCACCCCCGCATCCACCTCATCTCTCCCCTTGATGTGGATGAGATGCACAACCTCATGGCCCGGTGCTACCTGGTGATGACCGACTCCGGCGGACTGCAGGAGGAGGCGCCCGCGCTGGGCAAACCGGTGCTGGTGCTGCGCCGGGAGACGGAGCGCCCGGAGGCCGTGGAGGCGGGCACGGTACAGGTGGCCGGCACGCAGGAGGAGGACATCTTCCGCCTGGCCTCCCGTCTGCTCACCGATCCGGCCGCGTATGCCGCCATGGCGCATGCGGTTAACCCGTACGGGGACGGACACGCCTGCGTGCGGATCGCGGATGCCGTGGAGTGGCACTTTGGCCTGCGGCCTGAGCCGCCCGCGCCGTTCCGGCCCTGATGAAAAACCCGACGGGCGGCCGCTGAGGCCGCCCTTTTCCGCCCGTGAGAGGAGGTAAGCGCGTGGATCGGAAAAACCGCACCGTCATTGTCGTGCTGATCGCCATTGTCATCGCGGTGGCCGTGTTTGCCAGCTTCGGGCTGTACTTCCTGCCCGGCCAGACGCCGCGGGTCACCCTGCCCGCCACGCTGGGGGCCGACTCCTCCGAGGAGCCCGCCGGTTCCCCGTCCCTGGAAAACGACCGGTACACCTCCGTGGATGTCACCGTGGACACCGTCCAGGCGGTCATCGCGACCCTGGTCCGGGCGGACAGCTATGAGCGCAAGCTCTATGTGTGGGATTTCTGGGGGGAAGAGGATTACGGCGTCACCGATTTCACCGTGTGGGTGGACAACGGCTGTACCCGCATCCAGGCGCAGCTCCCCTCCGGCCGGCAGCAGAACACCCTGGTGGTGGACGGCACGCTCTACCTCTGGTACGACCAGGATCGCAGCTGCCTCACCTTCGACGGCGGTTCCGAGTCGCCGGATCTCCTCCAGCGCTTCCCGACCTACGAGGATGTGCTGAATGTGGAGAAGTCGGACATCACCGGCGCGGGCTGCGTCACCCAGGACAACTGGACCTGCGTCTATGTGGAGGTGGAGGATCCCGGGCTCAACTATCTCTACCGCTACTGGGTGGATATTGACAGCGGTCTTCTGGTGCGCGCCGAAACGGAGGAGGACGGACAGGTGATCTACCGCATGTCCTCCGCGGCGCTCCAGTCCCCCTGCCCCGCGTCCGCCCCGTTCCAGCTGCCGGACGGCACGGTGCTCCACCAGGCCGGATGATTCCGGCACCGGACAGAATACCTTGGGAGGTGTCGTTTTGAAAGTACTCGTCCTGTCTGATTCCCACCGGAATCTCAGTTCCATGCTGGAAGCCGTGGAGAAAGAGCGCCCGGATACCATTATCCATCTGGGGGATCTCATGTCCGACACGGAGACCCTGGAGCATATCTATCCGGATATCCCGAAGCTTTGCGTGCCCGGCAACTGTGACGGCTGGACCGACGCGCCGGCGCAGAAGCTGGTTCGGCTGGAGGGCCATCTGATCCTGATGGGTCACGGGCACCAGTGGCGGGTGAAGCAGGGCCCGGAGGAGGCCGTGCAGGCCGCCCGGAAAGCGGGCGCGGAGGCGGTGCTGTTCGGGCACACCCACCGCACGCTGTGCCGGCAGGAGGAAGACGGGCTCTGGGTCATGAATCCCGGCAGCATCCGGGATCTGGAAAGCTACGGCCTGATCTTCCTGGAGCCGGGAAAGCCGATCCGCTGCGCCGTCTCCAGCCTGGACGACAGTGCCGGAGCCTGAGATCCGCAAACCCGTCCGGCGGGGCCTGTCCGCGCCCCGGGGCAGGCACTTTCCGGCGGATCCCGCAGGGAGTGCATCGGGGCAAACCGCCCTGACATTCTCCCGCGATGGGACATCGTGGGATTCCAGGCTCATTAGAGTTTATCTGTTTCCGGCGAACAATCGCCGCGGTTATGCGTACACATGGTGGGTTTCCCGCACTGCTTTATAAGTTTATGATGCTGCCGGAAACCGTCTCTGAACATGTAGAATGATATCCTCAAGGAGGTTTTGACCGTGCGGCAACTTCCACAGGAACTGTTGAACCTGATTCGCGGCGGCGAGAGCCTCACGGTAGAATTCAAAAAATCAGGAACCGAAGTCACTGAAGAGGTATATGAAACCGTCTGCTCTTTTTCCAACAGGGATGGCGGTCACCTCTTTCTCGGCGTGAACGACAACGGCGAGATCCTCGGAATCGGGGAGGACAAAATCGATAAGGTCAAAAAGGAATTCGTAACCTCGGTCAATCATGAAAACAAGATGTACCCGCCGCTTAACCTCACGCCGGTTGAGTATGAAAAAGACGGGAAACACATCCTGTATATCCATGTTCCTGTTTCGCAGGAGGTCTGCCGCTGCAACGGCCGCATCTACGACAGAGACCACGAATCCGATATTGACATCACACACCATTCTGATGAGGTGTATCGGCTCTACGCCCGCAAAAATGGCAGCTGTTTCGTGAACAGGGTATTTCCAGCGTTTGGACTGGCCGATCTTCGCTCCGACCTGATTGACCGTGCCAGGAATATGTCCCGTTCCCGTGACACAAACCATCCATGGCTCACGATGACAGATGAAGAGATCATCCGCAGTGCGGGACTCATTTTGAGAGACAGGGATTCCGGCAAAGAAGGACTTACCCTGGCCGCGATTCTGCTTTTTGGTACGGATCAGCTGATTCTGTCCGTCCTGCCGCAGTACAGGACCGATGCCATCTTTCGGGTATTCAACACTGACCGCTACGATGACCGGGATGTGGTCATCACGAATCTCATCGAAAGCTATGACCGGCTGATGGCATTTGGCAAAAAGCATCTGAACGATACTTTTCACCTGGACGGGATTCAAAGCGTCAGTGCAAGGAACCACATCCTGCATGAGATTGTTTCCAATCTTCTCGCCCACCGTGATTTCTCCAGTGCATATGTGGCAAAGCTGGTCATTGAAAAGGATCGCGTCTACACAGAAAATGCCAGCCTGTCGCACGGTCACGGAGCCTTAAACCCTGCTACCTTTGAACCTTTCCCGAAGAACCCGCCGATAGCAAAGGTGTTCCGCGAAATCGGCCTTGCTGACGAACCCGGCTCCGGCATGAGGAACACCTGCAGGTATACGAAAATGTACTCTGGCGGAGAGCCGCAGTTTGTTGAGGGAGATGTGTTCCGTATCACGATTCCGCTGTCCGAAGTGGCTACCGCTACTGTGGGGCCGGGAAATATCACTCCGTCAGGTGGAGTGATAAATGATGCGATAAACGGAGCGATAAATCTTTCTGACACGGAAAAGGAATTGCTCGCTTACCTTGAGGAAAATCCGCATTCGACAAAGCCCATGATGGCGGCATTTCTCAGAGTGGGTTCCGGTACCGTGGAGAGAGCGATTAAAAAGCTGAAAACCGCTAAATTGCTTGAGCGGGTGGGTTCTAATAAAACCGGGTACTGGAAGGTACAATGCTGACATGAATATCAAAAGCCCATGCCGTGCTTTTATTTGGAGGGCAGTGCACCGGCATTTTTTGGCGTCTTTGTCCTATTTTGTGAACATTTGATGCCTCTTAACGGTATATTCTCGATATGTTGTTCCCGGGTAGGCGTCAAATCTGCAGGCGTGAAAAAGAACTCTGAGAAGCTCTGCCTCTCAGGGATCCAAATCACGATCCGCGGTTCGATTTCCGCAAACATCCGCGGGCGCAGTTCCCCTGGCGGCCTGCGGTTCAACGACTCCTGCAGAAGCCGGCTCAGGTGCCCGCGGGGATCCACCCCATTCCCGGAGCCTGAGATCCGCAAACCCGTCCGGCGGGGCCTGT
This sequence comes from uncultured Oscillospiraceae bacterium, assembly GCA_964422185.1. Taxonomy (GTDB): domain Bacteria; phylum Bacillota; class Clostridia; order Oscillospirales; family Oscillospiraceae; genus CALXCT01. The sequence continues at coordinate 9,960 of CAYRAG010000027.1, forward strand.
CCGCGCCCCGGGGCAGGCACTTTCCGGCGGATCCGGCGCTGGGCTGAAATGAGGCGCCGTCTGAACTGTCCCCCGGGATACACATATTTTTTCTTTATTTTTCCCGGAAACTCTTTACAAGCCCCCGCCTTTGGTTTAAACTGAATTTGGATATCGGTTCGGGAGGTGTCTCTGTATGGATATGGACTTCACCAGAAAGTTTAATATTAGCGATGAAAAAGACCAGGAGATTAAGACCATCCTTACCACGGTCTATCAGGCGCTGCAGGAAAAGGGGTATAATCCCATCAATCAGATCGTGGGGTACATTCTGTCAGAGGATCCTACCTACATCACAAACCACAACGGCGCACGCTCCCTCATCCGCAAACTGGATCGGGACGAGCTGCTCCAGGCGCTGGTCAGGTACTACCTGACGCACTGAGTCTCCGCCTCCCTCTGCCCGCCGGCAGGGGGAGATTTCATTTCCCGCACCTCGCTTCACGCGCAGAGAAGAGCCCTGGGGCAGCCAACGGCGCCTCAGGGCTCTTCTTCGCATCGATGTCTCTGATGTGTCTCAGGCGGCTCAGCCGCGGTAGGGCCGGTATCCCCGGCCTCCGCCCCGCCTGATGGTTCTCTTGTACCGGGAGAACACCGTCAGGCGCAGCACCACCGCGATCACCGCGATGATCACCAGGATCAGCAGCACCAGGATCACGGAGAACCGGTTGGGGTGCCTGAGCAGCTGAATGGGGTTCCAGCTGTGGGACACCATCTTCCTGCCGTCCGTCTGGCCGTACCGTGCGTCCATCTCGCCGCCCATGGTCTGGAGATAGGAGGCCACCGCGTACCACTCCTTGACCTCGTTGCCGTCGGCGTCGTGGATGATGTAGTCCTCCAGGCGGTTCATGTCGATGGGCGTGCCGTCCTCATTGCGGGGCGTCACCGAGAGCAGGCCCAGGGATTTGTCCTCCACGCTGCCGAGCATCTGTCCGCAGTACAGGCCGGTCACCACCCGGTACAGCTGTTTGTTCTCCAGGGGCTGCGCCGTGCCGTCCGGCAGCCGCAGCGCGGTATCCGTCACCCGGTTGAGGATCATCCGGTGGGTGTTGAAGCTGTACTCCAGCCCGGAGTTGAACAGCCGTGCCACCGTCATGAGCGGCGCGACCGAGGCGTCCACCTCCAGTACCGTCTTGAGATCCTTCCCGGTGAGGTAGACCGCGATCAGGGGGTAGCCCGGCACCCCGTCCGCGCCGATGCCCAGGGACGCCGCGTCGAACACATCGGAGACCGTGATGTCCCCCTGGGCGAACGACGCACGGATCACACCGGAGGCGGTGAACGCCGCGTCCACCGTGCCGCCCAGCGCCTGCTCCCCCGCCCAGCGGTACGCGTCGGTCAGCAGATTGCCCAGGGTGGACTCGTGGGCGGTGTCGTATACCGCGTCCACACTGTCGAAAGAATAGGGATTGTGCACCAGCACCTCGTCAAAACTCAGATCGAACCGGTCGAGATAGGTCCGGTCCACCTCTTTCTTGTACTCCTCCACCAGGCGGGAGATGGCCGGGTCGTCCCGGAGCGTGTTGTCAATGGGGATCAGCTCGTAGCTCACCAGCTGCGCGGCGCCGCCGCTCACATCCAGCCGGATGACGCCCAGGTTTTTGGTGTACTCGCCCGCGGACACAATCCAGGTGTCGTTGACATGGATGGGCTCAGGGAGCGTGGTGTGGCTGTGGCCGGAGACAATCAGGTCGATGCCGTCCACTTTTCTGGCGAGATCGTAATCCTCGCCCTTTCCTTTCCCGTCCGTGCCCGAGTGGGACAGGCAGATGACCGTCGGATCCTCCACGCCGTAGTTCTCCCTGCAGTCCTGCGTGGCCTTGTCCACCACCTGCTGCGCCTTCTCAAACCGGTCATAGAGGATCATGCCGGACATGGGGGCGTACTCGTCGGACTCCTCCCCCATGATCCCGAACACCACGAAGACCCCGCTGTCGTTTTCGATCACGGTGTACTCGGTGACACCGTAGCGGTTGAGGGCGTTCCAGACCGCCTGGCTGTCCTCGCCGTAGCCGTCCTGCCCGTTCTGCGGGGGATAGTAGTTGGCCTCCACGATGGCCGGCAGGGGATCGCCGCTGTCCAGCGCCGCGTTGAGCATGGACGCGAGGCCGCTGGCCCGGTAGTCATACTCATGGTTGCCGAATGTGGTGGCGTCATAGCCCATGGCGCCCATCAGACGCAGCTCCAGGGCCGCGTCCGCGTAAGCCGTCTGAAACAGGGAGCCCATGGAGAAATCGCCGGCATCCACTAAAAGCGCGTTGGGATCTTTCTCCCGCTGGGCCCGGATGGCCGTCATCAGGCGTGCGGATCCGCCGTACTCCGCCCCGTTCTCATCCAGCGCCGGCAGCAGATGGGAGTGCATATCGTGGGTGAACAGGATGGTCTGCGTCTCCGCCTGGCCGCCCTCCTGGGCCGCGCCGGGCAGGATCCACAGCCCGCAGATCACCGCCAGGGCCAGGAGCACCGCACAAAGATGTCGGAACTGTTTCATGAGCCGGCGCACGCACCCCCGCGAACCGCTGCCGCGGGAGGGACGCGCCTCCACCCTCTTTCTGAATGATTCTGATCCCCGCGGGGAGGAAACCCGCTCCGATCCGCGCCGCTCCGGCGCTGTGCGGGACGGCCGCCAGACGGGTTGGCCTCATCCTCCCCCGGATCCCGCCATGGGCCGCGGGTTCAGCCCGGCCGTTTCCGGCGCGGGAACCTGCGCCGCGGCGCAGCGCCGTCCGGGAAAGCGAACCCCCGGGCATCGTCCGGCAGGCCGGGCATAGTATATCACAGGGAAACGCATCGTTCAAGACAGCATGCCTGTTTCCGTGCAGGTTCTCCGTCTTTTTTTCTGTCTCCGCCGGACAGCGCGGGTACTGAACCGGAGGATGCGGCGGGCGGCCCCGGCGTCCCCGGACAGGCGCCGCGGTGCGGGCCCGTCCCGCGGGAGGGCGGTAAAAAAGAAGGACTGCGAACGCACGGCGCCGCCGGCACTCACAGTCCCTCTCCTGTTTTCTTCAGGTCGTGCGGATCAGTTCTCCGTCTCCTCCGCGGG
>CAYRAG010000027.1:13141-19492 GCA_964422185.1 uncultured Oscillospiraceae bacterium
GCAGGCGCGGGCTCCTCCGCGGGCGCGGGCTCACTGCTCACGGCGCCGGCGGCCTCCCTCAGGCGGGCCTCCTCCAGCAGCGCACGGATGGACAGGGAGACTTTCCTGTTCTCCATGTCGATGTCGATGATCTTCGCGTCGACCCTGTCGCCTTCCGCGAGAATGTCGCCGGGCTTGTCAATCCGGTGATCGGCAATCTGAGAGATGTGGATCAGGCCGTCCACACCGGGGACGATCTCCGCGAACGCGCCGAAAGTGACCAGCTTGACGATCCGGACATTGGCCACATCGCCGATGCCGTAGGTGGAGGTGAATACCGTCCACGGCTCTCTGCTGTGATCTTTCATGCCCAGGGAGATCTTCTTCTTCTCCCTGTCCACGGCGATGACATATACCTCCACCGTGTCGCCTACGGAGACGACCTCGGAGGGATGCTTGATGCGCGACCAGGACAGCTCGGAGATGTGAACCATGCCGTCCACGCCGCCGATATCCACAAACGCGCCGTAAGAGGTGAGACTCTTTACCACGCCGGTATACCGCTTGCCTTCCTCGATGGTGGCCCAGACTTCCGCGGCCCTGGCGGCACGCTCCTCATACTGGACGGCGCGGATGGAGCCCACCACACGCCTGCGGCCGCGGTTGACCTCGGTGATGCGCAGACGCACGGTCTGGCCGACCAGCTGGGTCATGGGCACACCCCGGCCCAGACCGGACTGGGACGCGGGGACAAAGACGCGCACGCCCCTGACATTGGCGACGACGCCGCCCTTGTTCTCCTCGGTGACCACACCCTCCAGGGGAGTCTTGTCCTCCCTGGCCTGCTCAATGGCCTCCCAGTTCTTCACGGAGTCCAGCTTCCGCTTGGACAGGGTGACTACACCCTCCTGGTCGTTGACCCGCAGCACAATCGCCTCAATCTCGTCGCCGACTTTCGCCAGATCCTCCGCCTTGACGGAGGGATCATCGGACAGCTCATTGATCGGAATGATGCCGGCGTATTTCGTGCCGACATCCACATAGATCTCCGTCGGCGACATCCCGGTGACCGTGCCAGTGACCTTTTCCCCCGTATTTAAAGTTTTGATCGACTTCTCCAACATGTCCTCGAAGGATTCCTCGATCTCCATAATTTCATCGCTCATTTTCTCATAGACCTCCTTTATTATCCACGCCGGTGTCGAAGCACCTGCCGTGATTCCAACCGAAGACACCCCGTCCCAGGAGACCCCCTCCAGATCCGCCGCACATTCAATGGACAGCGTCCTGGGACAGAGGCGGGCGCACAGTTCCGCCAGATGTCCGGTATTCGCGCTCTTGCGGTCTCCGATGACAATCATGGCCTCATTTTCCGCGGCCAGAAGCTGCGCTTCCTCCTGCCTGCGGGAAGTCGCCCAACATATTGTATCAAAAATCTCAATATTTGTACACTCTTTTTTTGCCGTTTCCAGACAGGAATTCCAGATCTCCCGGGTGGAGGTCGTCTGAGAGACCAGAGTCAGCGGCATTTCCCTGCGCGCCGGCTCCTGACTGAGCCATTGGGAAAAGGCCGCCGCGCCGTCCAGCACGACCGGATGCGAGCACCAGCCGGCGATGGCGCGTACCTCCGGGTGATCCGGCGTGCCGATGATCACGCTCTGTCTCCCCCGCCGCTCCGCCTCCACCACAATCTGGTGGATCCGGGTCACATTGGGGCAGGTGGCGTCCACAATCCTGGCGCCCGTGCGCTCCAGCGTCTCGTACACCGCCCGGCTCTCCCCGTGGGACCGGATGATCACCGCCTGGCCGGGTCTGGCCTGTTCCGGCGTCCCGATGCACACCGCGCCCAGTTCCTCCATGCGGCGGATGACCTCATCGTTGTGGATCAGATGGCCCAGCATGGCGCAGCCGGGGCACTCCTCCGCCGTCCGGACCGCCAGCTCCACCGCACGGCGCACGCCGTAGCAGAACCCGGCGCTCCCGGCAAGCTGCACTTTCAATTCGACTGCTCCTTCAGCGAGGCGATCCGCTCCATGAGCTGCGCCGTCACCCGCTCGTAGTCCTCCTGGCACGGCCTGCGGCCCTCAAACGACGGCTCCAGCGGCTCGCCGATGACCACGCGGGTGAACCGGAACCACCGGTGTTTCGGGGGGAGATAGACCGGCACAATGGGCACGCCGGTGCGCATGGCCAGCATGGCCGCGCCGGTCTTCGCCTCCACGCTCTGCCCCTCCCGGACGCGGGTGCCCTCGGGGAACATGAGCAGCTTGTTCCCGCCGCGCAGGCAGCGCATGGCCTCCTTGATCGCCTTCATGTCCGTCTTGCCCCGCTCCACGCCGAACACGCCCGCCTTGCTCAGAAACCAGCCCAGCAGCGGGACGCGCATGACCTCCGCCTTGGACATGACCTGCATCTGGTACTTGCGGTGAAACGCGAAGATCACGAAAAACGGATCGCTGGCGTGGCTGTGGTTGGCGCAGATCACCGCCGGACCCTCCGGGATGTGCTCCCGGCCGATGCCTTTGACGGGGTGAAACAGGTTGAAGAACGGCCAGATGATATAGTACAGGGCGTTGTAGAGCCGGTTCATGCCTGCCCCAGCTTTCTTCTGATGGTGGTCAGCAGCACATCGAGACTCTCCTCCAGGCTCAGCGCGGTGGTATCCACCAGAACCGCGTCCTCCGCCTGCCGCAGCGGGGCGATGGCCCGGTTCCTGTCCGTCTCGTCCCGGGCGCACACCTCCCGCAGCACCTCGTCATATTCGACCTGCTCCCCTCTCTCCCGCAGCTCCCGGTACCGGCGCTGCGCCCGCGCCTGCGGGGACGCGGTGAGGAAGATCTTGACCTGCGCCCGGGGCAGCACCACGGTCCCGATGTCCCGGCCATCCATGACCACATTGTCGTTCCGGGCCATCTCCCGCTGCAGATCCAGGAGGAAATCCCGAACCGCGGGATTGGCGGAGACCCGGGAGGCATAGTAGGAGATGTCATTCTCCCGGATGGCGGCGGACACATCCCTGCCGGAGAGCAGCACATGCTGCATGCCGTCCGCGCCGTATTCGATCCGGATGTTGATCTCCTCCAGCACATCCGCCACGGCGTCCCTGTCGTCCGGGTCGATGCCGCGCTCCCGGACCGCCAGACCCACCGTGCGGTAGAGCGCCCCGGTATCCAGGTAGAGGTAGCCCAGCTCCCGGGCGGCCGCACGGGCCAGGGTGCTTTTCCCCGCGCCGCCGGGGCCGTCGATGGCGATACTGATCCGTTCCAATGCACTCCCGCTCCTGTTCCCGCCCGCATGCCCCGTCTCCGCGGCACGCGGGATATTCATCTCCGGAGATACGCCGCCGCGCCCTCCCCCGCCGCGTGGCCGGTGGACCACGCGATCTGCAGGTTGAACCCGCCGGTGTACCCGTCCACATCCAGCAGCTCCCCGGCGAAGAACAGCCCGGGAACCAGCCGGGACATCATCGTGCCGGGATCCACCTCGGACACCCGGATCCCGCCGGAGGTGACGATGGCCTCCCCGATGGGCCGCGCTCCGGACACCGGCACCTCAAACCCCTTGAGCACGCACGCCAGCGCCCGCCGCTCCTCCCGGGTCACATCGCGGGCTTTCCGGTCTCCCGGGATCCCGGCGCGCTCCAGCAGGACGGGGCCCATCAGCCTCGGCGCCAGGGCGCCCATGAGGTTGGACATGTCCCGGTTGGCGCCGGCGGTCAGCTCCCGCACCAGGCGTGCGTCCAGCTTCGCCTCGTCCAGGGCCGGCTTGAGGTCGATGACGCAGGTATAGCTGTCCCGGTCAAACTCCCGCATATGGGCGCTGGCGCTGAGAATCAGCGGCCCGGACAGCCCGAAATGGGTGAAGAGCAGCTCCCCCATGTCCTGGAAGATGACCCTGCCCTTTTTGTTCTTCACCCGCAAAGTCACATTTTTCAAAGAGAGCCCCTGCATCCGGGCGCAGCACGGATCCGGGGACTCCAGCGGCACCAGGGACGGCCGGGTCTCCGTCACGGTATGGCCCACCGCCGCGGCCAGGGCGTAGCCGTCTCCGGTGGATCCGGTGGCGGGATACGAGAGCCCGCCGGTGGCCAGCACCGCCGCGCCGCAGGGAAGCACCTCCCCCTGCTGCGTCACCGCGCCGCGCACCGCGCCCGACTCCACCATCAGCCGCGTCACGCGGCCCGGAAGAACGGGGACTTTCAGACGCCGCAGCTCGCGCTCCAGCGCGTCCACGATATCCGCCGCCCGATCCGAGCAGGGGAAGACGCGGCTGCCCCGCTCCGTCTTCAGCGGCACGCCCAGCGTCTGGAAGAACTCCATGGTATCCGCGCTGTCAAACCGGGTCACGGCGCTGTACAGAAACTTTCCGTTGCGGGGGATGCGGCGCAGCACCTCGTCCACGGTGCTGTCGCTGGTCACATTGCAGCGCCCTTTTCCGGTGAGGCACAGCTTCCGGCCGATCTTCCCGTTGCGCTCCACCAGCGCGATCCGGCAGCCGGCGCGTGCCGCGGCGATGGCCGCCATGCAGCCCGCGGCGCCGCCGCCCACCACGATGAGACCGCCGCTGCCGTCCATGGTATCTCCTCCGTTGCCCTTTGTTTGCAACAGAGCAGAACGGGGATCCCCATCCTGCTCTGCGAAAGGTCAGTGGTCTCGGTCGAGCTCCACCTTCTCATATACATTATACTCGTCCCAGATGGACTCCAGGGTCTCAAAAGTCCTGCTCAGATCCTGGCGCTTCTTCTGCCCCACCGCCACAATCAGCGCGTTGAGCAGGCTGAGGGGCGCCACCAGGGAGTCCACAAAGGACGCCATGTCGCTCTTGGCCAGCAGGGCGTGATCCGCCATCCCGGCCAGGGGGGACATCTGGCTGTCCGTCACGGCGATCACCGTCGCCCCCCGGTCCCGGGCAAACTTCATCGCCTTCACCGTCCGGCTGGAGTACCGGGGGAAGCTGATGCAGATCACCACATCGTCCTGGTTGACCCGGAGCATCTGCTCAAACATCTCGCTGACGGTGTTGGCGCCGATATGGATGATGTTGTCGAAAATCAGATTAAAATAGAAGGACAGAAAACTGGACAGGGACGCGGACGACCGCACGCCGATGATATAGATCTTCCTGGCCGCGATGATGGCGTCCACCGTCTGCTCAAAGTCCTCCCGGTTGGTCTCCTCTATCGTCATGCGCAGTTTCTCGATGTCCGACTGGAGCACCATGGTGAGGACATCCTGATCCCCCATGCGGTCGTCGGACACCTCAATGCGCTGGATGGTGGTCAGCTTGCTGCGGATCATCTCCTGCAGCGCCTTCTGCATACTGGGATATCCGTCAAAGCCGAGCTCCGCCGCGAACCGCACCACGGTGGATTCGCTCACATCCACGGTCTTTCCCAGTTTGCTGGCGGTCATGAACGCGGCCTTGTCATAGGATTCGAGGATAAAACTGGCGATGCGCCGCTGTCCCTTGGAGAAACTGCTCATATTTCTGTTGATCAGCGAAAGAATATCCCGATTCAACTTTAAACCCACCCTTCCAAAGGTATCGGGCCCGAGATCGCTCCGTCCGGTTACAGCTTCCATTTTACCCGTTTTCCCGTCAAATGCAAGCTCTTTTTTGCAAGATTTTTCCAGTATCTTGCAAGATCTATCGCAGAAGATCCAGTTCCTCCTTCGTCAGCCCGCGCCACTGGCCCGGTCTCAGGGCGGGATCCAGCCGCAGCGCTCCCTCCCGGATCCGCTTCAGGCGCACCACGCGCAGGCCTGCCTGCCCGCACATCCGGCGGATCTGCCGGTTTTTCCCCTCGCGGATGGTGATGGACAGGCGGCTGCTCCCCGCCCCGCCCGCGCCGAGATACGCCGTGCCGGGCACGCGCAGCATGACCCCGTCCAGCTCCATGGGCCGGGACAGGATCGCCAGGCCTTTCTCCAGATCCCCGGTGACCCAGGTCTCGTACTCCTTTTCCACCTCATGGCTCGGGTGGGTCAGGCGGTGGGTCAGCGCCCCGTCGTCCGTGAGCAGCAGCAGTCCCTCCGAGTCCCTGTCCAGCCGTCCCACCGGCCAGACCCGGCAGCCGCAGTCCGCCACCAGATCCGCCACCGAGCGCCGGCCTTTCTCGTCGGAGAGGGTCGTCACCACGCCACGGGGCTTGTACAGCATGAGCGTATGGCGCTCCCCGGGCGGCCGGACGCTTACGCCGTCCAGCTCCACGCGGTCCCGCGCCAGGTCTGCGCGGTCCCCCAGTCTCGCCGTGCGGCCGTTGACCGTCACCCGGCCCTCGAGGATACAGCGCTCCATGGCCCTGCGGGAGCCCATTCCGCAGGAGGAGAGCAGTTTCTGCACCCGTTCCTCCACAGGACTCCCTCCTCTGCG
>CAYRAG010000027.1:19592-24808 GCA_964422185.1 uncultured Oscillospiraceae bacterium
GGTCAGACCGTCTCCGTCTGCGGCTCCTCCGCCGATGCCGTCTTTTTGTCTTTCTGCTTCTCGATGAAACCGGTCACCTTGTCCACCATGTCCGGCACCATCTCCACGACCCGCTCCACCGTGGTGGCGGGCGGCGGCGCGACGGGCAGCAGCTTCACGGTATCCCCCTTGACCACGAGGAACGCCACCGGCTCCATGTTCACGCCGGCCCCGCTGCCGCCGCCGAAGGGGTTCTGCTCCCCCTTCTGGTTTTTGGACACGAAGTCGCTGCCCCCGGAGGCAAAGCCGAAGGACAGCCTGGAGATGGGGATCAGGGTGATGTCCCCCGCCTCAATGGGGTTGCCCACGATGGTGTTCGCGTCCATCATGTCCCGGATACGATCCATGGTGATGTTCATCAGCTCACTGATGGGATGATTGTCTGCCATTGTCTTCCCCGCCTTTCCTGGTTTTGGATCGATACTCTGATAATCGGCTCAGCGCGGCGGCGCCCACCTGGATGGACAGCCACAGTCCCTGGTTGATGCGCAGGGACACGCCGGCTTTCACCGTAATGTCCGCTTTCCCGGCACAGAAGTCTGTCCGGATCCCCACCCGGCCCTGCCGGATGTCAAAGGCCTGGTTCAGCGCGGGCCACGCCACGCCCAGCACCGCGTTCACCTGGCCGTACCGGATGGCCGCGGCCGCCGGGTCTTTCATCCCGGGCAGGATGACATACGCCTCCAGGGGGCACAGCCGGATCTTTCTGCGCAGCTTCCCGGCCGCGTCCAGCCCCACGGGGATCAGCTCCCGGACCAGGCCGGAGATCTCTTTTCCCCTGCCGGGCTTCTTCTCTTTTTTCGCTTCCGGCTTCTTTCCGCGTCTCTTTTTCTCCTTCCCGGATTTCTTCCCGGGAATCACCGTGAGGAAAGATTTCCCCACCCGGATCCGGACGAAGAGGCCGCCGGAGGAGTACTCCACCTGGGCGCCCACCCGGATAAAGGAGAGCAGACACAGCACAGAGAGCACGATGAGAAGCACAATCAGTGCCGTCATATCTCATTCCCCGTTCGGCATATCTTCCGCCCCGGCGCCGCTGCCTTCCCCGGCGGCCGGAACCGGCGGCTCATCGGAACCTCCGTCCCCGGATTTCTCCATCTCCCTGCGCAGCTGCTCCGCGGCGGCCTGCATCTCCATGGTCATCTGCCCGTCCTCCTGTCCGGCGCCGGGCAGCGGGGGCAGCTCGCTGAGGCTGCTCAGCCCGAAGCTGCGCAGAAAGTTCTTTGTGGTGCGGTACAGGATGGGCCGTCCCGGCACCGCCAGACGGCCGGCCTCCTCAATCAGGCCGCGCTCCAGCAGAAGAGAGATGGTGTAGGAGCTGTCCACCCCCCGAACCTGATCCACAAAGGCGCGGGTGGCCGGCGGAAAGTAGGCGATGATGGCCAGCACCTCCAGCGCCGGCTGGGACAGTTTCGCCGCCCGGCGGCTCTCCAGCGTCTTCCGGATGACCTCCGCGTACTCCGGGGCGGAACACATCTGGTAGCTGCTGTCCAGCCGCAGCAGGCGGATTCCCCGGCGCTGGAAGCTGTACTCGTCCGCCAGGTGCTGCGCCGCGGCGTCCACGCTTTTGCGGTCCACCTCCAGCGCCAGGCACAGCCGCTCCACGGCCACGGGCTCCCCCGCGGCGAACAGGATGCCCTCCAGGGCGGACTCCAGTTCCTTCAGTTCCACAGGATCGTCCTCCCCTCAGTCGGCGGTGTCCGCGGTGATCTCCATATTGTCCTCCTCCGAGGCGCCGGTGCGGGTCACGGTGCAGTCGTCCTCCGTGCCGGCCAGACGCACCCGCCGGGCCCTGCACAGCTCCAGCACCGCGAGAAAGGTGGCCACCACCTCCGACCGGCTCCGGTTGCCCTGGAACAGCTGGTGAAACCGGGTCACGCCGCTGCGCAGCAGGCGGCTGAGGATCTCCTCCGCCTTATCCGCCACGGGATAGGGCTCCCGGCCCACAATGCCCTGAAACGCGGCAATGGGGGGCGGCAGGCGGCTGTCTCCCCGCTCCAGCACGGACAGCATGGCGCGGCGGAGATCCTCCGGCTGATGGTCATAGCGGTATATCCTGTCCGGATCCAGACGCTCCGGCATCTTCGTCAGGCAGTCCCTGCCCACCGCGTACCGGTCTGAGAGCTGGGGGATCACCGCCTTGACCAGGAGGTAGTTCAGATTGCGCCGGCGCTCCTCCAGGCTGGCGATGAGCTGCTCCATTTCGGCGTTGGCCTCCTCGTCGTCGAGGGACAGGAGCATTCTCGTTTTGATATAGGTCAGGTGGGAGGCCATGGCGACAAACTCGCTGGCCACCTCAAGATCCAGCTCGGAGCGCTGTTTCATCCAGTCCAGGTACTGTTCCAGAATGACGGAGATCCGGATGTCCCTGATCTCCATTTTATTCCTGCTCAGCAGGTGCAAGATCAAATCCAGCGGGCCGTCGAAGTCCTCCAGACTGTCCGACCTGCTCTTCACCACTTTTTCCAGATGGTAGACCGGGGCGTCCATGTCTCTCTCCCCCCGCTCACGCGAACACCGACAGCAGGTGCAGCGGCCACTGCGCCAGCTTCGCCAGCACCCCGTACACCGCGCTCCGGGCGGCGTTCAGCGGCGCGTCCGCGATGCCGGTCCAGAGCAGCACCATGAGGATCAGCGAGCCGAAGCGCTCATATCTCAGGATGGTATAGTAGATCCGATCCGGCAGGAACGACTCCACCACCTTGGAGCCGTCCAGCGGCGGGAACGGGATCAGGTTGAACAGACCCAGGCCGACGCTCATGCTGGCGACCAGAGTGCAGAAATCCACCGCGCTCTGGAGAAACGCGGCCGCCGTGTGAGCCAGGGCCGCGGCGCCCACGATGAAATAGGCGAGCACGAGGGCGAGATAGGCCAGCACGAAGTTGGACAGCGGCCCCGCCAGCGCCGTAATCGCCATGCCCAGCTTGGGATTTTTGAAATAGCGCATATCCACCGGAACCGGCTTTGCCCAGCCGAATCCCACCACGATCATCATGAGCATCCCGATGGGGTCGATATGCCGCAGCGGGTTCAGGGAGAGCCTGTGGGCCTGCTTCGCCGTGGGATCCCCCAGGAGATACGCGGCCGCGCCGTGGCTCACCTCGTGGATCACAAGGCACAGCAGCACCGCCGCCACCGTCAGCAGCAGGGAGATCAGCGCCTGCAGATCAAAGTTGTGCAGAAAATTACTCAGTGCGTTCACAGACTTCCCCCGCAGTCATTCAGATAGCCTATTCTAACATGACTTCCCCTGTTTCGCAACCATATTTCCCGCGGTTCCCCGTTCCCGAAAACCCCTCTCCCGGCCCTGCCGCGCCGCGGCCCCGTCTTCGTGGAGGCTGTATTTCGAACCGTCCCGGCGGAGATCCGCGCCGCACGGCCGTTTTTTTCTGGACAGATCCCGCGCCGGCGCGGTATCATGTCCCACAGGAAGAAAGGCGGGATCGCCATGGCGAGAAAACCGAATCCGGACAGCCCGTACCGGGTCACCATCCACACCATCGGGAAGCACCGCTACGCCAGCACCCAGCGATCCAGTGTGGATCCGGCCACGGGGATGCGGATCTACCGCCGCGTCCACTGGGGCACCGTCGACGAGAACCTCCGGTTTCTCCCGGGAAAGGCATATGTCCTGGCGGCGCCGGAGGAGCGCTCCCGGCTGATCTTCCCGGAGGACTGGGATCTGAGCGAGGCCGATCGGCTGACCGGGCCAGGTGAGATACGGGAGCGGCAGGGTGAGCGCTTCCTGTACGGAGATGTCTGGCTTCTGGAGCAGCTGGCGGAGGCCGAAGGGATACGCCGGGATCTCACGAGCGCGCTGGCCGGCAATGAGGCAATGGCCGACGCGGTGCTCACCCTCGCCTGCTTCCTGCTGTGCGACCGCGGGGTCAGCGTCCGGGCGGATCTCTGGCAGAGAGTCGCGAAGACCCCGTACCCGGAACCCCTCACCGCCCGGCATACCGCGGAGATCCTGCGCGGGATCCCGGAGGACAGCCGGACGCAGCTGCTTCGCCTGCGCACCGCACGATATGAGAGCAGGATGCGGTACGCGGTGGATCGCGACGGCCAGTCCGTCCGGGAGGACGACTCCGGCTACGGAGAGATCCCGGATCCTTTCGCCTCCTCCCGTTCCCCGGAAGTCACGGTCTACGCCTCCGACGGCTTCATTCCCGTCTATTACAAAACTTTCCCCTGGAACCACCCGGATCCCCGCGGTCTGACCCCTGTCCTGGACGATCTCCGCCAGACCGGTTTCCCGGACTTCATCGTGATCACGGACAGGGGATACGAGTCGCTCCGGGGGATAGACGCGTACCTCGCCGCGGGGCAGCCGATGGTCATGAGAGCCGGAGTGCGGCAGGGGCGGGTCTCCCGGCGGATCCAGGCGCTGGTACGCGGCGGATCCCCCGAGGACGGGATGGAGTGCGACCCCGGAACGGGGATCTGCTTCCGGCAGTACGACGCGGGGCATCGGATCCGGTACCCCGGGCGAGAGGGAACCGCACAGCTGAAACTGAACCTGTACCTTGACCCGGAAGTCCGCGGCAGGGAACTGGAGGAGCTGGATCACGCGCTCCTCTCGCTGGAGGACGGACTGGAGGAGCTTCGCCTGCGCCGGATCCCGCTGAACGGGTACGACAAAGCCTGGTACGCCGACCGCTTCTACCATCTCACCCTGGATCCGGCGGACGGGACGCTCCAGGAGTACACCCTCAACGAGGAGAAAGTCGCCCAGTGGCGGCGGGAATCCGGATTCTTCGCCAACCTCACCTACCGGGTCAGCCTGGATCCGATGGAGGCGCTGCGCTGCTGCCGTCTGCTGGCGGAACAGGGGCCGTACCTGCGCACCATGGACGAGCGCCTTGCGGCGGCGCTGGGTCAGGAGGATCCGTACGGCAGCTGCCGAACCGGGCGCCGGCTGGTTCTGTTTGTGGCGCAGAGTCTGGACAGCCTCCTCCACCGCGTCCACCGGGAAAAACTGTCCGGACGGTATGAGACCGCCGCGGATGTGCTCGATGAAATGCGGCCCATCCTCTATCTCTCGCACCCGGGCATGCCGGAGGCCGTCACGCGGTTCACCGGGGCGCAGGCGGACATCTGCGCGGCATTCGGATTTCAGGTGCCGCCGGGCTGCGAGCCGGAGCAGGCCGGATCCTGAGTCCGGCGGAAGTTCTCCC
>CAYRAG010000028.1:0-24210 GCA_964422185.1 uncultured Oscillospiraceae bacterium
GACTCTTAGCGGCCTACGGACAGTTCTGTCTACAGCGAGTCCATTTCAATCCATCGCCAAGATGCAGGAACCTTGTTTATGATAGTCCATTTGCTATACCACATATATCTCAATCTGCTCATCAATTGGGAGTAAATCGTCCTCTTGAATCGGTCCGTGGATTATATCCACATGGCGGTGCAGCAGATCCTCAAGCCTCTCCCCCACTAATGCCAGCGTTATCAGCGTAACCGGCCCGCGAAATTCTATAATCAGGTCAATATCACTTTCCGGTCGGCTTTTCCCGTTCGCCTGCGACCCGAAAAGTATCACCCTGTTGATAGCAAATTCATCCGCAATTTTTTCTACTGCTTCTTTTATCTTCTTAATGTCCATACCTTTTCTCCTTGTTCTCGCAAACATACCGGTACGGCATCAAAAGCGCGGGCTGCTTCACCTGCCCACATCCACCGGATCCGGATGCACCGGCCAGCCGGGTTTCGCGCACTGTTCGCAAAATGTCCCGGCCAGATCCTGCGCTGTGAAGAGGCGGGCGAGGGGGATGTAGTGCCCGTACTCAATGATTGGCGTTGTGAACCCATCGTGCCGGATGACGAAAAACGGTGCTTCCGTCTTCCGTTTGTCCAGCACGAACTGATACGCTCCGCTCCCGCGCTGGAATGCGTACGGGAAAACGCCCTGGATTCCGTAGTCGTTGTAGAGAGTCCGGCAGTTCGCCATGGGGATAAACCTCCTGTGATAGTTCTCGGAGTTCCCGCCAGCCTGAGGCTGTACGCGGTTCCAGGCGAAAGGAACCTGCCGGGAGCCTCGATGCTGTTTTTTCACAGGAGAGAACCTGGTGCAGGACGCCGTTAGATTTGACGCTTCCGGGAAAGCCCCCGGAACCCTCCGCGCTCAGCGGGGATCCCGGGGGCTTTCGCCATGGTCTTACTCGTGGGCGGAGAGGAACTTCTCCACCACCGCGTTGTACTGATCCGCCATCTCCACATGGCACAGGTGGGTGCCGCCGTCGAACAGCTCCCACTGGCAGTCCGGGATCCGGTCGTAGATCTCCTTGACGATGTACGGCGTGGCCTCGTCCGCGGAGCCGGAGGTGAGCAGGGTGGGAATGGTGATGTCCTTGAGCTGGTCGGTGATGTCCCAGTCTTTCAGCTTTCCGGTCACCACAAACTCGCTGGCGCCCTGCATGACCATGTAGGGCTCGCCCATCTGGTCAAAGGAGCGCGCCACAAAGTCCGGGTAGGGACTGAGCCGGCAGACATGGCGGGCGTAGTACTCGTCCGAGGCGGCCACCACCTCGGGGCGGGAGTAGTCGCCGTCCTCGTCCGCCTGGATCAGCGCGTTCTGCATCTCCTCCGGCAGGTAGCTGCGCAGGCGGTTTGCCTCTTTCACCCACAGGGGGATGGAGGCCGGGGAGCTGGCGATGACCATGCTCTTCACGCCTTTCGGCTGGTGGGTGGCGTACTGCATGGCCAGCATGCCGCCCCAGGACTGGCCCAGAATGTGAACCTGGCCCAGGCCCAGCGCGGCGCGAACCACATCCAGCTCCTCCTCCCACAGTTCAGCGGACCAGAAGTCCGGCATGGACGGCGTGGGGGATTTTCCGCAGCCGAGCTGATCGTAGTAGATCACGGCCCGCCCGTTGTCCGCCAGCGCGTCCAGGGATTCCAGATAGTCGTGGGCGCAGCCGGGGCCGCCGTGCAGCGCCAGAAGCGGCAGCCTGCCGTTGGCGCATCTGCCGACGATCCGGTAGTAGGTCTGGTAGCCTTTGAACGGGATATAGCCCTCCTGAATTTCCCGCATGGAAGTTCCTCGCTCCTTTCTCCCTCTTCGGGAAGAGGGAGGGACCCCGTTCCCGGAGCCCTCCCTCTCATGGTTACTTTCTGTGACTGCTGTCCCTGAATCACTCAGGCCGCGTAGTGGAAGTTCTTGACGAACAGGTTCCAGATCCAGGACGCGTTCACATTGTATTCCTCAATGGTCTTGCTGTAGGCGACGCCGATCTTGCAGTAGTCCAGCACATAGATGGGCACCTCGTCGATGATCAGCTGGCTGGCCTGCTTGAGCAGCTCCACGCGCTCCGCGTTGTCAATGGTGGAGGACTGGGCAATCAGCAGCTTGTCCAGCTCGGGGTTCTGATAGCTGGAGGTGTTGGAGCCGCCGGGGCCGGCGTTCGTGGAGATGAAGTTGGGGTACGGGTTGCCGGAGGCGTCCGGGAAGTCGGAGTACCAGGTGAACAGACCCATGTCGTACGCCTTGATGCCGTTCTCCAGGGTGCCGCCGAACTGCATGGTGATCATCTCGTCGGTGGTGTGCTTCTCAATGGTCACATTGATGCCCAGCTCGGCCAGGGTGGCCTGGATGTAGGAGGCGATGCTGTTGAAGGACAGCAGCTCGCTGACCTGCAGCGTGCAGTCAAAGCCGTTGGGCACACTGGACGCGGCCAGGCACTGCTTGGCCTTCTCCATATCCTGGCTGTAGTACTCCAGGCTGTTGGCAAACTCCGTCCACTCCTCGGGGGTGCCGGGGTTGTTGTACAGGGACTCGCCGAAAGTCAGGCCGGTGGCCGGTGCGCCGGCCTCGCCCACGATCTGCTCGGCGATGGCGACGCCGTCAATGGCGTAGGCAATGGCCTGGCGGACCTCCACCTCGTCAAAGGGCGGCTTCTCGGTGTTGAAAGACAAAAAGTCGATGCCGAACGAGTTGACCATCTTCAGCGCGGTGTTCTCATCCTCGATCTGATCCAGCATGGCCACGGGCACATCCAGGATGAAGTCGACCTGGCCGGTGTGCAGCGCGGTCAGACGGGTGGTGTCTTCCACGATGACGGGGAACACGATCTTGTTGAAGTCGAAGTTGAAGCCGCCGTTCCAGTAGTTCTCGTTGGCGGTCAGGACGATCTCGGAGCCGTTGGTCCAGTGGTCCAGCTTGTAGGCGCCGGTGCCCAGCACACCGCCGGTGGCGGTGCCGAAGTCCTCGGCGTGCGCGTCATAGTAGGCCTTGCTGATGATGTGGCCGGCCGTCGTGCCGAAAGTGTACTGCCACAGGGCGTCCGGCTGGGACAGCTTCACGGTCAGCTCCCAGTCGCCGGTCTGCTCCATGCTCTCCACATTGTCGTACATCCAGCCCAGGAACGAGTCGGAGCCGATGTGGCGGTTCAGGGAGAACATGACATCCTCCATGGTCATGGGCGAGCCGTCGGAGAAGTTCACATCGTCCCGGATATGGTAGATGTAGGTCAGCTCATCCACCGCCTCCCAGTCGGAGGCCAGCAGCGGCTGCAGCTGGGAATTCTCATCGATGACCAGAAGACCCTCGGTGATGTTGTTCACCACCGCGTTCGTGGTAGTGTCATAGGCATAGATGGGATCCAGGGACACGATGTCCGTCATGAGCGCCCAGGTGAAGACGCCGTCTTTCTCCGCCGCCGCGGGGCTGGCGGAGGCGCCGGGGCTCTCCGCGGGGGTGCTGGCGGACGGGGCGGCGCTGCTCTCGCCGCTGTCTCCGCTGTCACCGCCGCCGCCGCAGGCGGTCAGGAACACAAGACCCATGGCGAGAACCAGCAGGAGCGCCGTTCCCTTTTTCACGAGTTTTTTCATCTCAATTCCTCACTTTTTTCCTTGGATTTTTCTATATCAGCCGGCACAGAGATCCGCCGGCGGATATACTCACGAAGCGGCGGCCGCCCCGCCGCTGACCAGGTGGCAGGCCACCCAGTGGTCGTCCGCCACCTGAACCAGGGGCGGAACCTCGGCGTCGCACCTGCCCGCCATGAAGTTCGGGCAGCGGGTGGAGAAGCGGCAGTACGGCGGGATATTCATCGCCGAGGGCACATCGCCCTCCAGGATGATGCGGTCTGTCTTCTCGTCCGGGTTCTCCCGGGGTTTGGAGGACAGCAGCGCCCTGGTGTAGGGGTGCATGGTGCGGCTGAACAGGGCGTCCGTGCTGCCGGCCTCCACGATGGAGCCCAGGTACATGACCACCACGCGGTCGCAGATATGCTCCACCACCGTCAGCTCGTGGGAGATGAACATCATGGTCACGCCGATGTCGTTGCGCAGCCGGAGCAGCAGGTTGAGGATCTGCGCCTGGACGGACACATCCAGCGCGGAGACCGGCTCGTCCGCCATGAGGAACTCCGGCTTGGGCACCAGCGCACGGGCGATGGCCAGGCGCTGCAGCTGTCCGCCGGACAGCTCGCTGGGGCGCCGGGTGAGCGCGATCTCGTCCAGGCCGATGACGGACATCAGATCGTCAATCCGCTGCCGGGTATCCGCCTTGCTCATGCCGAACAGGGCGCCCACCTCCTCCAGGGAGTGCCCGATGGTGTGCTTGGGGTTGAACGAGGAGAACGGGTTCTGGAACACCATCTGCATCTGGCGGCGCAGTTCTTTCATATCCCGGCGGCTGCGGTGGGTGATGTCCTCGCCCCGGTAGGTGATGGTGCCCTCCGTGGCGTCCGTCAGACGCATGATGCACCGGCCCAGGGTGGATTTGCCGCAGCCGGACTCGCCCACGACGCCCAGGATCTCGCCCTGGAGGATATCGAAAGAGACATCGTCCAGCGCCTTGACCACCGCGTTCTTCTTCCCTTTCACGGGATAGTACTTCTTCAGGTTGCGGATCTGGAACATGGCCTCGCTCATGCGCCCACCTCCTCGTCCCTCATTTGTCCGTCTTCGTCCAGGAAGCACATGTACTGGTGGGTGCCGCTTCTCTGGCGCATGCACGGCGCCTCCCGCCTGCACCGGTCGCAGACTCTCGTGCACCGGGGCGCGTAGGGGCAGCCGATGATGGCCTCATTTAACTTCGGGGGCGCGCCGGGAATGCTGACCAGTTTCGTGGCCCGCTCCCCGGACTTGGGGATGGACGCGATCAGATCCTGAGTATAGGGGTGGCAGGGGTGGTAGAAGATCTCCCGCACCTCTCCGGTCTCCACAATCTGCCCGGCGTACATCACGGACACGCGGTCGCAGATCTCCGCCACCACGCCGAAGTTGTGGGTGATGAGCAGGATGCTGCTCTGCATCTCCTGCTGCAGGTGCTTGAGCAGATCCAGGATCTGCGCCTGCATGGTCACATCCAGAGCGGTGGTGGGCTCATCCGCGATGAGCAGCTGCGGGGAGCACGCCAGGCTCATGGCGATGCAGGCGCGCTGGAGCATGCCGCCGGACATTTCAAAGGGGTACTGGCGGAAGCGCTCCTCGCCGGGGAAGATCCCCACATGCTCCAGCAGCTCGATGGCGCGTTTTTTCGCGTCCTCCTTGGACATGTCGGTGTGGATGAGCATGGTCTCCATGATCTGCCTGCCCACCGTCTGCAGGGGGTTCATCGTCGTCATGGGATCCTGGAAGACCATGGCGATTTCCTTGCCGCGCAGCTTCTGCAGCTGCTTTCGGTTCATTTTCAGGATGTCCTGATCGCCGCGGTAGATGATCTCGCCGCTGTACTCCATGTGGTTCTCATCGTGCAGGCGCAGGATCGACTTGGCGGTCATGGACTTGCCGCACCCGGATTCGCCCACGATGCCGTGGATCTCGCCCGGGGCGATGTCCAGGTTGATGTCCCGGACTCCGTAGACCAGGCCCTGGACACTCATCAGCTCCACCTTCAGGTGGCGGATGGAAAGCAGGCTCTCACTCATCTGTCCCGCCCTCCTCAGCCGGCCGACTCCGGCGTGGAGACGGCCTGTCCTTTCGCCGCCATTTTCTTCTTGTACTTCTTAATGGACGGCAGCTGGCGCTGGGACGGATCCAGGTACGCCTGGACGCCGTCGCTGAAGATATTCAGGGACACCACCGTGGCGATAATCGCGATGCCGGGCATCAGCGCCATCAGCGGCTGGTTGCTCAAAAACGAGCGGCCCTCCTCCAGCATGACGCCCCAGTCCGCCTGCGGCGGCTGGACGCCGAGGCCAAGGAAGCTCATGGACGCCAGATCCAGGATGGCGTAGCCCAGGTCCAGCGTCAGCTGCACCATGAGGGTCGTGACGCAGTTGGGCAGAATCTGTTTGAGCAGGATCTGCGCGTCGCTGAATCCGATGGACTGGGCGGCCTCCACATAGGTCTTGTTCCGCTCCACCATGACCAGCGATCGCGTGAGTTTCGCCAGCATGGGGATGTAGATGATACCCAGGGCGATGATGGCGTTGCGCAGGCCGCGCCCGAAGCTGCCCACAAACACGAAAGCCAGCAGCAGGGCCGGGAAAGAGACGATGACATCGCACACGCGCATCAGCAGCGCGTCCAGCTTGCCGCCGTAGTAGCCGGACAGCAGGCCCACGGGCACGCCGACGATGATGGAGATCCCCACGACGCCCAGAGCGCCCAGCAGGGCGGATCTCCCGCCGTACAGCAGCCGGGAGAAGATGTCCCGCCCGTTGTTGTCCGTTCCGAGGATGTGCTCGGCGGAGGGCCCCTGCTTGAACGCCGTCAGATCCATGGCCGTGGGGTCATGGGTGGCCAGGACATTGGCGAAGATGACGCTGCCCAGGATGAGCAGCAGCACCGCGAGGGAGATGATCACGGGGACGGTGAAGAAACGGCCCGTGTTCTTACTGTTCTTTTTCCTCTGCTTCATCGTTCTTCACCCCTCCTCACTTCGAGCGGATGCGCGGGTCAATGGCCGCGTAGATGATATCCACCACCGTGCTGATCACCAGGAAGATGAGGATCAGCAGCATGGTAATCGCCTGGACAATGTTGTAGTCGCTGCCCTTGATGGAGTCGATCAGCAGTGTGCCGAGGCCGGCCAGGGAGAACACATTCTCCACCAGAACCGCGCCCACCACCATGCTCCCGATCTGGATGGAGACCACGGAGATCACCGGGATGATGGCGTTTTTCAGGTTGTGCTTCCAGATGATGGATCTCTCCGGCACGCCTTTGGCCACCGCCGTCATCGTGTACGGGGCGTTGCGCTGCTCAATCATGCTCGACCGGGTCACCCGGGCGGCCAGGGCGATCATCACGAACGCCAGGGCCACGGACGGCAGCGCCATGCGGACGAAGAACTCTTTCGGCGTGGAGAATCCCCCGATGATGGGATAGTTGGGGAAAAACTTCGTCGCCAGCACCACCAGGATGATACTGGTGAGAAATGGCGGCGAGCCCGCCATAATTAAAGTGATGGTGGAACAGACCCGATCCACCCACGAGTTCTTCTTGATCGCGCACAGGACGCCCACCGGGATGGCGATCACCAGCGCCAGCAGGGATCCGAATACCACAAGCCCCAGCGTCACGGGAAGCCGGCTGGCGATCTGGTCGGACACCGGCGACTGGTACTGGAAACTCAGGCCAAGGTCGCCCCGGAGCATGCCGCCCATCCAGATGAAATACTGTTCCACCACCGGTCTGTCCAGGTAGAACTTCGCCTTGATGGCGGCGATGGTCTCCTCCGAGGTGGGTTTGCCGCCCAGGATGACCGCCACGGGATCCGTGTCGGACATCCGCACCATCGCGAAGATGAGCACGCTGGCGACGAAGAAGACCACCACAAACTGAAGCAGGCGCTTTAAGATAAATTTGACCATAAGCCGTGCCTCCCTCTTCCCCGGAAGACCGGGAAAATATTAGAAAAGGACGCTTTCCCGATGCCGGTGAATCCAAAGCGCCCTTACTTTATCTTTCACTTTATTCCGCTAAATTTCACGGAGATATTATCAGAAAATGAACCCCGTGTCAACTGATCTGTCACGCTTCCCCGGGAAAATTTGCCCTAAAATTCCCGGCGGCCGCGGGAAATTTTTTGTCATGCCCGCGTCTTTTTCCCTGATCCGGCGCCCCCTCGGCGGACTTTTTCCCCCGGTTCCCCCGCGTTCCGGGCCTCCGGCCGGGGCCGGGAGCCGGCCTGTTCTGCAACTTCCGCCCGGGAAAATTGCACTTTTGCCGCCCCCGCGGGAAAACACAATGCTGTGTTGCAGGAGACCCGTGCGCATGCTATAATGGGGTCGAAAGGGGCGCCGCCGCGCCCGGGGCATCCTGTGCCCGGGGGCATTTCCCCCGCCGGGAACACGGTTTCCGAAGCGGGGCACAGGCGGCGCTTTTAAGGGGAGGGAGACGCATGCTCACCATCAAGGCAGAGCACACCATTCATCAGATGTCCAGGGAGAATCCCCCCGCCGCACGGGCGAAGAGCGGCGATCTGGTCTGTTTTGAGACGCTGGACTGCTTCGGCGGCCAGATTCAGCGGGAGGATCAGCTGCTGGGCGGTCTGGACTGGGGCAATATCAACCCCGCCACCGGGCCGCTGTATGTGGAGGACGCCATGCCCGGGGATGTTCTGAAAGTGGAGATCCTGCGCATTGAGCTGGACGACCACGGCGTCATGACGGACGGCCCGGGAGAGGGCGTCACCGGCGCCGCGATTACGGACGAGGCGACGAAAATCCTGCCCGTCTCCGGCCGGAAGGTTCGCTTTAACGACAAACTCGCTTTCCGCGTCAGCCCCATGATCGGCGTCATCGGCACCGCGCCGGCGGACGGGGCGGTGGACACCGGCACGCCCGGACGCCACGGCGGCAATATGGACTGCAAAAAGATCCGCGCGGGCGCCACGCTGTACCTGCCGGTCAATGTGGAGGGGGCGCTGCTGGCCATGGGAGACCTCCACGCCAGAATGGGAGACGGCGAGGTGGAGGTGTGCGGCGTGGAGATCGCCGGCGCCGTCACCGTGCGGGTCACCGTACGGAAAGACTGCCGGCTGCCGCTGCCGTTCCTGGTGGACAGGAAGAGGGCCATGGCCATCTGCTCCGCCCAGACGCTGGATCAGGCGGCGGTGGACGCCACCATGGCCATGCACGGCTTTCTCACCGGGGAGCTGGGTCTGGACAGCCACGAGGCCGGTATGCTTCTGAGCGTGGCGGGCAATCTGCGCATCTGCCAGGTGGTGGATCCGGAGAAGACCTGCCGCATGGAGCTGCCCCTGCGTGTGATTGAGGAATACGGTTACCATTTCGCGTGATTTCCCGCCTGTCCGGCGCCGGACCCGAGCCAGTGGGGGCCCGGCGCCTTTTCGCGCCGGGAGAGGAGGCAAGCCGTGGAGGAACAGACGCTGCTCAGCGCCGGTGTGGATATCGGCACCACCACCACCCAGGTGGTGTTCAGCCGCCTCACCGTCCGCACCTCAGGCGGGTTCGGGAGCGTGCCCCGGGCGGAGATTGCCGGCCGGGAGGTCTTCTTCCAGAGCCCCGTGTGGCCCACGCCCCTGCGCTCCCCGGAGGAGATTGACGCCGCCGGGGCCGCGGGCCTGGTGCGCCGCGCCTATGACATGGCCGGCCTGACGCCGGGGGACATTGACAGCGGGGCCCTGATCGTCACCGGCGAGAGCGCCGGGAAACGCAACGCGCCGGAGGTGTCCCGGGCCCTGGCCCGGTGGTGCGGGGACTTCGTGTCCGTGGCGGCGGGGCCGGATCTGGAATCCGTGCTGGCCGGCCGCGGCGCCGGGGCGGATCTCCTGTCCCGGCGCACCGGGAAATCCACGCTGCATGTGGACATCGGGGGCGGAACCGCCAACCTGTGCCTGTTCGAGGACGGGCGGGAGACGGACACCGGCTGCTACGACATCGGAGGGTGCCTGATCCGGCTGGACGGGGACCGCATTGTGCGCGTCTCGCCGGCGCTCACCCCGCTGCAGCGTGCGCTCTCCCTGCCTCTGGCGCCGGGCTCGGTGCTCCGTCCGGAGGACGCCGAAACCCTGGCGGACGCTCTGGCGGATCTCCTGGCCCAGGCCGCGAATCTGGCGCCCCGCACGCCCCTGGCGGACGCGTTTGTCACAAACCACCCTCTCTCGACCGCCCTGCCGCCGGATCAGATCACTTTCTCCGGCGGGGTGGCCGAGTGTATGAGCCACCCGGACTGGGCGCCGTTTCGCTTTGGCGATCTGGGCGTCCTGCTGGGCCGGGCCGTCGCCCGGCACCCGCTGCTGTCCGCCCGCCGGGCGGATACCGGAACCAGCCCGCTGCGGGCCACGGTCATCGGGGCGGGCACCCAGGCGCTGGAGGTGTCCGGCAGCACCATCACCCGATCCCACTGCGCCCTGCCGATGAAAAATCTGCCCGTCCTCTTCGCCGAATGCGCGGAGGAGGCGGATCTGCCGCGGGTGAACCGGGATCTGGAGCGGGAGCTGTCCCGGCTGCGGGAGGGCGGCTGGGACGGCGGTTTCGCCGTGGCGCTCCGCGGCGCCCCCTGCCCCGGCTTCTCCTTTGTGGAGGCGCTCGCGGAGACACTGGCCTCGTTCTGGCGGCGGCGGGGGGATCCCCGGCTGCCCCTGGTGGTCGCGGTGGAGCACGACTTCGCCAAGGCCCTGGGCCAGGCGCTGCGCCGGCGTCTGGGCCGCCAGGCGCCCATCCTCTGCATTGACGGCATCGTGTGCCGCGGCGGGGACTACCTGGACATCGGGACACCCGTCGCCGGGGGCGCGGCGGTGCCCGTTGTGGTGAAAACCCTCATCTACTCCCCCGAAAAGGAGGGATCCCCATGAATCTGCACACCGTGCTCCACGGCACGGATTACCATTTCTCCTCCCTGCGGGAGGTCATGGCCAAAGCCAACGAGATCAAATCCGGAGACCGCCTGGCGGGCATCGCCGCGGAGACCACCCTGGAGCGGATCGCCGCCAAGGAGGTGCTCAGCCGCCTGACGGTGCGGGATCTGCGGGAGCACCCCGCCGTCCCCTATGAGGAGGACGCCGTGACCCGGATCATTCAGGACGACCTGGACGAGGAGGTCTACCGGGAGATCCGGGACTGGACGCTGGGCGAGCTGCGGGAGTACCTGCTGGACAGCGCCACCACAGGCGGCGAGATGCTCCGCGTCGGCCGGGGCCTGACCAGCGAATGCATCGCCGGCGTGTGCAAGCTGATGGGCAATCTGGATCTGATGTACGCGGGCAGCCGGATGACCATCACGGCCACCTGCAACACCACCATCGGGGTGCCGGGCACCCTGGCCAGCCGGCTGCAGCCCAACCACCCGGTGGACGACCCGAAAGGGGTGGCCGCCTCCGTGCTGGAGGGTCTCAGCTACGGCGTGGGAGACGCGGTGATCGGCGTCAATCCCGCCATTGACACGGTGGACTCCACCGTCGCGCTCTGGCACATCCTGGGCGAGCTGCGGGATCAGTATGACATCCCCACCCAGATCTGCGTGCTGTCCCATGTGGCCACGCAGATGGCCGCCCTGAAGTCCGGCGCCAGGGCGGATCTGTGCTTTCAGTCCCTGGCCGGCACCCAGGCGGCACTGGCGGCGTTCGGGGTCACCACGGACATGCTGTCGGAGGCGGAGGCACTGTTTCGCGAAGAGGGCACCGCCAGGGGGCCCAATGTGATGTACTTCGAGACGGGCCAGGCCTCCGAGCTGTCGTCCAACACCCACTACGGCTGGGATCAGGTGACGATGGAGTGCCGCTGCTACGGCCTCGCCCGGCACTACCACCCGTTTCTGGTGAACACGGTGGTGGGCTTCATGGGCCCGGAATATCTCTACGACGCCCGGCAGCTGCTCCGGGCCGGCCTGGAGGATGTGTTCTGCGGCCACCTCCACGGACTGCCCATGGGCTGCGACTGCTGCTACACCAACCACATGCCCACGGATCAGAACGATCTGGAGAATCTGGCCGTCCTGCTGGCCGCCGTCGGCTGCCACTACTTCATGGGTCTCCCCCAGGGGGACGATGTGATGCTGATGTACCAGTCCACCAGCTTTCACGATATCGCCGCGGTGCGGGAGCTGCTTCACCGCCGGCCGCTGCCGGAGTTTGAGGCGTGGCTGGAGCGGCGCGGCATCTGGCAGAACGGCCGTCTGGGCCCCGCCGCGGGGGATCCCACCCGGTTTGAGGACTGAGAAGGAGGCGTTTTCCATGCCGGATCCCACACAGATCCCCGCCGCCCGGCCGGATCAGGTTCAGGATCCCGCCCGGCTGCGCACCCTGCGGCAGGCGACGCCCGCCCGGATCGGGATCGGGCGCGCCGGGGCGCGCTGCACCACCGAAGCCATGCTCCGCTTCCGGGCGGATCAGGCCAGGGCCAATGACGCGGTCTACGCCGAGGTCAGCGAGGACACGGTGCGCAGCCTGGGGGTCTTCTCCGTCCAGACCGCGTGCCGGGACAAATATGAGATGATCACCCGGCCGGATCACGGCAGAATCCTGCCTGCGGATCAGCAGGAGATCCTGCGCCGGCGCTGCGTCCGCAACCCCCAGGTGCAGATCTACTTCGGCGACGGCCTGTGCGCGCCTGCCATCGGGGCGAATCTGCCGGATCTGTACCCCGCGCTGCGTGCGGAGCTGGAGTCGGAGGGCGTCACGGTGGGCACGCCGTTCTTCGTGCGCTACTGCCGGGTGCACACCATCCGCACGGTGGGCCCCCTGCTCGGCGCGGAGGTGACCTGCGTGCTCATCGGGGAGCGGCCCGGGCTGGTCACCTCGGAGAGCATGTCCGCGTACATCGCCTACGGCGCGGGGCCCGAGACCACCGAGTCGGACTACACCGTGGTGTCGAACATCAGCCGGGTGGGCATCCCCCCGGTGGAGGCCGCCGCGTATGTGGCGGAACTGATTCTGACCATCCTGCGGGAGAAGCGCAGCGGCTGCCGGCTGCCCGGCGCCGGACTCCCGGGACAGCAGAGCGGCGGATGACGGAGATCACCGCCTTGAGAATAACGCAACTGGAGGGAAATTCGCATGAATGCAATCGACTTCACCCATGTCACGGAACTTCTGACCCGGTTCAACGCCATCAACGCCATCTCCGGCTATGAGAGCCCGGTGGCGGACGCCCTGGCGCGCCACATGGCGCCCCTGACGGACAGCCAGGAGCGGGACGCCCTGGGCAACTGCATCTGCCTGAAGCGGGGCAGACCCGGCGGAAAGACCGTGCTGCTCACCGCCCATATGGACGAGATCGGCTTTCTGGTGTGCGACATCACGAAAGAGGGCTTTTTGACTCTCGTCCCCGTGGGCATGCACAACCCCGCCATGCTGACCAACCAGGTCTACACCATCCACACCCGCGGCGGCGACCTGTACGGGGTCGTGGCCGGCGGCAAACCCGTCCATGTGGCCGGCGGCCAGAGCGCCCCGATGTCCGTGGGCGATCTGCGCCTGGATGTGGGCTGCAGCACCCCGGAGGAAGTGGCGGCCCGGGGAATCCGCGTGGGAGACCCCGTGAACATTGAGAAGCCGTCCCGGATGCTGACGGACACCGTCTTCTGCGGAAAAGCGGTGGACAACCGCTCCGGCGTAGCCGCCCTGATCCTGGCCATGGAGCTGCTGAAAGACGCGGATCTGTCCGTGTCCGTCTACGCCTGCGGCACGGTGCAGGAGGAGATCGGCATCAAGGGCGCCCGGGTGCTGACGCAGCACCTGCACCCCGACTGCGCCGTCACCGTGGATGTGGGCTTCGCCGCGGAGAACGACGACCCCAACCCCAGCTGCACCCGCGTCACCATGGGCAAAGGCGCGTCCATCCAGCTCTACGACTGGAACCCCGGCAGCTTCCTGGGGATCATCGTCCCCCGGAGCATCGCGGACGCCCTGGAGGAGGCGGCGCAGCACGCCGGCGTGCCGTACCAGACCCATGTGAATCTCAACGGCGGCACAGACGCGGGCGAGATGAGCCTGAGCAACGGCGGCGTGCCCACCGGCAGCATCTCTCTGCCGGAGCGCTACATGCACACCACCGTCGGCACCGTGGATGTGCGGGATGTGGCGTCCGCCGCCGCCATCATGGCGCAGTTCGTGCTGGACATGGACGCCCGGGGCTGAGACCGCTCCCCCGATTTTCCTTTACTTTCCCCGGCATCTTCTGTATAATCTGGCTGGAAATCCAACCGGCACCGGTCTCAACCCCCGTGTCCGCCGGACTTCTCTGGAGTGTGCTGCATGATTCAATATGACGAGTACAAGGTAAAACTGAACAATCTGGCGCCCGCCCTCCAGGAGCTGGCCGCGGCCCTGGATCTGGACTCCGCCCGCGCCGAGGTGGAGATGCTCCACTCCCAGAGCGCGTCCGAGGGCTTCTGGGACGACATGGACAAGGCTCTGAAAACCCAGCAGCGCTGCAAGCGGCTGGAGGACAGGATCGCGGATCAGGACCGGCGGGAGAGCCAGTGGAACGACCTGATGGCCATGTGCGAGATGGGCAACGAGTTTGACGACGCCTCCCTGCTGCCGGAGCTGGAGGAGGGCTACAACCGCCTGGAGCATGACATGGAGCAGGCGCGGCTGGCTACCCTGCTCACCGGCGAGTACGACTCCTCTAACGCCATCCTCACTTTCCACGCGGGCGCCGGGGGGACGGAGGCCCAGGACTGGGCGCAGATGCTCTACCGCATGTACACCCACTGGGCGGAGAGCCACGGCTACCCCTATCAGATCCTGGACTACCAGGACGGGGACGAGGCCGGCATCAAATCCGCCACCATCATGGTGGAGGGGGAGAACGCCTACGGATACCTCCGGGGCGAGAACGGCGTCCACCGGCTGGTGCGCATCTCCCCCTTTGACGCCAACGCCAGGCGCCACACCTCTTTCGCCGCGCTGGAGGTCATGCCGGAGGTTCCGGAGGATGTGGAGGTGGACATCCGGCCGGAGGACATCGAGATGCAGGTGTACCGCTCCTCCGGCGCCGGCGGCCAGCACATCAACAAGACCTCGTCCGCGGTTCGCCTGATCCACAAACCCACCGGCATTGTCGTCTCCTGCCAGACCGAGCGCAGCCAGTTCCAGAACCGGGACAACTGCATGAAAATGCTCCGCGCCCGCCTGGTGGAGCTGCAGATGCAGCAGCACGCGGAGAAGATCTCGGATCTGAAGGGCGTGCAGATGAAGATCGAGTGGGGCAGCCAGATCCGCTCCTATGTGTTCATGCCCTACCAGCTGGTGAAGGACAACCGCACCGGGTACGAGACCAGCAACATCAACGCGGTCATGGACGGAGATCTGGACGGGTTCATCAACGCGTATCTCAGCGCCCAGGCCAACGGCACCCTGAAAAAATAACCGTTCCGGCATCCCGGATCAAAAAAGTCACCGTGCGCGAACCGCGCACGGTGACTGTCTTTATCTCCTCTGTTCCGCCGGGCCGTTTTCCCGCTTCTCCACCTCTTCCAGGTACTTGTAGACCGTGTACCGGGACACGCCCAGCCGGCCGGCCACATAGGGCACGGCACCCCGGTAGGAGAACGCGTGCCTGCGCTTCATCCGTGCGACCAGGTTGATCCGGTCCCGCCTGGTCAGCTCGGAGACCGGCAGACCCGCCGCCGCCAGACTCTCGTCAAACACGAGGGCCAGGGCGGCGTTCTCCGTCTCGCTCTGCCCGTCCGCCTCCGGGCGGATCAGCTCCGCCAGAACCCGGCTGGCGGACACCAGCGCGGCGCAGTCGAAGCGGACACCCAGCACCAGGTCAAACTCCGGCTGCGTCAGGTGGAACGCGGCGCATTTGACCTGCTCCCCGGGCAGCGCGCCTGGATCCGCAAATTGTTCGTCCTCCGCCTCCGTCTCCCGGCTGTGGTAGGCCGCCAGGACGGGGTGATCCGGCGCCGAGTAATCCTGAACCAGCGTCTGGCAGGAGCTGCCGAACATCCCCGCCAGTCCTCTGGCGACAATGTCCAGAAACGCGAACGCCTCATCTCGGGTCACGGCGGCCACCTCCCCTGGAAAACACGGTACGATGCTACACCTGCCAGCCGGCCAGATATGCCTGCTGTTCCGGCGTCAGGGTGTCGATGGACAGGCCAAGCGCGGCCAGCTTCACCCTGCCGATCTCGTCGTCAATGGAGTCGGGCACCGGGTAGAGCCTCTTCTCCAGGCCGCTCCGGTGCTTCACCAGCCACTCCAGAGCCAGCGCCTGGACGGAGAACGACATATCCATGATCTCTGCGGGGTGCCCGTTTCCAGCCGCCAGGTTCACCAGGCGGCCCTCGCCGATCACATTCAGCGTCCGGCCGTCCGGGAGGGTGAACCCTTCGATGTTCTCCCGGCGGATCTCGCGCTTCACCGCCATCTCCGCCAGGGCGGCCACATTCACCTCGCAGTCGAAGTGGCCGGCGTTGGTCAGAAACGCGTTGTCCTTCATCACCGCGAAATGCCTGGGGGTGATGACATCTTTGCAGCCGGTGACCGTGACGAAGATGTCGCCCAGAGGCGCGGCCTCGTCCATGGTCATCACCTGGAAGCCGCACATGGTGGCGTCCAGCGCCTTGAACGGATCCACCTCTGTCACAATCACATGGGCGCCCATGCCGGAGGCCCGCATCGCCACACCCTTGCCGCACCAGCCGTACCCGGCGACGACCACCGTCTTGCCCGCCACCATCAGATTCGTGGTGTGCATGATGGCGTCCCATACGCTCTGGCCGGTTCCGTATTTGTTGTCGTAGTAGTGCTTCGCCTTGGCGTCATTCACCGCCATCATGGCGCAGGGCAGGATGCCCTCCCGCTCTCTGGCTTTCAGACGGAGGATGCCGGTGGTGGTCTCCTCGCAGCCGCCGATCAGGTGATCCGCGCAGTCGCTGCACGCGCCGCCCAGCAGATCCACCAGATCGCCGCCGTCGTCCACAATCAGGTGGGGGTGGCACTGGAGCGTCTCCGTGAGCAGCCGGGTATACCCCTGGGCGTCCACGCCGTGGATGCCGAAAGTCTCCACGCCCATACTGGCCAGGCCCGCGGCCACATCGTCCTGGGTGGACAGGGGGTTGGAGCCCGTGAGGAAGACCTGGGCGCCGCCCCTGGCCAGCACATAGCCCAGATTGGCGGTCTTGGCCTCCAGGTGAACCGACACGGCGATCCGCAGGCCGTCAAACGGCTTCTCCCGCTCGAACCTGGCCTCGATGCCGCTCAGGGCGGGCATGAAGCTGCGCACCCACTCGATTTTCTGCCGCCCGGACGGGGCGAGGGACATATCTTTGACAATACTCATGGACGGTACCTCCCGTTGCGTTCTGAGCGCTATTGTAGCACAGCCTTTCCGGTTTCGCAACCGGCAAACGGTCTGAAACCGTCCGGTACAGGGCGCGGCGCGAACGGCGCCAGTTCCGGCTCCATGTGCCGGGGGAAATATTTGGCAATTGCGGATAGATTTTTCCGGAAAAGTGGCGTAGAATAGGTTCCACCATCTCTGTTCCACACTGGAGGGATCCCCATGCTGCGCTGGCTTGACCAGTTCCCCTACAAACACCCCCGGTTCGGCATCCCGAATCTGATCCGGTTTGTCGTCCTGGCGAATGTCGTCGTCTTTATCATCGACGCCGTCAGCCACGGCACACTGTCCTCTCTGCTGGCGTTCTCCCCCGCCCTCGTGCTGCACGGGGAGATCTGGCGCCTGTTCACCTTTGTCCTGGTGCCGGAGCCCTACAGCGTCTCCGGACTCGGCCCGATCTGGTTTGTGCTCTCCATGCTGTTCTACTACTCCCTGGGCTCCACCCTGGAGCAGTTCTGGGGGAAAGGCCGCTTTACCCTGTTCTATCTGAGCGGCAACCTCCTCACGGTCATCGCGTCTTTCGTCTCCTACGGTCTGTGCGCCCTGACCGGATCCGCGAGCCTGTTCGGGTATGTCCCCATCACCGCCGGCCAGATCAACTTCTCCATCCTGCTGGCCTTTGCCACTGTGTTTCCGGATCAGCAGTTCCGGATCTATTTCCTCATCCCCATCAAGGCCAAATGGCTGGCCGTCCTCTATGTGGCGCTGCGGGTGTGGTCCTACCTCCGGATGGCGGGTCCGACCCTGTCGATCATGCTGCCCGTGATGCTGCCTCTGGATCTCGCGGCCCTGGTCAACTACCTGCTGTTCTTCCACACGGAGGTGGGCCGGTTCTTCCGGAGGGTGATGCCCGCACGCGCACGGGTGTCCAATCCCAAAACCATCAATTTCAAGGACGCGCAGCGCGATACCCGGGAGCGCAAAGGCTACCTCCACAAGTGCACCGTGTGCGGCAGAACCGACACGGACTACCCGGATCTGGAGTTCCGCTACTGCTCCAAATGCAACGGGTACTACTGCTACTGCATCGACCACATCAACAACCATGTCCATATCCAGTGACTTCCCCGCCGAAGAAAAATGGAAAAAAAGCATTGACAAGCCGGCTTTTTCTGTTATAATCCGGCGTAGCGGCTGCGGCCGCGCACAATTGAATCACCTTATCAAGAGTGACGGAGGGACCGGCCCAATGAAGTCCAGCAACCTGCCGCGAGGCAAGGTGCTAAATCCGGCGGTGTGAATCGAAAGATGAGGACGAGAACGCCTGCTGCTCCCTGTCGATTCCATCGACAGGGAGTTTTTTCTCCTCCCCAGAAGAAAGGAAGAATGGACTATGGCAAGACATCTGTTTACCTCCGAATCCGTGACCGAGGGTCACCCCGACAAGATCTGCGATCAGATCTCCGACGCCATCCTGGACGCCATC
Source organism: uncultured Oscillospiraceae bacterium (assembly GCA_964422185.1). Taxonomy (GTDB): domain Bacteria; phylum Bacillota; class Clostridia; order Oscillospirales; family Oscillospiraceae; genus CALXCT01. The sequence goes on from CAYRAG010000028.1 coordinate 18,405, forward strand.
ATCGCGCAGGATCCCGAGGCCCGGGTGGCCTGTGAGACCACCGTGACCACCGGCATCATCTCCATCATGGGCGAGATCTCCACCCACAGCAATGTGGACATCCCCAAGATCGCCCGCGGCGTCGTGAAAGACATCGGCTACGACCGTGCGAAGTACGGCTTTGACTGCCACACCTGCGCCGTCGTCACCTCCATTGACGAGCAGTCCCCCGATATCGCCCAGGGCGTCAACAAGGCGCTGGAGGCGCGGGAGGGCGCCATGGACGACGGTCTGGACAACGGGGCCGGCGACCAGGGCATGATGTTCGGCTACGCCTGCGATGAGACCCCCGAGCTGATGCCGCTGCCCATCTCCCTGGCGCATCAGCTGGCCAAGCGGCTCGCCCAGGTGCGCAAGGACGGTCTGGTGGACTATCTCCGTCCGGACGGCAAGACGCAGGTCACCATTGAATACGACGAAAACAACCGCCCTGTCCGCGTGGACACCATCGTGGTCTCCACCCAGCACAGCCCGAAAGTGGAGCTGGATCAGATCCGTGCGGATATGCAGGAGCTGGTCATCCGGCCCGTCATCCCCGCCGGTCTCATCGACGATCGCACGAAGCTCTTTGTGAATCCCACCGGCCGCTTCGTCATCGGCGGCCCCCAGGGCGACTCCGGTCTGACCGGCCGGAAGATCATTGTGGACACCTACGGCGGATCCGCCCCCCACGGTGGCGGCGCGTTCTCCGGCAAGGATCCCACGAAAGTGGACCGCTCCGCCGCGTACGCCGCACGCTGGGTCGCCAAGAACATCGTGGCGGCCGGTCTCGCCACCCGCTGCCAGGTTCAGCTGGCCTACGCCATCGGCGTGGCGCGGCCCGTCTCCGTCATGGTGGACACTTTCGGCACCGGCACCGTGGCGGACGACGCGCTGTCTGACGCCGCCACCAGGGTCTTTGACCTGCGGCCCGCCGCCATCATCCGGGATCTGGATCTGCGCAGGCCCATCTACCGCCAGCTGGCGGCCTACGGCCACATGGGGCGCACGGATCTGGGCGTGTCCTGGGAGAACACCGACCGCGTCGACGCGCTGAAGGCGGCGCTGAACTAAACCCACGGAGAGTCAAAAACGGGACGGCAGCCGCCGTCCCGTTTTCTTTTCGCACTAGTGCCATGTGATTTCCGCCGGCTTGCGCCAGGCCGCGTTGCAGTAGACCTCGCCGTCCGCGTAGCCCGTAAGGAGCACGCCGCCGATGTGGTGGTCGGCCGGGATGCCCAGCTTCTCCCGCAGTTCCGGCGTGGCGATGATCGTGCGCTTGCAGTAGCCGCCCCAGCACGCGGACAGCCCCTCCCGGCGCAGCAGCAGCTCCGCCGTCGCCATGGCAATGACCACATCGCCCTCCGGGTTGCTGGCGTCGTCCGGGATGTGCCCGATGATCACGCAGGGCGCGCCGCAGGTGAGCATATTCCGGCCGCGGCTCAGCTGCGCGTGCATCTCTCTGCCCCTGCCGTGGGCCTCGCCCCAGGCGAGGATATAGGGGATCAGGGCGTCCGTCTTCTCCCTGCCCAGAATGACCGTCCAGCGGTTTCTGTGCTCGTTCTTGCTGCTGGGCGCGTACTCCGCCTCGTTGAGCACTTTCTGCAGCACGGCGCGATCCGGGCAGTCCGGGCGGAAATGCCGGGTGGAGCGCCGCGTCATCACCGTGCGGACGACCTCGTCCTCCGGCAGCGCGGGGTACAGTTCCGCCTCCTCCAGCCCCTCCCACGCGAGGGCGTGCTCGGGACAGGCGGCGGTGCAGTGGAAGCAGGCCATGCAGGATCTGTTCTGATCGACCGCGGCTTTCCCGTCCTCCAGCCGGACAATGCCCAGCGGGCACGCCCGGACACAGTTCCCGCAGCCGCTGCACAGATCCGGCCGGACGAGCGGACGGCCGGTCATGGCGCCACCTCCCGGGGTGTCCGGTTCACAGGGTATCTCTGTGCGTTATGGTTATTCTCTCTGGTTTGCATGGAAACCGCCTCCTGATCCAAATCTTATCTGTCTTGCCGCCGCGTGTGTTCTCACGGCGCGGCAGGCGCCGAGAGCCGTTTGCCCAGTTCGTACGCGTTTTTCAGGTCGATGGGGAACTGGCTGTCCCGGTGGGCGGCCTTTTTTGCCTCGTCGAACATCCCGGCGTAGTATCTGCGGTAGTCGTCAAACTGCCAGGTATCGCAGGAATACAGGATCTCGCAGCTGCCGAAGACCCTGCCGACCACTTCCGCGGTGTTCCGGAAGACGGAGCCGTAGCCCTGCCGGACCGCCTCCTCCGTCGCGTTCATGGTCACGATGAGGCCGCACTTCTTTTTCACCGGCAGCAGCTGATCGTGGCTTCCGTCATTCTCGTAGTGCATGGTGGGGAACAGCATCCGGTGCACCGCGGAGAGCGTCTCGCCGGTCAGATCCCCGAAGTACACCGGCGAGCCGAGGATCAGGGCGTTCGCCTCATGGATCTGTTCCAGCACGGGGCGCAGGCCGTCCTGGACGGCGCAGACGCCGTTGGTGGTGTTCCCCCGCAGCTTGCAGGCAAAACAGCTTCTGCAGTCCGTAAACTCCAGATCGAACAGGTGGATGAGCTGCGTCTCCGCGCCCGCGTCTTTCGCGCCGCGCTCCGCCTCCATCAGAAGTCTGTGTGTATTCCAGCCCTTTCTCGGGCTGCCGTTGAGCAAAACCACTTTCATCGTAAAACCTCCTGTCGGCACCGTGTGGTGGGAGTCTCCGGCCGGTTCCGGCCTCTCCCAGTATACCACATCCGGCGGAACGATGGCAGCGGTTTTCCGCGGGAAATACACCGCGCCGGGGGCGATTTTTCTCCGGCGGGATCGCGCACCGCCGGGCATAGCCGCATCCCGACCGGCCCGAATTGCGCCTCTGCCGCCGGGATCGGCGTGCGACATTGCCCTTGCAAAACGCCGATAAACTGGTATACTGTTGGCATATTCTTTCACCGATGGGAGCGTGATTTACCATGCAGCGCACCACTGTCGCGGCTGTGTTCGCCGATCAGGAGGCTCTGAGCGGAGAAACCGTCACCGTCATGGGCTGGGCCCGGACCATCCGGGACATGAAAACCCTGGGGTTCATCGAGCTCAACGACGGCTCCTGCTTTAAAAACCTCCAGATTGTCATAGATGCCAATACCCTGGACAACTACCGGGAAATCGCGGGTCAGAATGTGGGCGCCGCCCTGATCGTCACCGGCCAGGTGGTGCTCACCCCGGAGGCCAGGCAGCCCCTGGAGATCCGGGCGCAGTCCGTCACGGTGGAGGGCGCCTCCACCCCGGACTATCCCCTGCAGAAGAAGCGCCACAGCGTGGAGTTTCTGCGGACCATCCAGCATCTGCGGCCCCGGACGAATCTGTTCTCCGCCGTCTTCCGGGTGCGCTCCGTCACGGCGCACGCCATCCACTGCTTCTTCCAGGATCGCGGGTTTGTGTATGTCCACACGCCGATTATCACCGCCTCCGACTGCGAGGGCGCGGGCGAGATGTTCCAGGTGACGACCCTCGATCTGGAGCACCCGCCCAGAAACCCGGACGGCACGGTGGACTACACGAAAGATTTCTTCGGCAAGCGGACCAATCTGACGGTGTCCGGCCAGCTCAACTGCGAGAACTTCGCCATGGCGTTCGGCAATGTGTACACTTTCGGCCCCACTTTCCGGGCGGAGAACTCCAACACCGCCCGGCACGCGGCGGAGTTCTGGATGATCGAGCCGGAGATGGCTTTCGCCGACCTGGGCGACTACATGGACACCGCGGAGGACATGATCAAGTACATCATCCGCACGGTGCTGGAAAAGTGCCCGGATGAGATTAACTTCTTCAACTCCTTTGTGGACAAGGGTCTGAAAGAGCGCCTGGAGCAGGTGGCCTCCGCCCGGTTCGGCCGGCTGAGCTACACCGAGGCGGTGGAGATCCTGAAAAAGCACAACGACAAATTTGAGTATAAGGTGGAGTGGGGCTGCGACCTGCAGACGGAGCACGAACGGTATCTCACGGAGCAGGTCTACCAGAAGCCCGTCTTCGTCACAGACTACCCCCGGGACATCAAGGCGTTCTATATGCGGCTGAACGACGACGGGAAGACCGTGGCCGCCGCGGACTGCCTGGTGCCCGGCATCGGGGAGATCATCGGCGGATCCCAGCGTGAGGAGCGCCTGGAGGTTCTGGACGCACGCATCCAGGAACTGGGCATGAACCCGGACGACTACTGGTGGTACCGGGATCTGCGCCGGTACGGCTCCTGCCGCCACGCGGGCTTCGGCCTCGGCTTCGAGCGCATGGTGATGTACCTCACCGGCGTCAACAACATCCGGGATGTGGAACTGCACCCGAGAACCGTGGGAAACGCGGAGTTCTGAGCCCCGGAAGCTACGGGGCCGCAACCTGTCCGGATCAAAATACAGTCCCCGGGCTCAATCGAGTCCGGGGACTGCTGTCTTTTTTTATCCGATGGACAGATCGTCGTTCAGGCCGTTTTTTCCGTACAGATCCACCAGCATCTCCAGAAAGCGCATGGCGGCGGGATTGGTCATCTCCGTGCGCCACGCCACCACCTCGGTCCGCGCCGTGATCTCACTGACAATCGGGATGAACACGGTGTCCGGATACGCGTCCCACATGGAGTCCGGCAGGATGGCGAACCCCATGCCCGCGCTCACCTCCAGATCCACCGCCTCCGGGTTCTCGCACCGCCAGGTGCTGCTGGGCCTGAATTTGTTCTCCTGGAAGAACCGCTGCGCCGCTTTCGACAGCACGGGGCTGTCCGCCTCCGCCACCGCGATGAACCTGTCCTGTTTCAGCTGGGACAGATCCAGCGTCTTCGTCTGCGCCAGGGGGTGATCCTTATGCACCACGAGACACAGGTACGCCTTGCGAACCCGGATGGTGCTGTACCCGCCGCCGGTGGGAACCTGGTCGTCAGACGCGAAGTGGAAGTCGTGGCGGGATTTCCGCATGGACAGGATCTGCTCCCGGGCGCTGGTGAACGAGATCTCCACCTGGGTGTCCGGGTGCAGGCGGTTAAACTCGGTGAGGCACTCCCGCATCACGGGCGTCATGCTGCGCGTGCCGGCGAGGGACAGACTGCCGTTCCGCCCCTCTTCATACTGGCGGATGCGGTAGGACGCCTTCTCCTCCAGCTCCACCATCTCCAGCGCCAGCGGCAGATACATCTGGCCGGCCGGCGTGATGATCACATTTCTCTTGGAGCGGATGAACAGTTTGCAGTTGAGCTCTTTCTCCAGCTCATTGATATGGTAGCTGATGGCGGCCTGCGTCAGCCCGTTGCGGCGCGCCGCCTCAGAAAAATTCAGCGTATGTGCGACGGAAATAAAGTACTTCAGGCGCTCAGTATCCACGGCACCCTCCTTCTGTGCGTCTCCGCACGGATGATTTCAACCCGCGATGGATCACGGCGGTTCTTCCGGGGAAAGAACACGATGATTATAAATGATCCGGCGCGGTTGCGCAAGCGACTGGCGGAAAATGACAAATTTTTCCCGGAATCCCTGAAAAAGAAATATGGGTATTCCGGAACTATTCCAGCCGGTTATCCGTCTTTTCGCGGAGAACATCCGGTTTTTCCGCACTTTCCGCCCCGATTTTGTCCGGCCGGGGATTTTCCGCCCGGGTGCACCCGGCGAAAGATCAGGAGAGGGTGGGCAGCAGCTGCTCCCGCGCCGCGGCCAGTCCCTCCGCCAGGGCGTCCAGATCCTCCCGGGTCGTCCGGTGGGACAGGCTGATGCGCAGTGCGCCGTCCAGCCAGGGTTTCGGCAGCCCCAGGG
>CAYRAG010000029.1:0-15156 GCA_964422185.1 uncultured Oscillospiraceae bacterium
GAGATCACCGGGTACTGCCCCATGTATTTCTCACAGAGCTCTTTCTCTTTCGTAATCTCGAGGCCGTCAAAAAGTGTCCTGTCCCCGTCCGGGGAGAAGAAGTACTCCAGCATGCTCATGTTCAGGGTCTTGCCGAAGCGGCGAGGACGGGTGAACAGCGTGACTTTGTCCCCGCGATGGAGCAGCTCCCGGATCAGGCCGGTCTTGTCCACATAGTAGAAGTGGTGAGAGGGAAAATCCCTGAAATCCTCGTACCCGATCGCAAGTCTCTTTTTTCCCTGTGCCATGGTACATACCTCCCTCTCTCCCCGCTGCCGTCACATCCCGGACAGCAGCTGCTCCAGCTCCGGCCGGTCGAAATGGTAGGTTCGGCCGCAGAACTGGCAGGAGATCTCCGCCTCGCCCTCGCGGGCGATCAGATCCTCCATCTCTTTCCGGCCCATGCTGATCAGCGCGGCGCTGACCCGATCCCGGCTGCAGTAGCAGCGGTATTCCACACTCTGCTCCTCCAGAAATTCCAGCGGGAAGCCGGGCAGAACCCGGGCGAGCAGTTCCCGGGGGCCGGCGGTGTCCTGCAGCGCCCGGCTGACCGGGCCGAGGGCGGCCACGCCCTTCTCGATCCGGCTGATACACTCCTCCCCCGCGCCGGGCAGCAGCTGGATGAGATAGCCGCCGGCGGACAGGACGCTCTGATCCGTGTTCAGCAGCACGCCCAGGGCGCAGGCGGTGGGGATCTGCTCGCTCTCCACGAAGTAGGCGGCCAGATCCTCGGCGATCTCGCCGCTGACCAGCTGGACGGTACCGCCGTAGGGCTCTTTCAGCCCGATGTCTTTCATGACGGTCAGGGTGCCGGAGGTGCCCACCGCGGCGCCCACATCCAGTTTGCCGGGGGATCGCTCCGTAAAGGCAACTGCCGGGTGGGTAACACAGCCCCGGACATTGCCCAGGTGGTCTGAGACGGCGGTGACGGTGCCCAGGGGGCCGCCGCCCTTGATCAGGATCGTGACGCTGCCCCGCTCCTCCTTGAGCTGGTTGCCCAGCATGGAGGCGGCCAGCAGCGTGCGGCCGAGGGCGGCCGTGGCAACCGGCAGCAGGTGGTGGATCTGCCGGGCGTGCTCCACCAGGCCGGCGCCGGAGATGGCGCTGGCTTTCACCAGGCCGTCCGCGGAGATGGCCCGTACTATGGTATCCGGCATGGCTGCCTATCTCTCCTTTCCCGCGACGAAAAAGATCCGGGTGTCCCTCGGAACCGGTTTGCGCAGCACCCGATCCCCGTACTGGCGGATGCTCCGAAAGCCGGCCTGGTGCAGAAACTGCGTCAGCTCGGCCGGCGTGTAGGCAAATTCTCTGTGGATCTCCCGGTCCCGGCGCCACAGATTCTGTTCCCGCCGGAACAGATCCAGACCGTAGAAGCACACCCGGCTGCGCCGGGAGTACTCCACGCGCCAGACACAGAAAAGATCGTCCGTCTCGTCCAGATACACCTGGCCGTCCATGGCGGCCATGGCTTCCGGCGTGCGGCAGTCGAAGAGGAAGACGCCGCCGGGCGCCAGGAAGGTGTACACCCGCTGGAACGCACGCTGGAGCAGTCTGGGCTTTGTCACATAGTTCACGCTGTCCAGGCAGCACACGCAGGCGTCCACGGTGCCGTACAGATCCAGCTGATCCATGGACTGCTGGATCAGCACCGGCTTCTCGCCCCGGACTTTTTCCGCTTTCTCCGCCGCCACGGACAGCATGTCCGCGGACAGATCCGCCCCGATGGTCTCATAGCCCCGCTCCGCCAGCACACAGGTCAGGGAGGCGGTGCCGCAGGCCAGATCCAGCACGGTGTGCACCGGCCTGCCCGCCCGGGCGAAGTGGCGCTCCAGGTAGTCCGCCAGACCCTCGTAGTCCACATCCGCGGTGAGCTGGTCGTAGCTGCGCGCCAGCACGCTGTAGCTGTTCATGGCTGACTCGTCCCGGCATCCCGCAGACGCCTGAGGATGAGGCGGTAGCCGCCGGCGCCGTAGTGCAGCGCCCGGTTCACCCGGCTGATGGTGGCGCTGGACGCGCCGGTGCGCTCGAGGATCTCATTGTAGATCAGGCCGTCGTCCAGCATCTGCGCCACCTGGATGCGCTGCTCCATCGCCTGCAGCTCCCGCACGGAGCACAGATCCTGGAAGAACGCGCGGCACTCGTCCACGCTCTTCAGCTCCAGGACGGCGCGGTACAGGTCGTCGCTGTCCCATTCCTGCTCATATTTCAATTCCGCTCTCCCCTTCCCCGCGCCCGCGGTCTCTCAGCGCGGCTCAGACTCGTCCCGCTTTCTCCGGCCCATAAGCTCTCCCACCACGGATCGGACATCCCTGCCGTGGTAGAGCACCTGGTAGCACGCCTCGGTGATGGGCATCTCCACCCCGGCTTTCTGCGCCAGGGTGCGTGCGGTGACGGCGGCGTAGTAGCCCTCCACCACGGCGCCAATCTCCTTTACCGCCTGCTCCACGGGGGTGCCCTGCCCGATGAGGATCCCGCAGCGCCGGTTGCGGGAGTGCATGGAGGTGCAGGTGACGATGAGATCGCCCACGCCGGCCAGGCCGGCGAAAGTCTCCGCCCGGCCGCCCATGGCCACGCCCAGCCGGCACATCTCGGCCAGACCCCGGGTCATGAGCATGGCTTTCGTGTTGTCCCCGTAGCCCAGGCCGTCGCAGACGCCGGCGCACAGGGCGATGACATTCTTTAGCGCCGCGCAGATCTCCACCCCCACGGGATCCCCGCTGGTGTAGACCCGGAAGCGGTCGTTCATGAACAGATCCTGCACCGTCCGGGCGGCCTGCTCGTCCGCGGAGGCGGAGACCACCGCCGTGGGCATCTTTCTGCCCACCTCCTCCGCGTGGCTGGGCCCGGACAGCACCACCACGGGGCAGCCGGGCGGCACGCAGTCCGCGATGACCTCGCTCAGGCGCTCGGAGGTGTCCCGGTCAATGCCCTTGGAGACGGAGACCAGGAGGGTGCCGGGCTCCAGCAGCTGCCGCACCCGCTCCGCCGTGGTGCGCACCGCGAACGACGGGGTGGCGAAGACCACCGCCCCGCAGCCCCGGACACAGCCGGTGTCCGCGGTGAGCTTCAGCCCGTCCGGCAGGGGCACGCCGGGGAGCATGGGGTTTTCATGGGCGGAGGCCATGACCTGGCTCTCCTCCTGCGTATAGGACCAGAGTGTCACATCGTGTCCGTTCTCCAGCAGCAGCAGCGCCAGGGCGGTGCCCCAGCCGCCGCTGCCCAGTACCGCGATCTTCACGCCTGCGCCCCTCCCTTACTATGACTTTTTATGTAAACTGAATTTGTTCTCCGTGCCGGTGACCAGCCGCTTGATATTCCCCCGGTGCTTCCACAGAATGGATCCCCCGATGAGGATCGCCAGCACGAGGATGACGGCATCCCGGTAGACAAACCAGGACACGAACGGGAAAGACGCGCCGGCCCAGCAGGAGCCCAGAGAGACATACCGCGTCACCACGGCCAGCACCAGGAAGCCCAGCCACACCACCGCGGCCACCCGCCAGTCCAGCAGAAACACCGCGGCGCCGCCGGACAGGATGCCCTTGCCGCCCTTGAAGCCGAACATCACGGGGTACATATGGCCCAGCAGGCACCACAGGGCGCCCCAGTACCGGCCCAGCACAATGATCATGGCGTCGTCCGCCAGGAGATGGCCGGCCAGGAAGCCACCCAGGAAAGTGGCCAGCACCGCCTTGAACACATCGGTGAGGATGACCACCAGCGTCAGCGGGCCGCCGAAAGTGCGGAAGAAGTTCGTCAGTCCGGCGTTCCCGCTGCCGTGCTTGCGCACATCGTCTTTCAGGATGTACTTTGAGACAATCACCGCGCCGTTGAAGCAGCCGCAGAAATAGCTGATCACGAGGATCAGCAGGGCCGGCGGCACCGCCGCGGCGCCGATCTGCGCCAGTTGCTCCAGTACCATGGCTTATCCCTCCCTGTCTCCCTTCTGCCGGATGGTGATCCGGACGGGCGTGCCCTCCAGGCCGAAGGTGGTTCGTATCTGATTTTCCAGGTAGCGCTGGTAGGAAAAGTGGAACAGCTTCGCGTCGTTGCAGAAGCACACAAAGTGGGGCGGCCGGATGCCGGCCTGGGTCATGTAGTAGATCTTCAGCCTCCGCCCCCTGTCCGTGGGCGGCTGCACCCGGGCGGTGGCATCCGCCAGCACGGAGTTGAGCATGCCGGTGGTGATGCGCAGGGAGGCCTGGTCACTGACATAGTTGATGAGATCAAAGAGCCGGTCCACCCGCTGCCCGGTGAGGGCGGAGAGGAAGAGGATGGGGGCGTAGGCCATGAACGACAGATCCCGGCGGATCTCCTCGCGCATCCGATCCATGGTCTTCCCGTCTTTCTCCACCGCGTCCCACTTGTTCACCGCGATAATGCTGGCTTTCCCGGCGTTGTGCGCCATGCCGGCCACTTTCGTGTCCTGCTCCGTGACGCCGTCCCGGGCGTCCAGGAGGATGACGCACACCTCGCTGCGCTCAATGGCCATGGTGGAGCGCAGCACGGAGAATTTCTCGATGCGGTCGTCCACCCTGGACTTTCTGCGGATACCCGCGGTGTCGATAAAGACATATCTGCCCTTTTCGTTCTCAAACGGCGTGTCCACCGCGTCCCGGGTGGTGCCCGCCACTTCGGAGACAATGACCCGCTCCTCGCCCAGGATGCGGTTGACCAGGGAGGACTTGCCCACATTGGGCCTGCCGATGACGGCGACATGGATCTCCCCGTCGTCCTCCTCCGTCTCATCCTGTTCCGGGAACTGCTCGATGCACGCCTGCAGCAGGTCTCCGGTGCCCGTGCCGTGAATGGCGGACACCCCGATGGGATCCCCCAGCCCCAGGTTGTAGAACTCATAGATATCCGGGTTGGCCGGCCCCACCTGATCCATCTTGTTCACCGCCAGCACCACCGGTTTGCCGGAGCGCAGCAGCATGGCCGCCACCTCCTGATCCGTGGCGGTGACCCCGGTGCGGATGTCGCAGACCAGCACAATCACGGTGGCGTTCTCCATGGCGATCTCCGCCTGGCGGCGCATAAAAGTGAGGATCTCGTCGTCGCTGTCCGGCTCGATTCCGCCGGTATCCACAAGGTGGAACTCCCGGCCGCCCCACTCGCAGTCCGCGTAGATCCGATCCCGGGTGACGCCGGGGGTGTCCTCCACAATGGACAGCCGCCGTCCGCACAGCTTGTTAAACAGCATGGACTTGCCCACATTGGGCCGTCCCACAATGGCAACTATCGGTTTCACGCCCGTGTCACGCTCCTTCCTGTCCCCGGCCGGGATCCGCACCGCTCAGCGGTACCGGAAGTACTCCGCGTCCCCCTCCGGCCGCTCAGGGCCCGCCGCGGGCGGCGGAGAGAGCCCCAGCATGGCGTCGATGAGGGCGCCGCCGTCCTGCTCCACCGGGATCACCGGCACGCCCAGCGCCCCGCTGGCCTGGGACAGTGTCACATCGTCCAGGAAGACCTCCTCGCCGGCGCGGAGCATGTTGGCCGGGATGAGCAGCCGCTCTCCCAGATCCCTGCCCCGCAGCTGCCCCATGAGATCCCCGCCGGTCACCAGGCCGGACACCGTGATGCTCTCCCCGAAAAACCGGTTTTCAATGGCGTATACGCTGCCGCGCAGCCCGGGGCACCGCCCGGCGGCGCGGCGCGTCAGCTCCTCCAGAAACGGGGCGGCCGCGGTGCCGGTGGCGATGGCGAACGGGGACGGCGCCGGCGTTCCGGGCTCCAGGCTTTCCAGCGCCAGAGACGCCTCCCGCTCCAGCAGCCGGAGCATGCCCACGCCGTTTTCCAGCTGGAAGTACTCCTCATATTCCTCATGCGCCGGCAGGGATCGCCCGGCGCTGAGATAGAACTCGTCGGAACACCACACCAGCCGCGTGCCGGTCTTCTCCCTGTGATCCCGGGCAAACCCCTCCACCTGATCCAGCAGCGCGGCGGACTCCGCCCCGGTAAACGCCCGCAGCGGGTACAGCCCCTCCCGGTACCGGGTCAGACCCACCGGCACCACGGACACGCTGCGCACCGCCGGGTGCAGCTTCGCCAGATCCTCCAGCGTCCGCTGCAGGTGTGCCCCGTCGTTGATCTCCGGGCAGCACACGATCTGGCAGTTCATGGTGATCCCCGCGCCGGCCAGGCGCTCCATGATCGCCAGGCACGCGCCCGCGTTCCGGTGTCCCAGCATCTTCTCCCGCAGCTCCGGCTGCGTGGCGTGGACGGAGATATTGATTGGGGACACCCGCAGATCGCAGATGCGCTGCAGCTCCCGCTCGGAGAGGTTCGTCATGGTGATATAGTTGCCCTGGAGGAAAGACAGTCTGGCGTCGTCATCCTTGAAGTACAGGCTCTCCCGCATACCGGGGGGCATCTGATCCACAAAACAGAAGAGGCAGCGGTTGGCGCAGGTTCTGGCGGCGTCCATCAGGTAGCGGTCAAACTCCAGGCCCGGATCCTCCCCCTCCTCCTTGCGCACGCGCACGGTGCGCTCCCTGCCGTCTTTCGTGCGCAGGGTGAGGGTCAGGAGGGCGTCATAGGTGTAGTATTTATAGTCCAGCACATCCAGGATGGGGTGGCCGTTCACCGCGAGCAGGGACTCCCCCGTGCGGACGCCCGCACGCCTGGCCGGACTGTGCCTGTCCACGCCGGTAATCCTGTTGGCCATGCGCTCCCCTCCCGGTCGCCCTGATTTGCGATTCAAGAGTATACACCATCCCGGAGAAAAAGAAAAGAAAAACACTCCGTTTCCCCGCGGATTCCCGCCTGTCCGGGCTCTGTCCGCGCCGGCATTCCGGGCAAAACAAAAAGGAGGCCTCAAGCCTCCTTCCTGTCTCACACCGGGCGGGACGCCCGGTTTTTCCCGTCCTGTCCCCGCGCTTTAGACGCTGTAGGTGTGTTCCTTATAGTTGCCGCACCCCGGGCACACCCGGTGGGGCACATGCAGCGCGCCGCACTGGGAACACTGCACAAGGCCGGGCGCTTTCAGCTTCCATACGGAGCTGCGTCTCTTATCCCTTCTGGCCTTGGATGTCTTATTCTTGGGAACCGCCATGCTGACACCTCCTTAGGCTTCCTGACCCCGCTGAGGGTCTTCGGCGGAACCGTCCCGGCCGCCGCTGTCTTCCAGCAGCTGCGCAAGCGCCGCCAGTCTCGGATCGATCTCCGGTCTGCAGCCGCAGGGCCCCAGATTCAGATCCGCACCGCATCGGGCGCAGAGCCCTTTGCAGTCTTCTTTGCACAGATTTTTCGTGTCCATTCCGAGAATGAACGCGCTTTGCGCCACCTCGTCCAGATCCAGCTCTGTCCCGTCCAGCAGGACAATCTCGTCCTCGTTCTCCTCATCCTCCAGCTTCGTGGCCAGCAGGGTGTCCAGGGAGACGGTCTTCTCCCGGACAAACGGCTTTCCGCAGCGGTCGCAGGTGAGATGCAGAGGGGACGACGCCGTACCCTCCAGACAGAGGGCGCCGGCCATGTTGCGCACGACGCCGGAAACCCGCAGCGGCTCGGCCACGGGCCGGCTCCCGTAGAGCTCCAGCCAGGAGAGATCCATCGCGTAGTCAAAGGGAATGCTGGCGCCGGGAACCTGAAGTATCTCCTTTAAATCGAGCTTCATGGCACACCTCGCAAAATCGTACGGCAGATATTATAGAGATGCCCGGTGCGTTTGTCAAACATTTTCCGCGTTTTCCGCCGTTTTTTTCGGGGATCCGATCCGCAGTTCCGGGCCCCTCCGGCGTGTTTCGCAACGAAAACCGTACTTTCGCACCCCCGGGCCGCGGGAATCCCGCCAGGCCCGGGGATGCGGGCGGGTCAGCGCAGAGCGGCGCGTGATTTCTCCCGCTCAGTTCCTGCCCCTGCGCTTCCGGTTGCGGGGCGCCAGCGCCCGCCTGGCCGGCTCATAACCGCTCTCCGCGGACTTCCGGTAGTACTCGCGGGCCTTCTGCCGGTCTGCTTTCACGCCCAGGCCCTTCTCATAGCACCTGCCCAGCTCGTACATACTCTGCGGCTCCCCGGCCTGCGCCGCCTCGGAGAACATCGCCAGGGCCCTGGCCTGGTTTTTCTGTGTCCCGAAGCCCCTCGCATAGCAGCAGCCCGCCTCGTACATACAATCCGGGTCGCCGGCGGAGGCGCCTTCCCGGTACCAGTGAAACGCCCTGCTCGGATCCCGCTTCATGCCGTATTCCCCGGTCTCGTACATCACACCCAGGTTGTACATGGCGTCCGTGCTGCCGGCCTCCGCCGCTTTCCGGTACCAGTAAACGGCCTTTTTCAGATCCGCGTCGGTGCCAAGGCCGCTGGCGTAGCAGTAGGCCAGATTGTACATGCCCGTGCCGTCGCCCGCGTCGGCGGCGCGGAGGTACCACTTCACCGCCCTGACGGGATCCTCAGCCACGCCCTCCCCTTCGATGTAACAGGTGCCCACTCTGCTCATGGCAGGCGCGTACCCCTCTCTGGCGGAGCGGGAGAACCAGCGGAACGCCTTGCGGTCGTCCTTTTCCACCCCGGTGCCCTCGCTGTAGCACCAACCCAGTCGGAACATGGAGATCATGTCGCCGGCCTCCGCCGACCGCCGGTACCACTGCACCGCTTTCTCCATATCCTCCTCCACGCCTGTGCCGTCTTCATAGCACTCCCCCAGGAAGCGCTGCGCCTGGCGATCACCGTCCTCGGCGGCGATGGTAAGCAGCTGCGCGGCCCTGGGCAAATCTTCCTCTCTGCCCTCTCCGTACCTGTAGCAGAGCGCCAGTGTGAGCGCCGCCGGAGTGTATCCCCCTTCCAGCGCCCTGCTGTACCAGTCACAGGCAGTGGAACAGTCCGCCTCCACGCCCAGACCCTCGTTGTAGCACCGGCCCACGAAGTACATGGCCCGGGGAGAGCCCTGGGATGCGGCTCTCCGGAACCACGCAAGCGCCTCTTCGTCGTCCTGCTCCACCCCGATGCCCACAAAGTAACAGTAGCCGAGGTTGCACTGCGCTTCCGTGTAACCATCCTCCGCGGCCACCCGGTACAGTTCCGCCGCACGGGCGGGATCCCGCTCCACGCCGCAGCCTTCCTCGTAGCACAGTCCCAGGGCGCACGCAGCGGGAAAGAAGCCCATTTCCACGGCTTTCCGGTACATTTCGACAGCCCTGGTCTCATCCTTCTCCACGCCGTCTCCGTACCGATAGCAATCGCCCAGCAGGCAGTACGCCCGGCCGTTTCCCTCATTGGCGGCCCGCTCATACCACCGCACGGCGTTTTTCTCGTCCTTCTCTGTTCCGATTCCCGCCATGTAGCAGTGGCCCAGATTGCACATCGCGGGCGCGCAGCCCGCCTGAGCGGACTCGGCATACAGCTCTTTCGCCCTCGCCTCATCCATCTCCACGCCATCCCCGTACTCATAGCACAGTCCCAGGGCGTTGGCGCCCTCGGGGCTGCCCATCTCGCAGGATTTCCGGTACCACTCCGCCGCCTTCGCGTAGTCCTGCTCCACGCCGTTTCCGTTGTAATAGCACTCCCCCAGCAGAACCATGCCTTTGGCGCTGCCGTCTTCCGCGGCTTTCCGGAACCAGTCCGCGGCCTCTTTCTCATCGGCCTCCACGCCGGACCCCTCACCCAGGGAGAGGCCCAGATAGCACATGCCGCGGGTATCGCCCGCCTCCGCCGCCTCGCGGTACAGCCGGGTCGCCCGAACCGGGTCTCTCTCCACGCCGCCCCCGGATTCGTAGCACACACCCAGAGAGCAGGCGGCGGGCGCGTAGCCCATCTGATGCGCTTTTTCGTACCACTCGACCGCTTTCGCCCTGTCCTGCTCCGCCAGATCGCCGTTGAAGTAGCAGTCGCCCAGAAGCACCATGGCCCGGGGATATCCGTCCGCCGCCGCCTCATGGAGCAGTTCCAGCGCCCGGGCCTCATCCTTCTCCACGCCGTCCCCGAGGCCGTAACATGTGGCCAGGGAGCAGGTGGCGGGGTCGTAGCCCATCTGATGCGCCCTTTCGTACCACTCGATCGCTTTCGCCCTGTCCTGCTCCACCAGATCGCCGTCGTAGTAGCAGTCGCCCAGAATCATCATGGCGCGGGGAAAGCCACCGAGCGCGGCCATGGTCAGCCAGTCCAGCCCGTCTTCCTCATCCCCGTCCGGGATCAGGCCGCTCAGGTACGCGAGGCCCAGATTGCACATCGCCTGGAGATCCCCCGCATCCGCCGCCTCGCGGTAGAGTTCCACGGCTTTCGCCGTATCCTTCTTCACGCCGAGGCCGTCCTCGTAGCACATTCCCAGGCTGCTGGTGCCGGGCGGGAAACCCAGCTCATGGGATTTCCGGTACCACTTTGCGCCTTTCTTCTCGTTCTTCGCCACGCCGACGCCCCACAGGTAGCAGTCGCCCAGAATCATCATGGCGCGGGCATTGTCCTCGTCCGCCGCCATCCTGAGCCAGCGGATCGCCTCTTTCTCGTCCCGTTCCGCGCCTACCCCGTGGAGCAGGCAGTGGGCGAGATTCGTCATCGCGGTGTCGTTGCCCTGATCCGCCGCCTCGCGGTAGAGCGCCACCGCCTTTTCCGGATCCTGATCCACGCCGATGCCGCACTCGTAGCACAGGCCCAGGCAGCAGGTGCCCTGGGTGTTTCCGTTCTCCCTGGCCTGCCGGTAGTACTCCACGGCCCTGACGGGATCCTGCTCCACGCCGGTACCGTCCTCATAGCAGCTGCCCAGCAGAACCATCGCCCGGGTATGTCCGTCCTGCGCGGACTTCTCCAGCCAGGCGACCCCCTTGACGGGATCCTTCTCCACGCCGATGCCGTTGAGATAGCAGAAGCCCAGATTGCACCGGGCGGTGGCATAGCCCAGATCCGCGGCCTGGCGGTAGAGCAGCGCGGCTTTCTCCTGATCCTGCTCCACGCCGGATCCCCGCTCGTAGCACAGACCGCAGGCGCAGATACCGGGCGGGAACTCCTCCTCCCAGGACATCCGGTAGAGCTCAAACGCTTTTTTCTCGTCTTTCTCCACACCGTGGCCGAACTCGTAGCACTGCGCCAGCAGATACTCGCCCTGGCCGCTGCCCGCTTCCGCGGCTTTCCGGAAATACCCGACCGCGGTGTCCAGATCCTCTTTCACGCCGATTCCGGCGTCATAACAGATCCCCAGGGCGCACATGGCGTCGTCGCTCCCCTGCGCCTCCGCTTTCCGGTACAGCTCCAGCGCTCTGCCGATGTCCTCCTCCACGCCCATGCCCAGGCGGTAGCAGTCGCCCAGCAGGGACTGCGCCCGGGGGAAGTCCTGCTCCGCCGCCCGCGTCAGCCAGGCCACCGCCTCCTGGTAGTCCTGTTCCACCGAGATGCCCCGGAGGTAGAAGAACCCCAGGTTGCACTGGGCGGGGGCGTAATCCGAATCCGCCGCCTCCCGGTAGAGCTCCGCGGCCCTGTCCTTGTCCATCTCCACGCCGCTGCCCAGCTCGTAGCACAGCCCCAGTTCGCACACCGCGGGGAGATATCCCGAATCCGCCGCTTCCGACAGCAGTTCAATCCCCCGGACAAAATCCTCCTTCGTCCCGACGCCGTGCATCAGGCACACCGCCTGCTGGTACTGCGCCGCGATATGTCCGTTCTCCGCCGCCTGGGTCAGCCACTGGTAGCCCAGCTCCTCATTGCGCTCCGTGCCGTCGCCGAAGAGGTACCGCCTGCCCAGCTCGTACTGATCCTCCTCGTCCCCCATCTCGGCGCTCTCGATGAGCGCCTGGAGCGTGCGCTCCCTGTCCTGCGCCATCTCCGTCAGGCTCTGGAGCGTCTCCGGGTTGATGTAGACCATGATGGTCTCCGAGTCCTCCTGGCCGCGGATCTCATTCCCCCGCTCCTCCGCGGGGCGGCCCTCATTTTTCTGCTCCTCCGGATTCCGGTCTTCCGGGTTCCGGTTGTCTTCTCCTGGATCGCTCATTTCTGCAGTCTCCTCTCCTGTGCGTGTACTGCCGGGATCCCGCCGGACTGTCCTATCGGGCGGGATGAGCCAGGCGTCATTGTACCACCTTTCCGGGCAAATGAAAACAGGAAAGCGCGGGAATTTCCAGAAGGCGAAGCGGCGGGCGGAAGGTGGACAACCGTGTGGTTTTCTGCTATAGTTGTTCCGGAACACCCATCTGCCGCCCCGGCGGAAAGGAGGAGACAGCCCTGAAAGAGTTTGTCATCGGGAAAAACGACGCGGGCCAGCGCCTGGATCGCTGGCTTGCCAAGACGCTCCCCCTGCTCCCTGCCCCCCTGGCGCAGAAGTACATCCGGCTCAAGCGGATCAAGGCAAACGGGAAAGCCGCAAAGCGGGACGACCGGCTGCGCGAGGGCGATGTGCTCCAGCTGTATATCAATGATGAGTTTTTTGACCGGCCCACCCCGGAGAACGCCTTCCTCTCCGTGTTCCGGCCCAGGCTGGACATCGTCTACGAGGACGAAAACCTGCTGCTGGTAAACAAACAGCCGGGTCTGCTGGTTCACCCGGACGAACACGAGCGGGTCAACACGCTCATCACCCACATCCAGGCCTACCTCTACCAGAAGAAAGAGTGGTCCCCCTACCGGGAAAACTCATTCGCGCCGGCGCTGTGCAACCGCATCGACCGGAACACCGGCGGCATCGTCATCGCCGCCAAGAACGCGGAGACCCTGCGGGTCATGAACCAGAAGATCCGGGATCGGGAGCTGGTCAAACTGTACCTGTGCGCCATCCGCGGGCGCATGACCCCTCCGGACGGGGTGTTGAAAGGCTACCTTGTCAAGGACGAACAGTGCGCCAGAGTCACCGTCTTCGACCGCCCGGTTCCCGGCGCCCGCACCGCCGTGACCCGCTACCGCACGCTGGCGGTGCGCGGCGGTCTGTCCCTCCTGGAGTGCGACCTCGTCACCGGCCGGACGCACCAGATCCGCGCCCAGTTCGCCGCCGCCGGCCGCCCCCTGCTGGGGGACGGCAAGTACGGCAGGGCGCGGGACGATGAGCACGGCGGCCGGCAGGCTCTGTACTCCTACCGGCTGGAATTTCATTTCACCACGGACGCCGGGCCGCTGGAATACCTCAACGGGCGCGTCTGGCAGGTCAGCGATGTGGATTTCGTCCGGGAATGCTTTCCGGACTATTCCCTGGGAGAGGGCTGAACGCCCTCTCCCGTTTTTTTATCCGCGCCGCGGACAGGACCTGAACCTCTCCCGAAACCCGGACTGTGAATCTCCGGAACAAAAGCCTGAACCGGATCCGCCCGCTGCGGATTCAGCGCAGGCTTGTTTTTTGCGCGGATCCGCAAAAGCGTCTCTTCTCCTCCCCTGATAAACTTCCCGGTTTCTGCATAGAAAGAACTGCCGCTCGACTCAGGAGGAAAACATCAAGAAGATAGGAGGAAAACAGAAATGAGTGGAACACAGGATATGGGAATCGGATGCGGCGGACGCCAGAGCGGGGATCCGTGCGACAGTGCGTACTCCGGGATCTGCCCGCACCACCGCGGGGAGGAAAAAGAGCCGGATCAGGCGAGGGAACCCAACCGCCGCGGATATCCGGAGCGCAACTCCCCGCACGGCGGGAACCGGGACGGGTCGCAGCGCGATTCTCTCTATCCGCACTGGTATCTGGACTGAAGGCGGAAACCAAACCGCAGCGGCAGGCCGGAAACAGTTCTCGGACAGCCGCTCCCGGATTCTTTCCAGATGCGGCAGCCGTGATCCGTACCGCCGCGGAATACGGCAGGAGGAGGTGCGCGAAAGCGCACAACTCCGAAAGACATGAGGCAGAAAATCCCGTTTTTCCCGGACACAGCCATCACCGGTTGTGCCGCGTCGAAAGCGGGGCAGAGGAAAAACTGCCAGGCAGCCTCCGGGACGCGGATGCGTCACGGTTGGCATGCCTGGGGGCTGGCCCGGATCCCGGTCTCCCCGTTTCCGGCAATTCCCGCCGGATCGCGGGAAACCGGCAGCAGGGAGAAAAACAACCCGGTATCCGGAGGATCTGGCAGGCGGACAGATGCGGCGAAAACGGCGCACCGTCTGACTCTGGCACGCTTTGTCACAGAGTTTTGCTTGCGTCCCGGCCAGCCTGGGACTATAATGAAAAAGGAGGAAATCGTTCTGATGGCTATGAAACTGTTCCGCAAGGTCAAGGATTCCGTGTTCACTTTCCTGTTCGGCCAGCCGGAGTACACCCTGCAGCTCTACCGTTCTCTTCACCCGGAGGATACGGATGTGACCATGAAGGATCTCCATCTGGTTACCTTGCAGAACATCATCACCTCAGGGATGTACAATGACCTTGGATTTCTCGTCCGGGATCAGTTGATCATGGTAGAGGCGCAGTCCAGCTTTTCCCCCAGTATCGCGGGGCGGCTGCTCATGTACACGGGCAGGGAGTATGAGGACTATTTCGATGAACAGAGGATCGACAGGTACTCCGCTCGCGGGATTCCTCTCTGGCCCGGGAATGAGGGATATGTCATCTACCCCGGAGAAGAGAGCGGTATCCCTGATGTCCTGCGTTTGTCTGAACTGTGCAACAGGCGCTGCCAGACGGATACCGAGGTGAAAGTACTGCGCTACAGGGGAACGGACGACATCATTGACCAGTATATCCGTTTTTGCAGGATCGCGGATGAGGAGCGGAAGAAGCACGGAAGGACACAGGAAGCAGCCAAAGAGATTGTGCGTATCTGCATCGAGAACAACATCCTGTCGCAGTTTATGACCGCACGGAAGAAGGAGGTAAACGGGATCATGTACAGCCTGTTTGACCAGCAGCTGGTCATGGAAAATCATATCCGCGCCGAGACCGAGGCAGCGCGCCAGGAGGGCCGTGCTGAGGGCCGCGCCGAGGGCCGTGAGGAGGGCCGTGAGGAGGGCTACCTCACCGTAGTCAAGGCACTCAAAAACAAGTACGGGGACGCGGAAGAGGCCGCCAGGGATCTGGCGTTTCTGTTCAATCTGACATCGCAGGCCGCGGAAGAGGAAGTACGGCGGTACTGGGATGCCTGACACCCGACGCATCGGGAAAGGGCGGCGCTCTGATGCGCCCCCTTTCCCTTGCGTACCATCCCCGGTATCCCGGCGGAGGGAGGTAAACTATCATGTACAGCCTGTTTGACCAGCAGCTGGTCATGGAAAATCATATCCGCGCCG
>CAYRAG010000029.1:15256-23445 GCA_964422185.1 uncultured Oscillospiraceae bacterium
CTGTTTGACCAGCAGCTGGTCATGGAAAATCATATCCGCGCCGAGACCGAGGCAGTGCGCCAGGAGGGCCGCGCCGAGGGCCGTGAGGAATGCTATCTCACTGTTGTCAGGGCGCTCAAAAACAGGTATGGGAATGCGGAAGAGGTCTCCAGGGATCTGGCGTTTCTGTTCCATCTGGATCCGCAAACGGCGCAGGAGACAGTCCGGAGGTACTGGCAGGCATGAGGACAGGCGGGCGAAGAGATCCGGCCATTCCTCCGGCGTATCGGGAACAGGTGGGTTCGCGTACTTCGCCATCACACAGGCGATGTGTTCAAAACTCTCCAGGGAGAACACATCCAGGTCGGACTGCTCCTCCGAGCCGTCACCGGCCGCTTTTTCCAGGGGCCGCAGGTTCCTGTAGATGTCCCCGCGGAACTTCATACGGTAAATGCCTGTCATGATGAGTTTCATGGCCGAATAAGATCCCATCAATACATTTACAAAGCCTTGCATTTTCTGCAAAGTCAGTCTATACTGACCACCGACATTGACGGAGGGAGGATATCATGGCTCGCCACTATAGCCCAATCTCCTGCTCTGAAAGCGAATTCTCCGAACTGCAGAGACTGGCCGGCTGCACCGACAACCCCCGGCTTGCGACGAGAGCCGACATGGTGTTGGAGTGTATCAGGGGAACCAGGATCAAGGACATTGCGGATTCCCTCGGGGAACGACAGGCGACGGTGATCAAATGGCGGGATCGCTTTGTGGAACACGGAGTTGAGGGATTGCAGAATCTTCCCAGGGGCAAAGCCGCCGGCGTGTTCGGGGAACCGTTCCGGGAGCGTCTTCGGGAAACCGTTCTCAGTAAGCCGCCAGACGGGCACCCCTACTGGACAGGTGCGCTTCTGGCAGAGACTCTGGATGTCCCGCTTTTCGCCGTATGGCGCTATCTGAGCAAAGACGGCATCCGGCTGTTGGACATGAGAGATTCCTCGACACCCGAGCCGGAGACAGAACCAGAGCCGGAACCGGAGAATGCGGCGGAACGGAAACCCGTGAGAAAAACGGTGGCAGTCCCGCTGCAAATCACATGGGATGAGTCTGAGCTGGACGGGGCGGATTTGCCGAATCTGGAAATCATTGCCAGAGTCCACGACGGGAATCATGTGATTCTCGAGGGCGCAATCCAGCTTACGGATAAATTCCATGGTATATTTAGCCAATCGACTGATATCGCGGTATCAGATCGATCTATTTGCCTGTCAATAGGCAGGCCGTCAGGCAATGACCATCTCACTACTCAGACTCTTGAGGAGATGAACAGCCGGAGCAGCCGGAGGCCCTGATAAGGGAGAGTCACTTTAGAGGGCCTCCATACGGAGAGGAGACTGTGCGGGAACTCCCGCGCACTCTCCTCTCCGTTCCTCAATCCTGAAAACAGCACAGATCAGAACAGGAGCAGAAGCTGAAATGGGACGCAGGGAAGAAATGGTACAGGATGCGTTGAACGAACCTGCCGAGACCTGGTATCGTTCGAATTGCTGCGCGAAGACGCGTGCGGAATGCTTTGCGCAGGGGATCCTGAGCACAGAGGGAAAACTGGACGAGCTGATGAATGGCATCTCCCCCGTCCGCCGGGGCCATCCCTATTTTGTCGCAGGGCACGACGGGGAGACGGAAAGAGAGGATTCCAACCGGAAAGAGGAGCGTTTGGCGCTCAAGCTGTTCAGGAATTATGGCCTGGATCAGGATCAGCGGGATCTGGGGGATCTGGGGAAAGTGGTGGACTACCAGGTGCCTCTGAAAGGAAAGCAAGAAGATGTGGCGGGAAAGGTAGATCTGGTCTGCTACCACGCCAAAAGTCAGGTGCTATCTCTGGTCGAGCTGAAAGCTCCGGGAAGCGGGGAAACGCTGATCCGCGCCGTTCTGGAGATATATACCTACCTGAAGCAGATTGGCCAGGAGAAGTTGAAACAGGAGTTTGATGACAAATACGGGAAGATGGGCGGCGTGTCCGACATCCAGGCCGCGATCCTTGTCGAGGAAAACTCCTGTGCCAGCCTGGAGTACAGTGAAGATGTGGATTCCTACACCCGCCAGTTAATGGATAAGCTGGGGGTAAAACTGTATCCCTACACGGAAGGTTTCGAATCTGCCTGATCCGCCCGGCGGGTTCGCCTCTCAGACAGATACCATACCGAAAGGAAGGGTAAACGGATTCCATGCAGATCACCATCCACCGGGGCACACACCAGATTGGCGGATGTGCCACGGAGATCGCGACAGACAGGGCTCAGGTGTTCATCGACTTCGGCGCTGATCTGCCGGGGGAAGAGGCGCAGACGCCGCCGGGCCCGATTCCGGGTCTGACATCAGACGGCTGCCCGGACAGCGCCCTCTTTTTCACCCACTATCACGGGGATCACACCGGGCGGCTGCGGGAGGTGAGGCCCGGTATGCCCGTCTATATGGCGGCCACGGCGCGGGAGATCTTTCTGCGCTACCTCGCACGGACAGACCCGGACTGCCGGAAGATCGCGGAGTCCATCCTCCCCTGCTCTCCCCTGCGGAAAGTGCAGATTGGCGATATCTCCGTGACGCCGTTTATCGTGGATCACTCCGCGCTCGACTCCTGCATGTTTCTGATTGAGGCCGACGGGAAACGGGTGCTCCATACCGGGGATTTTCGTCTGCACGGTTTCCGGGGCGCAAAAACGCTGCCGATGCTCCGCCGGTACGCGCAGGATATCGACTGCGTGATCTGCGAAACCACGAGCCTCTCCGGCGACGACACGCCGATGGTCAGCGAACGGGAACTGCAGGCGCAGGCGAGGGAAGTCATGCGGGAGTACAAATATGTTTTTGTGATGTGCTCCAGTACAAATATCGACCGGATCGGCCTGTTCTACCACGCCAATCCCCGGGGGCGTCTGTTCGTCTGCGACAACTATCAAAAGGATCTGCTGGATATCGTGCACGAGCGGTACGCTTCCAGAAGTCCGCTCTACGACTTCTCCCATGTGCTCAGTTACGGCTCAAATCTGGATCCGCTGATGGAGGATCGGGGTTTCTGCATGCTGATCCGGCGCGGGCCCCTGTTCTCCCGGCTTCTGGATCGCTACCGCGGCCGGAGCCTGACCATCTACTCCATGTGGGAGGGCTATCTGGAGCAGGACGAGGAGCTCTCCTCATATCTGGCAAAAGAGAACATGAAGATCCTCCACACCAGCGGTCACGCGTGGCCGGAGGATATCGCGGCGCTGTGCAGGGAGGTAAACCCGAAAATCGGGGTCATCCCCATCCACGGCAGCACGCCGGACAGGCTTTCCGAACTTTTGCCGGAGGAGAAAGTCATCCTGTTGCAGGATGGAGAGCAGTTCACGCTGCCTCAGGCGCCGGACTGACCGCGTTTTCAAACCCAGTCCGCGGGTTCCGCAGCCGCCGGAAAGAGGCAACAGACCATGTACCGCCTGTCCGGCCGGCAGCTGATGAGGAAAACGCATCGCCGGGGCGGAGGCGGTGCGCCAGGAGGGCTTTGAAGAGGCATGTCAGAACCTCAAAAACAGGTACGGGGACATCGCGTTTCTGTTCCGTCCGGATCCGCGGACTCCCCTCCGGAACGCTGCATGGGCCGCCGTGCGCGTGGACAGCGCGGTTTCGTTTATCACACCGGGTCAGCCGTTACGGCCGATCCGGTGTTTCTTTTTGCGCATACCGCCGGACGGACCGGTGCGGTCTTCGCGGGTATATGATGCCGGAGCGGACGGGCCTGGATGAGGGCGGAGAAAATTCGCGGACGGCCCCGATTTTTCCGTCAAACTAATTGACATGGTTTCTCTGAAATGTTATAGTCCATATCGCTATTCGTGAAAGCCCGGCCCCCCGGAGTATACCGGCTCAACAGGGGTCGGTCTCCAAGCCGGGCGAACATATCGAGGGAGCTGAAAACACTTTTTCGGAAATGGGGGAGGACTCATGTCCAGGGAGTTGATCCGCCTTGTGGACTGCACCATGGCATTCGACGGCGAGGTCGTTCTCGATAACATCAATCTGAATATTCAGGATCAGGAATTCCTCACACTGCTCGGGCCCAGCGGGTGCGGCAAAACTACCACGCTTCGGATTATCGGTGGTTTTCAGATGCCGACCTCTGGGGATGTTTTTTTTGACGGCGTGAGGATTAATTCTGTCCCGCCGCATAAGCGGGCGGTGAATACGGTGTTCCAGAAATACGCCCTGTTCCCGCATCTGGATGTGTTCGAGAATATCGCGTTCGGACTGCGCGTGCCGCGCACGGACGATAAGGGGAATAAGGTGAAGCTGCCTGAGGAGGAGATCCGCTCCCGTGTGATGGAGATGCTGGAAGTGGTGAATCTGAAAGGCTTTGAGAAGCGCAAAACCACTTCCCTCTCCGGCGGGCAGCAGCAGCGGGTGGCCATTGCCCGGGCGCTGGTGAACCGCCCGAAAGTGCTCCTCCTGGATGAGCCGCTGGGCGCGCTGGACATGAAGCTGCGCAAGGATATGCAAAATGAGCTCAAGCATATCCAGAAGGCCATGGGGATTACCTTTGTCAATGTCACCCACGACCAGGAGGAGGCGCTGGCCATGTCCGACACCGTGGTCGTGATGGACAAGGGCACGATTCAGCAGATCGGCACCCCGGAGGATATCTACAACGAGCCGAAAAACGCCTTTGTGGCGGACTTTATCGGCGAGTCCAATATCATTGACGGCATCATGCGCGGGGACGGCGTGGTAGAGTTCTTCAGCCGGCGGTTCCCGTGCGTGGACGGCGGCTTCGCGCCGGACGAGCCGGTGGATGTGGTGATCCGGCCGGAGGATGTGGATATCGTGCCTGTGGATCAGGGGCAGCTGAAAGGCACGGTGACGAATGTGACCTTCAAGGGGATGCAGTACGACATCATCGTGGACTTCTACGGCTTTAAATGGCTGATCCAGACCACGGATCTGTGTCCCGTGGGTTCGGATATCGGCATCCGGATCGAACCGGACGGCATCCATGTGATGAAGAAAAGCCGGTACTCCGGGATGTTTGGGGACTACTCCTCTTACTCCGAGGAGTATGACGAGATCAACAATCCGGATCTCCCGGAGGAGGACGGCGAAGAGGAGGAGCGATATGAGGAATAAGCTCTCCTGGCTGTCCATCCCCTATGTGATCTGGATGGCGTTCTTCGTGGTGGTGCCTATCTTCATCATGGCGGTCTACGCCGTCACGGATCTGAACGGGCAGTTCACCATGGAGAATTTCACCGGGATGGGCCTGTATCTCAATGTGTTCGGCAGGTCGTTCTGGCTGGCGATTGTGGCGACGGTGATCTGCCTGCTCATCGGATACCCCGTCGCCTACCTGATGGCGAGAGAGGGGCCCCGCTTCCAGCGCGTGGCCATGGGGCTGATCATGCTCCCCATGTGGATGAATTTCCTGCTGCGCACCTACTCCTGGATGTCCATTCTGGAGAATAACGGGCTGCTCAATCAGCTGTTCCGGAACATCGGGCTGATCGACCTGTACAACCGCGTCACAGGCTCCTCGATTGAGTATTTCCAGATGCTGCGCACGCCCGGCGCCGTGGTGCTGGGCATGGTCTACAACTACCTCCCCTTCATGATCCTGCCCATCTATTCGGTCATCCTCAAGCTGGACCGCTCTCTGCTGGAGGCGGCCCGGGATCTGGGCGCGGACTCCTCCGGGGTGTTCCGCCGGGTGATTCTCCCCCTGTCCTTTCCGGGCGTGCTGTCCGGCGTGACCATGGTCTTTGTCCCCTCGGTGTCCACTTTTGCCATCTCCCGCCTGCTGGGCGGCGGAAAACAGACGATGCTGGGGGATCTGATTGAGCAGCAGTTTCTGGGAGGCGCTTATAATCCCCACCTGGGCGCCGCGATCTCCATGGTGATGATGGTCATTGTGGTGGCGTGCATGGTGGTGATGAACCACTTCGGAGAAGGGGAAGAACAGGCGGTGATGCTATGAAAACGAAGCACCGCCTGGGCAGCCGGTTCTTTATCGGCCTGGTCTTTCTGTTTCTGTATATCCCCATCTTCCTGCTGATTATCTTCTCGTTTAACGCCGGGGACAGCTCCGCGGTCTGGCAGGGGTTCTCCCTGCACTGGTACAGAGAGCTGTTCCACAACCGGCTGATTCTGGAGAGTGTGGCGACTACCCTGCTGGTCTCCCTGCTGGCCACCGCCATCTCCACCGTGGCCGGCACTTTCGCCGCCATCGGGCTGTACTCCCTGCGCCGCCGGCGCTGGCGGGAGACCCTGATGGCCGTGAATAACATCCCCATGGTGAATGCGGATATCGTCACCGGCGTCAGCCTGTGCCTGTTCTTCGTGGCGTTTTTCAACGGCTGGGAGAGTATCGCCGGCTGGATTAACGCCCACCAGAGCCTGTTCGTCCTGCCGGAGCACCTCCACCTGGGGCTGGTGACGCTGCTGCTCTCGCATATCTGCTTCAACATCCCCTATGTGATTTTAAATGTAGGCCCGAAGCTGCGCCAGATGGATCGAAATCTGGTGGACGCGGCCATGGATCTCGGCTGCACCTGGTTCCAGGCGTTCCGCCGGGTCATTCTGCCGGAGATCAAGCCGGGGATTGTGTCCGGTGCGCTGATCGCGTTTACCATGAGTGTGGATGACTTTGTCATCTCCTACTTCACCGCGGGATCCTCCACCTCCACGCTGGCCATGACGATCTACGGCATGACGAAGCGGCGCATCACCCCGGAGATCAACGCGGTGTCCACCCTGCTGTTCCTCACGGTGATGGTGCTGCTGGTGATCAACAGCATGCGGGAGTCCCGGGCGGAGCGGGCCCCGGAGCGGGCGGGCGCCGGGAAGAAAGCGAAACGGCGGCGCGGAGAGGGGAAATTCGCCCGGTTTCTGTCCTCGCCCGGAGGCAGATGGGTGCGCCGGGGCGGCCTGGTCGCCGCCTGCTGCCTGTTCGTCATCGCCGTCTCCTCCCTGGCCGCGTACACCTCCTCCCAGCCGGTGGTCAATGTGTGCTCCTGGGGCGAGTATATCGATACCGACCTGATCGGGGAATTTGAGGAGGCCACCGGAATCCGGGTCAACTACCAGACGACGGACTCCAACGAGACCATGTACTCCCTGCTGGCCAACGGCGGCGCGGACTACGATGTCATCGTGCCCTCAGACTACATGATCGCCCAGCTGATTGAGGAGGACAGGCTGGAGCCGCTGGATTACAGCCAGATCCCCAACTTTGAGAAAATCGACGACCGCTTTAAGCACCTGTCCTACGACCCGGAGAATCTCTATACCGTGCCCTATAGCTGGAGTACGCTGGGGATTATCTACAATACGAAGATGGTGGACGGGGAGATCACCAGCTGGTCCTCCCTCTACTCGGACGACAACGCGGGCCGCGTGCTGCTCATCAACAACTCCCGGGACGCCCTGGGCGAGGCGCTGTTCTACCTGGGCTACTCCGTGAACACCACCAATCCGGACGAGATCCGTGCGGCGTACGATGTCCTGGCGGACGCCAACCGCCGGGGGGTGTTCCAGGCCCGGGTGATGGACGAGGTGATGCAGACCATGGAGGGCGGCAACGCCGCCATCGCCACCTACTACGCCGGGGACTACCTGACCATGCTGGAGAACAACGAGGATCTCGCGTTCGTCATCCCGGAGGAGGGCTCCAACTGGTTTGTGGACGCCATGTGTGTGCTGAAAGACGCGCCGCACTACGACAACGCCATGAAGTGGATCAATTTCCTGGCCTCCACGGAGAGCAGCCTGCGGAATATGGACTACATCTGGTACGCCTCCCCCAATCAGGAGGCGCTGGAGCAGTACCCCGCCTGGTATGAAGAGCAGTACGGCGAGCCGCTGGATCCGGATCTCTACAATATCCTGGTCACGCCCCAGGAGGTGCTGGATCGCTGCGAGATGTACGAGGGGCTCCCGCTGGAGACCCGCACGCTGTACAACGACCTGTGGACGCAGCTGGGAACCTGAGGATTTTCAGATTGACGATGGCCCGGTTCCGGGATATAATACCGCGTAGAACGACGCCCGGGTTTCCGGACACGAAAGGAGCAGTTCCATGAAAAGAATCAAGACCATTGAGACGCGCGACCTGAAGGCCACCACGGTAACCGGCGGCTGCGGCGAGTGCCAGACTTCCTGCCAGTCCGCCTGCAAGACCTCCTGCG
>CAYRAG010000030.1:0-6959 GCA_964422185.1 uncultured Oscillospiraceae bacterium
AGGCGGGTCTGCCCGCCCCGAGAGTCACGAAACTGCCCGGCGCCGTCAGGCTCACGCTGAAAAACCGGAACGCACGGGCTGGGCGCCGGAGCGAAGCGGCGCGGCAGTGAGGCGGCGCACACATCACCCTGACCTGCCGCGAGACCGGCGAGACGGTCTCCACGCAGACGAACTACTTCGGCGACTGGGAGGTGGAGTGGCTGAAACCCGACGCCACCTACGACATCCAAATCGAGCTGGACGGCTGGCGGAGCGTGTCTCTCACCGCAACCACCGACGCGGATCACTATGTGCAGGAGACCATGCTGGAAAAGGCACAGGAGTCCCCGCACCGCGCAAAAAAAGAGATCGGAGATACACCATCTCCGATCTCTTTTTCTGCGCCGGCCTCTGCCGGCGCTCTGGTGGAGGCGAGGGGAGTTGAACCCCTGTCCGAAAACACATCCCTGGGAACTTCTCCGGGCGCAGACGGTTATTTCCATTCCCTCGCCCGGGCGTGAACCGTCACACTCAGGGGTCTGGTAGCTTCATGATACCTGGCACGCGCAAAGCTTAGCGTACTCATGTTCGCCACTGAATCACGCCTGATCCGGGCCCGTGGCCCTGTCCGGTCAGACGGCTGCGGTTAAGCCGCAGCGAGAACTACATTATCGTCGTTCTTTAATTTATAAGTTGCCCGTTTTCAGATGGCCAGGCGCCATCGCCCGCTTTTCCCGCTTCAATATCCCCGTCGAAACCGGTACGCCCCCATATCAAAACAAAATCACCCGCCGGATCCCGGATCCGGCTTTCCCGGCGCGGGCACCCCCCCCTGCGGGAGCGCCCGCGCACTGTACTGCTGTGCTCTTAACGGCCGTAAGGATCCGGGAGTTTGTTGGGCTCCGGGTACTCCACGCCGAAAGTGTCCACCGTGACCGACTTCATCTTCTGCTCCTCCAGGGGGCGGTCGTTCCGATCCGTACGGACGCCGGCGATGGCGTCCACCACCTCGATGCCCTCCGTCACGGCGCCGAACGCGGCATACTGCCCGTCCAGGAACGGCCCGTCCTCATGCATGATGAAGAACTGGGATCCGGCGGAGTTGGGGGACTGGGACCGCGCCATGGACAGCACGCCCCGCTTGTGGGACAGCCGGTTGTCCACGCCGTTCTGCCGGAACTCCCCCTTAATGCAGTAGCCGGGGCCGCCCATACCGGTGCCCAGCGGGTCGCCGCCCTGGATCATGAAGCCGGAGATGACCCGGTGGAAGATCAGGCCGTCGTAGAAACCGTTCTTCACCAGAGAGATGAAGTTGCGGACGGACTCCGGGGCGATCTCCGGATACAGCTCCAGTTTGATCACACCGCCGTGCTCCATCTCAATGGTCACGATGGGATTGCTCATATGCCTCTTCCTTTCTGTTTCCGGGACGGATCTCAGTACCGGCCCCTGGCGACCCGGTCCATCTCCCGTTTGGCGTCGCGCTTCGCGGCGGCCTCCCGCTTGTCATAGAGCTTCTTGCCCCGGGCAAGGCCGATCTCCACTTTCACCCGGGAGTGTTTGAGGTAGACCGACAGCGGAATGATGGCGAAGCCGTCCTGCTGGATCTTCGCCTGCAGCCGCAGAATCTCCCTTTTGTGCATCAGGAGGCGGCGGGTGCGGCGGGGATCCTTGTTGAAGATATTCCCCTTCTCGTAGGGGCTGATATGCATTCCGTAGATATAGATCTCCCCGTCTTTGGCGATGCAGAACGAATCTTTCAGATTCACATTCCCCAGACGGACCGATTTGACCTCGGTGCCCGCAAGCTCAATGCCGGCCTCGTATTTGTCATCGATGAAATAGTCATGGTAGGCTTTCCTGTTCTGCGCGATGACCTTGACCTTCTCTGCCGGCATACGGGCGCCTCCTCTCCCACGGGAAGCGTATTGTAGCACACTTTTTCCCGGATGGCAAGCTGAACTTTGCCCGCGCATCCGCCCTTTTTGCCCCATCGCAGGGGCGGGCTCCGGCCGGCGGGGAGCCTCAGCGCTCCAGATCGGAGATCAGGCCCACGCGGCGCGCGTGGCGGCCGCCCTCAAACTCCGTGGCCAGAAACACCTGCACGATGCGCTCGGCCATGTTGGGGCCGATCATGCCCGCGCCCAGCGCCAGCATATTCGCGTCGTTGTGGCGGCGGCACATCTCGGCGGAGAGGGGATCGGAGCAGACCGCGCAGCGGATCCCTTTCACCTTGTTGGCCGCGATGGAGATGCCGATGCCGGTGGTGCACAGGACAATACCCCGCTCACACCGGCCGGAGGCCACCTCCCGGGCCGCCGCCGCGCCGAAGACCGGGTAGTCGCAGCTCTCCGCGCTGTGGGTTCCGCAGTCCGTGACGGTATGACCCTGCTCCTCCAGCCAGGCTTTCAGGTGCTCTTTCAGGGCGAAGCCCCCGTGGTCGCAGCCCATGGAAATCTTCATGTCCCTCTCCCCTCCTCATTCTTCAGACCAGCGGTGCAGCACCGGTCTCCTGGCCTGGTAGGTGGTGACGCCCTCAAAGCCCAGCTCCCGCAGCAGCGCACAGGCCTCCCGGATGCCGCCCGCCACACCCTCCGGGTGGTGGGCGTCCGAGCCCAGCGTCACCCGGGTGCCGCCCATGGCCCGGTACAGAGACATGGTCTCCCGCCAGTCCTCCACGGTTCTGCCGCACCAGGTGTTCAGCTCCACCGCCCTGTCCAGATCCAGCACGGCGGTGAAGATCTCCCGGATGGCGCCACGGTGGGGCTCCAGCGTCACGCTCTGCCCGTCCCGCAGATTCATGTACCGCAGGGGGTAGATCACATGGCCCAGGCTGTCGTACAGCCCCAGCTGCGCCACCGCCAGCAGATTGCGGAAGTAGTCGTCCAGCATCTCATGGCATGTCTCCGGGCTGTCGTAGTCCACATAGTAGAAGTCGCCGCCGTCCAGCTCCTCGCTCTTGTTGTGGACGGAGCCGATGACGAAATCCAGATCCGCGCCGGCCAGGATGGCTTTCGCGTGGGGCGGAGACACCTGCGCACCGCCCAGCTCCGCGCCCAGCCGGAGGGAAAAGGACGCGTCCTCCAGCTCCCTGGCCCGGCGGTACTGCGTCAGAACCGGCGTCCAGTCGTAGGTGAAGGTGCGCCTGCCCGCCCCGTCGAGCAGGTCGATGTGGTCGGTGAGGCACATCTCCCGCAGGCCCGCCGCCTTCCCGGCGGCCGCCATGGCCGCCATGGGCGCGAAGCCGTCCGGGGAGCATTCGCTGTGGGTGTGAAAGTCAGTGAGAACCATGGTCAGAGCTCCGTTTCAGAAAGGCCAGGACGGGAACCAGCGCAGGATGTTTGTGGTATACCAGGTGGGGACGAACAGCCCCATGAGCACCGGGTAGAACATCACAAACAGCACGGTATTGAGCACCGCCGGGCCGTACACCGCCAGGCGCCACTTCCCCGCCCGGCGATCCTCCAGGTCGTTGATCACATCGCAGATGAGCAGCACCAGGAACAGGATGGACGGGAAATAGTGATACGCGAAAGTGGTGCGGGTAATCAGCATCCACGGCAGCAGCTGCGAGCAGTAGCCCGTCACCAGGAACAGCGCCTTTCCGCTGCGCTGGCGGAACATCTGCACCGCCGCGATCCCCAGGCAGGCCAGGCCCAGCCAGCACACGAGGGGGCTGCCCATGGCGGCGTAGGCGGACTTCAGTCCCTCCGCCGCGTAGGTGTCCATGTCCCGGAAATAGAGGATGGGCCGGATGTCCAGGATCCACTGGTACCACCGGGACTCGTAGTTGTGGGGCGTATTCACCCCGGAATGGTAGGTGAACATGTACTTCTGGTTATCCAGCATCTCCGAGACCACCGACTGGACGGTCACATCCCCCGCCGCCGCGGCGTAGGGGATGTAGCTGGCGGTGTAGATCGCCACGGGAATCACGACGAAAGTCAGGATGGAGAACCCGATGCACCTGGCGGCCCAGGCGCCGAAGCCGGGCCCGTTCCACTCTTTCGACTTGGTATACAGATTGAGCAGGTACAGCAGCCCCGCGCCCACGCCGGCGTAGACCACCGTCCACTTGCTGGCGCAGCCCAGGCCGAAGGACAGCCCGCCCAGAAGCAGCGGGAGGACAGACCGGCGAAACGGCGTGCCCGGCGCCTGGCACATCCAGCGGTAGAGGAAAAAGTACAGCAGCAGGATGAAGAACACGCCGTAGGTGTCGATGGTGGCCAGGCGGGTCTGGGTGAAGTGCATGAAATCAAAGGCAAACAGCAGCGTGCCGCACACTGCCACGCAGGTCTTCCCGAACAGGTTCTTCAGGAAAACATAGAGGATCGGGAGCATCAGCACGCCGAACAGCGTGCCCATGAAGCGGTAGCCGAACGGCGTCATGCCGAACATCCGGATCCCCAGGCTCATGATGAGCTTTCCCAGCGGCGGGTGGGAGATCTCGTAGGGCGTGGCCCCGATGATGTGCTCGTAGGCGGTGCGGGGATGGTAGATCTCGTCAAACACCGCGCTGTTCTTCCAGCTGAACAGTTCCGGCACCGTCTCCTGCTCGTCCAGCAGCGGCGTGGCGTCCACCGTGCCCGTGGCCCGGACGCCGGTCAGGGTCATGCGCTCTCCGGCCTCGTCATACAGCGCGATCTCCCCCAGATAGGGGTCGGTCTGCGAGGAGGTCACCCCCAGACAGGAGATGCGGACATACCGTGCGCTCCTGGCTTCGGGCGCAGACCAGCCGTCCGTGCCCCTGTCCTCCTCCGCGTTGTCCGGCAGCGCCTCCTGCCACTTGAGAATCTTATTGTAGCTCTGATCCAGGACGGCAAAGGGGGTGTAGTGCACCCCGTCCTCAGACAGCTCCACCTGAAACGAGCCGCACCCGATGCCGGTGTAGTAGGAGATCCGGCTCACCTGAACCTGCCGGGGCAGCGTGAGGTCGACCTCGTCCCCTGTCTGGAACGACTGCCAGTTCTGCGGCGTGGACATGCTGCCGAGATTGCAGAACGCCACCGCCGCGTACCCGATGGTCAGCAGCAGGACGGGCAGGGCGTCTTTGCGCTCCATGGGGTGGAGCCGGGCGGAAAATGACACCCGTGCGGGCCGGTTCGCCCCGGTCATCCACTCCAGGGATCCCATCCGGGGCCGCATGGCATACACATAGTAAACCACGAACACGGCCACCGCGGCCAGAAGCGCAATGGGAAAGACGCAGGTGGGCGTGATATACTGCAGGAACTCCATCATCGGGTACCCTCCCCGGGCGCAGGCCCTCGTACGGGGCGCACTGCCACAGCCCCGGAAGTCCTGTCCATTTTAGTTTGTTTGCCGGTTTTTGTAAAGCCCCGGTTTGCCCCGCGGCGCACCGGAGGGCGCCTGCCGACGGGCATGGGAAAAGCGCCCGCCGAACCGGCAGACGCCTTCTGCACCGCCCGTCTTCCCCGCGGAAGTCCGCGGCGGATCATTTCTTGAAAGAGATCCGGAACCCTGAGGCGCACCAGGGCGTCTCAGGGCTCTTTTCTCCTGCCTGCGGGGCGGAATCCCGCCGGGCCGCTCAGCCGCCCAGGGTGATCAGCTCCTCCTCCGGGGCCTCGGCGCTCTCCAGCCGGACGGATCGGAGCACCGGGCCGTCCCCCTGGTAGAACTCCACATACTCGGTGTGCACCTCGCCCGTGACCCAGACCCAGTCCCGGGTCTCGTACGAGCCGTTGTCCGGCCCGTAGCAGAACATCCCCAGAAACGCGGTGTCCTGGGCGCAGCACACCATGGCGAAGCGGCCCACCACGACACTCCCCTCCGGGAACTCGGGGGCCTTCGCCACCATGCCCCGGTAGCGCACCTTTTTGCCCTCGTAGCGATCCGGGTGATCCTGGACATCCGTGTACCACAATCCGTAGTCGCTGTCGGACAGCTCCAGAACCTCCCCGCTCATGTCAAAGGGCGGCACGCCGGAGTCGTAGTCCTCCGTGGGGCGCCCGTCCGCGAACTCCAGGTAGATGGCCGCCTGCCGGTTGAGCATCTTGATGTTCTGCTTGCGGAGAAACTCCTTGAGCTCATCGTCGCAGCGGTTGAAGACGATCATGTCCGCGTTGCGCAGCTTCTCCATCATCAGGGAGGCCATGTTCTTTGTATAGCTCTGGAAAGTCGGGGCCTCCACCGTGAGGACAATCTGGTAGAGCACCCAGTTTTCCGGCAGAATCTCGCTGTCCAGATCCGCCAGGGGCCACATGCCGTTGTACTCGATGAGCACCTGCTCCGGCCGGTACTTCCTCTCGTACTCGCTGAGCATGTCCGGATTCAGATCCTCATACTCCTCCACGGGGATGAGGATGACATTGTACTTTCCCAGCTCGGCGGGGTCGTACTCCTCCTCCCCCTCCTCGCAGCAGAACAGCAGGGTGCGGGCACCGTCCGCCAGCCCGTCCGGATTGAGGACGCTCTTGAAAAACTGGGTCTTGCCGGAATCCAGAAACCCGGTCATCAGATAAACGGGGATCTCCCTGGCCTTTCTCACAGCCCAAAGACCTCCTTGAGCGCCTCCTCTTTCAGCTGGGCGCCGATCACGCACAGTCTGCCGGTATAGTCGGCGTCGCCGGGCCGGATGTTGATCTCGCCGGGGGTGTAGTCAAAGTGGAGCCAGCCGCCGCCCACCCGGGGCAGGATTCCCTTGGCCCGGAGCACCGCGCCGTAGATGCCGGTATTCAGCTCATCCAGCGCGGTCTCAATCTCATCCTCCGTGAACTTCTTCGTGGTCTCCACGCCCCAGCTGGAGAACACCTCGTCCGCGTGGTGGTGATGGTGATGATCGTGGTCATGGTCGTGATCGTGATCGTGATCATGTTCATCGTCATGCTCATGCTCATGATCGTGGTCATGTTCATGTTCATGTTCATGCTCGTGGTCGTGGTCATGCTCGTGGTCATGATCGTGGTCGTGATCCTCTTCCTCATGCTCGTGGTCATGGCTGTGGCTGCTGGCGCGGATCT
>CAYRAG010000030.1:7059-14167 GCA_964422185.1 uncultured Oscillospiraceae bacterium
TCGTGATCCTCTTCCTCATGCTCGTGGTCATGGCTGTGGCTGCTGGCGCGGATCTCGTCCAGCAGCTCCCTGGCGAGGGTGTGCCCCTGGATAATGCCGCGGATCTGGCTGCCGGTGAGCTGATCCCACGGTGTGGTGATGATCGGCGCATCGGGGTTGTGCGTGCGCAGCAGCGCCGTGACGGCGGCCAGCTTCTCATCGCTCATGCTGTCGGTCCGGCTGAGGAAGATGGAGGCGGCGTACTCCACCTGGTCGTTGAAGAACTGGCCGAAGTTCTTCATGTACAGCTTGCACTTCGCGGCGTTGACCACGGTGATCAGCGCCCCGATCTCCAGGGGAACCTCCTCCCCGGTGTGCTCCACCGCCTGGATCACCTGGGACAGCTCGCCCACGCCGGTGGGCTCGATGATGATCCGATCCGGGGCGTAGGTGGCGATGACCTCCTTGAGCGCCTTGTTGAAGTCGCCCACCAGAGAGCAGCAGATGCACCCGGAGTTCATCTCGGAGATCTGGATGCCGGAGTCCTTGAGAAAACCGGCGTCAATGCCGATCTCCCCGAACTCGTTCTCAATGAGCACAAGCTTCTGATTCTCATAGACCTCCGAGATCAGCTTGCGGATCAGCGTGGTCTTCCCCGCGCCCAGAAAGCCGGATACGATGTCAATTTTTGTCATGATAGGGTCCCTCTTTTTTCTTGGATTGCTCGTCTCTATTGTACGCTTTCTCCGAAAAAATGCAATGCAAACTTACCCACGGAGCCCGCCGGAAACACGGCGGGCCCCGGAGGTCTCGAACTTCTTGTCTCAGACGCCGATCTGCATCCCCTGATCGCCGGACAGGCCGTCCTTGTCCAGCATCTGCTCGAGCACTTTCACATCGGCGGTGATATCCATGGCATCGTGCTCAAACAGCCGGTCCAGCTGTTTTTCGAACCCGTCCACCACCTTGTCCATCATGCCCTCAATCCGCTCCTTGGCCGCGGTGATGTTCTCCCCCTCCACGCCCTGAGACTCCAGACTGGCGTACGCACGGAGGATCTTCAGCGTCGTGGGGAGGTAGTAGTTCAGGAAGCTGCGCAGCTGCTGCTCCCTGCCGGGATCCTCTTTCAGCATGCGGAAGATCTTCCGGGTGATGTCCTCAATCCGGTCGATCTTCGCGGACAGCTCCGGCTGGGCGATGGCGTCGTTCACCTGGCGGATCTCCGCGAGAATCGCGTCCTCGCGGCTGAGATCCGACGGCTCCTGCGCCGTCACCTCCGGTTCCGGCTCCGGCTCCGGGATTCCCTCGTCGGAGAGCACCAGCTGATCCGACGGCAGATCCAGATACCCCTGGGGCAGGATCCCCTCATCGAGCATCTCCTGCAGATCGTCGTACACGGTCTTTTTGGGGATGCCCGCCGTCTCGGACATGGCCGTCAGGCTGATCTTCTCCCGCCTGCCGATGAGGCTGAGGTACTTGTGGAACCGGCTCCCCTTTTTCCGCTGCCGCAGCCCGTAGGACAGCACGGCCAGGCCGCCGGCCAGGCCGCACATGGGCGGAATGACCTCGCTCGTGAAGGTCTGCCAGACCATGCTCCAGCTCTCGCCGATCCAGTACAGCGCGTCTCCCAGATTGACCATGGTCGCCAGCGCGAAAATGGCGGTGATGACCGCGCCCACCACCATGAACTTCTTCCCGTCCGGGATCAGATCCAGCCGCCCGTTTCCGGTCAGTCCGGCGGCGGGTTTTCTCCCGGCCGTCTGCGCCGCGGGCGCACTCTGCCGTGCGGCGGCCTCCTGCTGATCCCGGAGCACATCGTACGGGTGGCGCTTTCCGACCCCGCTGGCAAGACCAATCACCTTGATCGCCAGCAGGAAGATCCCCACCGGCGGGAAGATAAACAGCAATATCACCGGAATAATCCAGCTGAGCAGGTCGTTTTTCCTCTTATTGTCGTTGTTGGGATTTGCCATGGGATCGTGAACCTCCCCGGCGCGTCAGCGCCCGCAGTTTACCCCTTCCGCCGCGGATTTGCCGGCGGCACCCGCTATGAAACCGCCCTCTCCCCGAGGCAGAACAGAAAATTCTCATACTCCGGCATCCCGTCGCAGGTGGAGCCGCACAGATCCAGCAGAATGTCGCAGGCCTCGTACATGGCCCCGCGCAGTCCCTCCGCCCGGTTCCTGTCCAGAGTAAGGAATGTGCAGTCAAGAAAGCCGTAATCAAAATAGGGCTCCAGTTCCCCGGGAAGTTCCCGCGTCCCTTCCGCACGCAGCGCTTCCACGAGAGCCGCGATGCACAGGTAGATCCCGGACGGCCGGGAGAGCCGTTTCCGGTCGCCCTGCCCCGCCTCCTGCCCCGCACGCAGCGCCTCAAAGTCGGGGGTCATCAGCGCGGCGACCTTTCGGTTGATGGGCTCCATGCACCAGTGCATCAGATCGACGCCGTTGCTCCTCCGGTACTCCAGGCACTTTCTCCGGAATTTGGCAAAACAGGATTTGGAGAACGGCTGCCTCTCATCGTCCGCGGTATGCAGCGCCACCTGGTAGAGGTAGTTCCCGTTCACATTCTCGGCCAGCTGTCCGTCCGTGATCCCGAACATCTCCTGGATGATCAGAGCCCCCATGGTGACATTCACGGGCATGTTCGGCCGGGATCTCGCGCTGTCGCCGTACATGGGCTCAAAAATCCCCCCGTCAATGCAGGGGAAGATGGTCTCGGCAAAGGTCTGCGCCCAGGAATTCTCCACGGCCTCTCTCTCCTGCGCGGTGAGGCCCGGCCCGCGGTGGTACAGAGAAATCTGCTCGCCGCCGTCGTTCTTTCTGAATGACATCGAGAAACCCCTCCCCCGTGTCAGCGCCCTGTTTTCCCGTCCGCGCCGCGGCGGTCTTCCGCGCTTCGAATACCGCGTACATCGTACCATATTCCCGGTTTTCCTGCAACAAAAATATATCGCCGGGGCGGGCGTCCGCCGGCCGTTTCCGGGCTTTCGCCCCGGGCGGGGATCCCCGCGCCGTCCGGGAGGGAAACCGAAGATTTTTCACATGTAACCATTCTGTAATACATTTTTCAGGGAAAAAATGGTATAATACCGGAAACAGTTTCGCACCCGGAGCTGTACCCCAACGCGAGAGGTGAATTTCAACCATGCAGGAAACCGAAACCGGAGGGAAGCGTCTGGCCTCCCCGGATAAAAAGAAAAAACGCACGCC
Organism: uncultured Oscillospiraceae bacterium; assembly: GCA_964422185.1. Classification (GTDB taxonomy): domain Bacteria; phylum Bacillota; class Clostridia; order Oscillospirales; family Oscillospiraceae; genus CALXCT01. Next base: position 10,251 of record CAYRAG010000030.1, read on the forward strand.
GCTGATCGTCATCGCTGTGGTGGCCGGCGTGCTGGTTTTGAGTTATCTGGGCCTGTCCCTGTACGCGGGACTGTCCCCGTCCATCTTCCGCAATGTGACGGTAGCCGGCATTGATGTGGGCGGCATGACACGCGATGTGGCGGAGAGCCGCCTGAACGACGCGGCCGCGCAGAAGATGGGCAGTCTGACCGCGACGCTGGACTGCGGCAGCTGGAGCGCCTCCCTGCCGGACGGCAGCGTGCAGGTTCAGGCCGGGAAGACCGCGGAGGAGGCCTGGAACTGCGGGCGGGAGAATTTCTTCACCCAGGGCTTCCAGATGATCCGCCACCTGATGGGCGCCTCGGACAGCGTGGAGATCTCCGCGGAGCTCACCGACCCGGGCAGACAGGCGCTGGACACGCTGCTGGAGGAGGCGGACGACGCGCTGCCTGACTCCGTCGTCCAGCCCAGCTGGTCCGTCCGGGGCGAGAATCTGGCCCTCACCGCCGGCGTGCCCGGGCGGAAACTGGATCGGCAGAGCACCCGGGACGGGGCGGACGCCGCCCTGACCGAGAGCCTGAACCATCTGCTCACCGGCACAGGCGGGGGGGATCTGTCCATCCCCATCGTCGCCGAGGAGACCGCGCCGGAGGATCTGAATCTCCAGCAGGTGCTCCGCGAGGTGGAGACCACGGCGGAGGACGCCCGCTTTGACACGGAGACCGGGGAGATCGTCCCGGATGTCACCGGCGTCTCCTTTGACCCGGAGCAGGCGAAAGCGGCGCTGGACGGCGCCGAAGAGGGCCAGACCGTCACGGTGCCCCTGACGCTGACCGAGCCGGAGTTCACCGCGGAGGAGCTGGAGGCCCACCTGTTCTCGGATGTCCTGGGCGAGTGCACCACCAATGTGAGCGGCACGGCCTACCGGCTGAACAATGTGGAGCTGGCGGCGGAAAAGTGCAACGGGCTCGTCCTGCTGCCCGGCGAGGTCTTCTCGTACAATGAGACTGTGGGCCCCCGGACGAGCGCGGCCGGTTTCAAGCCCGCCCCCGCCTATGTGCAGGGCGCGACGGTGGATGAGATCGGCGGCGGCATCTGCCAGGTGTCCTCCACCATCTATCTGGCCACCCTGCGCGCCAACCTGAAGATCGAGGAGCGCTACAACCACGCGTATATCTCCAGCTATATCACCGCCGGCATGGACGCCACCGTGGCCTGGCCGAATCTGGACTACAAATTCAGCAACAACACGAACTATCCCGTGAAAATCGAGGCGTCCGTGGTGAACCGGAAGCTCACCGTGCGCATTCTGGGGGCCAGGACGGACGACATCACCGTGAAAATGACCTACTCCATCCTGTCCTCCACCCCCTACGGAACGGTGTACCAGGCGGATCCCGGCGTTCCCGCCGGCACCACCAGGGTGAGCGTCACCCCCTACACCGGGTACAAGGTGGTGGTCTACCGCAATCTGTACGACGGCGACGGCAACCTGCTCAGCTCCACCCAGGAGAGCATGAACACCTACAGGAAACGGGACAGGGTCATCCTCTACAATCCCGCGGATGAGGGAACCATCAACGGCACCGGCGGCTCCACCGCCCCCGCGGAATCCACGCAGCCCGCGGAGCCCACGGAGCCCGCACCCTCCGGGGAGCCCGTCCCCACCGATCCCGGTGTGACAGCCTCTCCGCAGCCGCAGCCCACCGAGCCCGTACCCTCCGCTTCTCCGGAGCCGAACCCGTCCGGGGATCCGGGCCTCACGGGGGATCCGGCGCAGAGCGCACAGCCTGAGCCGTCCGCGCAGCCCTCTCCGGAACCCGCGCCGTCTCCGGAGCCGGCACCGGAACCGGTGCCCTCTGCGGCGCCGGATATCCCGTCTCCCGCGCCCGAGGCCCCGGCCCCGGAGCAGCAGGCGCCCCCCGCGGCCCCTGAGGGAGGGGCGCAGCCATGACGAGTTCGGATCTGCGCAGGAGTCTGAAGCGGTACTCCAGGCAGACTATCGGGATGAACCCGATGATCGCCCTGCGCGCCTCCGCCGCCGTGGTGGCCATCACGCTGGTGCTGGTCACAGTGCAGTCGTTTCTGGGCCACCCTCTGACCTATATGATCCTGCCCATTGAGGGCAACGAGGCGCTGTACACCGGACTGCAGATCACCTCCTCCGGCATCGCGGGCGCACTGCGTCTGGACGCGGCCGGGGCCATCATGGCCATCCAGATGACCTGGGGTTACGCGGCCGCTTTCCTTGTGGAGAATCTCGTCATCCTCCTGGTGAGCGTGCCGGTCACCTACGCCGCGTTCGAGCACTTCATCGGGCTGCTCCGGCGGCAGGTCTATTCGACAAAATCCCTGTTTCGCTGGTACACGGATCTGCGCCTGATCTTCCCCTCGTTCTTCCTGGAGCTGATCGTCAGCGCGGTGCGCTGGGGCGCGAGGATGATCTGTCTGGCGCCCGGCCTGTCCCTGCTCGCCACCGGCGCGGCCGGCGAGGGGGACTCCATGCTGCTCAACCTGTCCAGCCTGCTGATGATCGCCGGGCTGCTGATCAGCTACGGGTTCAGCTGCCAGCTGGAGCCGGCCCGGTACTTCCTGGCCAACCAGCCGGAGCTGGGCACTTTCGGCGCCCTGCGTGCGGGCTGGCGCAGCCTGAAGGGCCGGCGTCTGGAATTCTTCTGGTTCTCTCTGTCGTTTATCGGATGGGACTTCTTCTCCGCGTTCACCAGCGGCCTGGGCGACATCTACACGCTGCCCTACAAGGCCCTGACCACCGTGCTGTACCTCGGGATTGTCACGCCGGAGAAGCCGCCCGAAGGGGGAGGGATCGCGCCCCGTGTCTGAGCTTTTTTCCCAGGCGTCCCTCGACTTTCTCTGGGGGATCGCCCTCCACAACGACCGAACCTGGTTTCAGGAACACAGGGCGGACTACCTCAGCGAGGTGGACGCGCCCCTTCGCACGCTGGCCTTTCAGACCCACCGTGCCATGACGGAGGACTACCCGGACGAGCAGTTCAATGTCCATGTCAGCCGCATCTACCGGGACGCCCGCCGTCTCCACGGCCGGGGCCCGTATAAGAGCTGTCTCTGGTTCACCCTGCGCCGTGCGGAGGATCCGGAGGTGGATCTGCCGGCGTACTATTTCGAGATCGCGCCGGACTACTTCGCGTACGGGCTGGGCTACTACGCCGCCCGGCCGGCCACCATGGCCAGGTTCCGCGCCCGCATCGACCGGAACCCCGCCCCCATGGCGCGTCTGGCCCGCCTGCTGGCGCAGCAGAGCGATTTTGTCCTGGAGGGCCCCCGCTACGCCCGGCCGAAAGGAGACCCGGGCCAGCTGCTGGAGCCCTGGTACAACCGGCGCTCGATCAGCGTCTCGCGCACCTGTGACCCCGGCGGTCTGCTGTTCCAGCCGCAGCTTGCGGACACCCTGAAAGAGGGCTTTGACTTCCTGATGCCGCTCTACCGGTATCTGGTCACCCTGCCCGCGGATCCGGAGCCCTGACCGGAGCGCCGGCATCCACCACCACACGCGCCTCTGCCGATACATCGCCGGCAGAGGCGTTTTCACGGAACATCTCCCGCCGCCGCACCCCGGCAGCCCCGGAATCGAATCCGGACACACGCGGGATCCCCGCGCCACGAAAAGGAGGAACGGCCCAAAACCCCGCCCGTGCGGGATCCCCGGCCGGAGCGCATATGAACAAAAAGGAAATCGCAGGGGTTCTGGGCTGCGTGGCCGCGCTGGCCGTCATCCTGGGCGCGGTCATCTCCTGCAGCACCGTCGAGTCCTCCACTGCCGCCGGCAGCGGCGCAGAGGCGGCGTCCGCCAGCCCGCGCCCCGCGGAGATTCTTCTCCCGGACACCCCGGCCCCCGCTTCCGGTACAGCGCGGCAGCCTGAGGATCCGTCCCAGGCGCCGGAAAGCGATACACTGCAGCC
>CAYRAG010000030.1:14267-22435 GCA_964422185.1 uncultured Oscillospiraceae bacterium
CCGTCAGCCTCGCCGTCCCCCGGGGAGAGCGGCACGCCTGAGCCGGAGCCGTCCGACCCACCCCCGGCGCAGGATCCCCCGGAGGTCACGGACGAGTACAGCATCGTGACCGGCACCAGCGGCGAATTCACCCCCGGCGACATGGTGGACGACAGCTGGTTTGACGATGTGCTGTTTATCGGAGACTCCCGCACGGACGGCCTGCGCCTCTTCTCCCGAACCGGCGGCGCGGACTACTTCGCGTCCACCGGTCTGACCGTGTTCAGCGCACTCACGAAAGAGGCCTCCGACAACCACTTTTCCTCCCAGACTCTGCCCTCGCTGCTGGAGAGCAAGACCTACGGAAAGATCTTCCTCTGTCTGGGCATCAACGAGTGCGGCAGCAGCCACCAGAAGATCATCGACGCCTACCAGAAGCTGGTCAACACGGTGGCGGAGAAGCAGCCGGACGCGGAGATCATCGTCCAGGCAATCCTGGCGTGCGGCCGCGGCAAGGCCGCGTCCAACTCCTGCTTCGGCCCGGAGAACCTCAACAAACTCAACGCCAGCATCCGAACCATGGCGGAGAATTCCGGCGCCTACTACATCGACCCCAATACCCTGTTCGCCGACGAGGAGGGATATCTGCCCGATTCCCTGTCCAACGACGGCTGCCACTTCCACGCGTCCAGCTACAGCGTCTGGATGGACTGGATCAAATGCCAGGTCTACCAGCTGATCGGCGCATAGCGCGCGTTCCGGCGGTTCAGAAGACCGCCCCCGTTGCCCAAAAACCCCGGAAGTCTGCCGCTTCCGGGGCTTTTCGCTGTTCCGGCCGGGGATCCTCCAGCCGATGTGTATTTTTGCCGATAGGAACGCTCAGGCTTTGAGATACCGCGTGGATCTTGAGGCTCCGATTTTCCGGATCGATCCGGTTCTCACCATCGCGCCCAGCACCGCCTCCACCGTCGTGGGGCTGACATCCGGAAGCATCCTGCAGATCTCCGCCTTGGAAAGGGGCGTCAGACTGCGGAGTACCACGGCCTCAACGCGGGCTTTTTTCGTGAGCCGCCTGCCGCCCACGACCGCAAACCGCTGATCCAGCTCCTGATAGCACAGATACAGGGTGGACAGGAAGTTCTGAATGAACGGGAAATAACTGTTCTCATTGGTGTCCCACCCGGCAGAGGACTGCCGGAGTGCTTCGTAATAGGAGACTTTATGGCGATTGATCTGTTCCTCAAACGATACATATTTCCCGGCGTCGTAGCCGTTTCTGTACAGGAGCAGAAGCGACAGCAGGCGCGACATTCTGCCGTTGCCGTCCCGGAACGGGTGAATGCAGAGAAAATCCAGAATGACGCAGGGGATCAGCAGCAGCGGATGGATACCCGCATCGTCCCGCGCCGCGAGGTAGGCAAGCTCCAGCTGCTCCATGGCGGCCGGTGTATCCCTGGCGGAAACGGGGCGGAAGCGCACACGGCGGTTTCCGTCCGCGCCTGTCTCCAGAATCACATTGTCCTCCGTCTTATACCGGCCGCCGGATTCGTCACCGGCCGCGGACATCATCCTTTCATGCAGCCGCAGAATATCCCGCCGCGTGAAATCCATCCGGGCAAATCCGGACTGAATTTCATCCAGCGCGTCCCTGTATCCGGCGATCTCCGCCTCATCCCGGTTTCGCGGTGCGCTGTTCTGAAAGACGATGGCGGCGAGGCGTTCCTCACTGACGACAATCCCCTCCATGGCGTTCGAGCTTCTGACGGACTGCATTCCTGCCGCCGGTTCCAGCGCCGCAAACCCCTGCGCATCGTCTTCTCTGCGGACAGCCGTCATGGTGTTCCGCGATGAAATACTGGCAACCAGAGTGACAAATTCTGCCGGAAGCAGGCCGTTTCCCAGGAAAGAATAGTCAAACCTCCTCATCCCTCTCCCTCCGTTTCTGCACATTATCATGGCATTTCATATGCAGAAAATCAAGGGAGCAGCTCCCTTTTCTGCACATTCTACATGGGGATTCAATGCAGAAACGCGTGCGGCATAGGCAAGAAATACGGTCGACCGGGCCGTGTCCCGGACAGGGAGCCCTGTGAATCTGCGCATTTCTTCCGGTCTGTCTGAACAAGCTGCAACCGGGGCTGAACCGGCATGAATCCCGCGGTACCGGGTTTTCTCCGCCATCCTGCCCGAAGAGCCGGACGATTTAGCGGTTTCCCGCCGCTTTTCTCCGTGCGAGGATTGCCAGCAGCGTTCTGACACGGACTTCCAGCAACCTCTCCAGTGCCTGCAAATGCTCTTCCGGGAAATTAGCTTTTGCATTTTTTCGCGGGAATGACTGATTTCCCCGATTGGGGTGAGGGACAAACCCCCGGTTCTTGCGCGATTCGGCAGGGACGCCGGAGGGCCGGCCGGGGGAGGCATCGGAGAAACAGGCATGGCATACCTGTTGCGTGGAAGACAACAGGTTGCCCGCCTCAGGTTGTCCCGGCCGCTACTGTCCCTGTATGGGCATCGTTTCCGATGCGCATCCCCTCAACCGCCTGCGGATCTCTGTGTACAGCGGGCTCATTTCTGTCCGCCGCATAAGGGCAAGACCCTGAATTCGCCAGAGACAATAAAAGAAAAAAGCATAGGAAAAGCCCGGGAATACGGCGTATTTCCGGGCTTTTGCGCTGTCCTGATTGAATTTTCCCGCTTGGTTAACGCTTGCTGAACTGGGGCGCGCGGCGGGCGGCCTTGAGGCCATACTTCTTGCGCTCTTTCATACGGGGGTCGCGGGTCAGATAGCCGGCGGCCTTCAGAGCGGGACGGTACTCCTCATTGGCAAGCAGCAGGGCGCGGGCCAGTCCGTGGCGGATGGCGCCGGCCTGGCCGGTCACGCCGCCGCCCTGGACGGTGGCGACGACATCCATCTTGCCCACATTGTCCGTGGTGATCAGGGGCTGGCGCACGATCAGCTTCAGGGTCTCCAGACCGAAGTAGTCGTCGATGTCGCGGCCGTTGATGGTGATGGAGCCGCTCCCGTTGGGGAAAAGATGCACGCGGGCCACGGAGGACTTCCGGCGGCCGGTTCCATAGAAATAAGGCTTCTTGCTCTTATACATCCTGCGTTACCTCCTGATCAGTTCACAGCCCAGGGTTCCGGCTTCTGGGCGGCATGGTCGTGCGTCTCGCCGCGGTAGATCCGCAGACGGGTCAGGGCTTTGCCAGTGATGCTGTTCTTGGGCAGCATCCGCTTCACGGCCAGCTGCATCGCCATCTCGGGATTGTCCTGCATCAGCAGACGGTACTTGACCTCTTTCATGTTGCCGATCCAGCCGGTATGATGGCGGTACATTTTCTGCTCCAGCTTCTTGCCGGTCAGAACCGCTTTCTCCGCGTTGATCACGATGACATAGTCACCGCAGTCGACATTGGGTGTGAATTCGGGCTTATGCTTACCGCGCAGCAGCGTAGCGGCGGCGACAGCGGTCTTGCCCAGGGGTTTCCCGGCGGCGTCAATGACATACCACTTGCGCTCGATGCTCCCCGGGTTGGCCATATAAGTGGACATAGGTGCGACCTCCATTTGTTTTCTTATCTGAAAAATGCGGTATACACAACAGGAGCTTCGCTCTGTACAAGCGAAGCGTTTTGTATTATAGTACCCGTGAAACACAGTGTCAACCACTTTTTTCCCGTTTTTCAATTTACTTTTTAAATACTCTCATATTCTCCGGATATCTCGTTTATTCTCCTGAATACTCACTTTCCATCTTCAATTTTTCGGAGGTCATGATGCAGAAAATTCTCTCTCAGGTTCGCCGGTGCATCGAGGACTACGACATGATCCAGGCGGGAGACCGGATCGCGGTGGGCGTGTCCGGCGGGAAGGATTCGCTGATGCTGCTCACCGCGCTGGCCAGGCTGCGGGAGTTTTATCCCGTGCCGTTCACCGTGGAGGCCTACACCCTGGACATGGGCCACGCGGAGGGGCGGGAGGGGATGGATTTCACCCCCGTGGCCGCCTACTGCCGGGATCTGGATGTGCCGTATACCCTGCTGCACAGCGAGATCCACCATGTGATCTTCGATCTGCGCCGGGAGAAGAACCCGTGCTCCCTGTGCGCGAAGATGCGCCGCGGTGCGCTGCACAGCGCCATGCAGGAGCACGGTATCCGGAAAATCGCCCTGGGCCACCACTTTGACGACGCGGTGGAGACTTTCTTCCTGTCCCTGCTGTACGAGGGAAGACTGAGCTGTTTCCAGCCCGTGACCTATCTGGATCGAACCGGGATCACCCAGATCCGGCCTCTGCTGTACTGCAGCGAGGTCACCATCCGGAACACCGCCGGCCGCCTCGGGCTCCCTGTCCTCTTCAACCCGTGCCCGGCGGACGGCCAGACCCGGCGCCAGGAGATCAAGCAGCTGGTCTACGAGCTCAACGGCCGCTACCCCGGCATGAAAGAGCGGGTATTCGGCGCCATGCAGCGCCTCCCGCTGCCCGAGTGGGGCCCGTTGCATCCCGGACGCCGGACGGCCCGGCCCGGGGAGGACGACGGGGCCTGAGCGATCCCGGGGCGCACAGGCGCCGTTTCCCGCGATTTCAAACATGCCCCAGGGGCAAATAAGGAGGGATTCCCCCATGGCACGCGCCAGCAATCAGAAGCAGAAGATCCTGATCCTGCGCCAGTATCTGGAGCGCTACACGGACGAGGATCACCCGGCCGGCATCGCCCAGCTGATTGAGGAGCTGGAGCGGCAGGCCGTCTCCGCCGAGCGCAAGAGCATCTACAGCGACCTGGATGCCCTGGAGCAGTTCGGCCTGGATATCCAGAGCCGCAAGGGCAGAAGCCCCGGGTGGTTTATCGGCCAGCGGGACTTCCAGCTGGCGGAGCTGAAACTGCTGGTGGACGCGGTGCAGTCCTCCCGCTTTCTCACCAAGCGGAAGAGCGACAGCCTGATCCACAAGCTGGAGGGCCTGACCAGTGTCTATCAGGCGCAGCAGCTCCAGCGCCAGGTCTATGTGGATCGCCGTGTGAAAAACATGAACGAGAGCATCTACTACACGGTGGACAAGCTCCACAGCGCCATCGCCAACGGAAAGCGCGTGTCTTTCCGCTACTTCGACTACAATGTGAACAAGGAGAAGGTATACCGGCAAAACGGCGCACGGTATGTCGTGTCGCCCTGGGGTCTGGTGTGGAACAATGAGAACTACTACCTCATCGCCTTTGACAGCGTCCACCGGGATATGCGCCACTACCGGGTGGATAAGATGGACGATCTCACCATCACCCGCTCGCCCCGGGAGAAGGACGATGACGGCGAGTTCGACATCGCCGCTTATGCGGAGAAGCACTTCAGCATGTTCACCGGCACGGAGGCGACCGTCCGGCTGCGCTGCGAGAGCCGGATGGTGAGTGTGGTTCTGGATCGTTTCGGCATGGACACCATTCTGGTTCCGGACGGGCCGGACTACTTCACCGTCACGCTGAGCGTGGTCGTCAGCCCCCAGTTCTACGGCTGGCTGTTCGGTCTGGGCAACGCGGTCACGCTGGAGGCGCCGGACTGGGCGGTCTCGGAGTACCGCGCCCGGCTGCTGTCCGCCGCGGGACAGTACCCCGCTCCGGACGGGGAGACGCCGGATCCGGAATAGATCTCACAGCGGTGTATCATGCAAACCCCCGGCCGGAGGAACTCCGGCCGGGGGTCTTCTGTCATCCGCGCTGCGTTTAGTCGCCGCCCGGGCCGCGGTCTGTCTCCCCGGGGGGCGTCTCCATCGCTTCAATGGAGTAGAGATCGTCCAGGGGGATGACCTCTCCGCCGGACAGAATAAGCACACGGTCTGCCGTATCCACCCGCTTCACCGTGTCCGTGGCGGTGAGGTACTCCCCGCCCGGCTTCCGGCTGTCCGGCCGGAACCAGGTCACGCGAACCGTGCGGGCCGGATCCGCGGCCGCCGCCAGCCTCCTGAGCTCCGCGTCCAGGCTCTCCTGGGCGTCCCCGCTCAATTCCGCCCGGGGCGAAGTGAGCCGGGCCGTCTCCCGGATAACCTCCGCGTGCCCGGTGAGGGCGGCAAACGGGCTGAACTGGGCGGCGCGATCCGCTCGGGGCATGTGCGGCCGGCTGGATGACACATGGTGGGGCAGGTTGATGATGTCGTCGTACCTGTGATCCTCCATCCCCGCCGTCACCTCCAGGCCGTGTGGCCGCCAATCTGGCCGTTGCGCTCTTTTGTTGTCGCGCCCTCCTGCAGATCCGTCCCTTTCAGCACGGCGTTGTTCCCGTACTTCTTCCGGATGTCCAGCACCGTCTGCTGGATCTTCCGCTCCCGGCTCAGAGCCTCCTCCTCCCGCTCGCGCTCTTTCTGCGCCTGCTCCGGATCCGTGAAGAGATCCAGCTGCTCCCAGTCCGGTACGGCGGGCGCGGACGCCTCGCTGAGGACATGGTTCGCGGTGAGGTTCAGCCGCCGCACCGGCAGACGCCGGTCTACGATCCGCTCAAACAGATCCAGGGCCGCACGAACCAGAAGCCTGGCGGAGGAGGTATGCCGCTCCAGGCCCGCGCTGCCGCGGGCGCTTTTGGGCACCGGCCTGCCGTACGGATCCGCGGCGATCTCCCCGGAATAGGATCCCCTGAGCTCCGGATCCGCCAGGCTGGAGACATCGTAGCCGACGGTCAGCACAATCTGATCCGTCACCAGCCTCTTCTCCACCAGATTCAGCGCGAGCAGATCCGCCATCTCCCGGACGATCAGCTCCGCCTTCTCAAACGGATACGGGGTGCGCAGCACCTGGCCGGAGCTGATGCTGTTCTCCTCCGGGGTGTACGCCTTCACATCCGCCATCGTGCAGGGCTCCCAGCCCCAGGCGTGGTCGATGAGCAGCTCCGCGTTCACCCCGAACATCCGGTAGAGCCTGTCCTCCCCGGCCTGCGAGAGGGAGTACCGGGCGATATCCCCCATGGTGTACAGCCCCGCGGCCTCGAGTCTGCGTGCGTAGCCCCGGCCCACGCGCCAGAAATCCGTCAGCGGCCGGTGGGCCCACAGCGTCCTGCGGTAGCTCATCTCATCCAGCTCCGCGATCCGCACGCCGTTTTCGTCCGGCGGGATGTGCTTGGCCCCGATATCCATCGCCACCTTGCACAGGTACATGTTCGTGCCGATGCCGGCGGTGGCGGTGATGCCCGTGGTGCGCAGCACATCCAGGATCATCCGCATGGCCAGCTCCCTCGGGCTGACGCGGTACATCTGCAGATACGCCGTGACATCCATGATGACCTCGTCGATGGAGTACACATGGATATCCTCCGGCGCGATGTATTTGAGGTACACGCCGTAGACGCGGGAGCTGTACTCCAGGTAGAGCCCCATCCGGGGCGGCGCGATGAGGTAGTCCGCCGCCAGCTCCGGCCGTGCGCTCAGCTCCGGAGCGCTGACGGACGCGCCCGTGAGTACGCGACCCGGCGCGATGCCGCGGCGGCGTGCGTTCTCCTCCCGGACTTTCTCCACCACCTCAAACAGCCGCGGCCTGCCGGGGATGCCGTACGCTTTCAGGCTGGGCGAGACCGCCAGGCAGATGGTCTTCTCCGTCCGATCCGGATCCGCCACCACCAGGTTTGTGGTCATCGGATCCAGGCCGCGCTCCACACACTCCACCGAGGCGTAGAATGACTTGAGGTCGATGGCGATATAGCTGCGCTCTTCCGTATCCGATCACCTCCCGGCGGGAAAGAATCCGGCTCCGCCCGGTTTCCCCGTCTGTCCGGGAACATTGTACCGCAAATCCCGGGTTTTGCAAGGACGATCTCCTCCCCCGGGCGGAACGGGGGATCATGCGCGAAGCTGGCAGACCTCCGCCGCGTCTGCTATCTTCTGCCGTCCCCTGAAAACGGAAAGTCCGGCGTCCCCGGTTCGGGGCTGGAGGCCGGCGAAACCGGCGCCGCCTCTCATTTTTGCGCGTCTGTTCCCGCCGTGCCGGGGCCGCGGGAGCGCGGGGAGACCCCCTGGAATTGTAAATATTTTTTGAACACGCTTGCAATGTTCCGGCAAATGGTTTATAGTAGCTTTAGCACTCAGAGTTCCGGAGTGCTAAACCAGAACAACACGGAGGCATGACATCTATGGCAAAAAAGCAATTCAAGGCAGAATCCAAGCGTCTGCTTGATCTGATGATCAACTCCATCTACACCCACAAGGAGATCTTCCT
>CAYRAG010000031.1:0-2989 GCA_964422185.1 uncultured Oscillospiraceae bacterium
CGGCGTGCAACAGGGTGCGCAGGTGGCGGCCCTCGTCACAGCAGGCCAGGGAGTGCCGGATGTTTTCGCAGACGGCCGTGTCGAGATACCGCCGTGCGGACTCCCCGTCCCGGAAAGGGGCGTCCTCCCCGGTGCGCAGGGTGCCCCCGCGGCGGATCTCCTCCTCGACGCTCTCGATGCCAGGCAGGCGGCTGTACTCCCGGAACGGGAGGAAAGTGGTGTGGACGGCCCGCGCCCGGTCGTACAGCTCCTGGTTCATCGCCAGCCAGAAGCCGAGGGATTCGTCGCCGGAGAGGACGATCTTCATCCCCATCGCCGCGTAGATATCCGAAAAAAGAGACGCCATGTCGATGAAGTCCCGCATCCGGGTGACCTCATCGAGGAAAACATAATGGAAGCCCGCGTCGCACAGTTTCTCCAGATCCCGGTTCACCATGCCCATGTTGTCGTCCCCGCGGAGCCGGATCCAGGCGGTGCGGCGGAAATCCTCCGGGGTCATGCCGCGGACGGCCTGCAGCATCAGGGTGGTCTTCCCGGTCTCCCGCAGGCCGAAGAGGACGCAGACCCGGTCGCGCTCCGGGCTGTAGAGGTAGTTCTCCAGCGGCGTAAGGCAGTCGCGGGGATGCAGGTTCTCCACCCCCCGTGTCAGGGCGGACAGCTTTTTCCCGAGGATCACATCGGTCTCAAACGCCGGCCTGCGCGGACGCGGCTTTGGCGTTCCGGCGGTCTGCCGATCCGGCTTCCGGACTCGATCTTCCATGGCAGCGCCTCCGTCCTCTTCGGCCGCCGTTTCGCGGCACGGCAGCCGGGTTTGAGGGAAAAACCGCACCGGCGCACCCGGGGGACAGCGCCGCCTGAGGCGGCTCTGCCCGGTTCCGGGGTACGCCGGTGGTGTGCTTTATGCGGATACGGCCCGGGGTCGCGGCATTCGCCCTCTCTGCCTTCAAGGCAAAGGGCGCAATCCGAACCCCGGAAGCGGCGGGATCAGGTCAGATCGTAGACCCGCTCGTAGGCCGCCCGGATGATCTCCTTGGTCGGATCCACCGGGCAGTTCAGACGCAGACCCAGGTCGATCTCACACGCCATCTCGCAGCAGTTGACGAAAGCATCCCGATCCAGGTTCATCTCTTTCGGGCTCTTGACGCCGACGGAGCGGATAAACGCCCGGACAGCGTCCGCCACGAGGTCGCCGATCTCCTCGGGGGTCTCATTGCCGGTGAACGAGACGCCGAGGATCTCTCCGACGATTTTGACCTTGTCCGGAGCGCCCGCCGCGCTGATCCGGACGACCTCCGGGTTGACCCAGCCGCAGTTCAGACCGTGGGGGGTGTGGAACTGCGCGGAGATCGCGTCGGACATGTCGTGGCCCAGCTGGACATCCGAGTTGGAGAACGCGAGGCCCGCCCAGTTGGAGGCGAGAGAGAGGTTGTACCGCGCCTCCCGGTTCGAGCCGTCTTTTACGGCGATCGGCAGATACTTCACGATCTTCTGCAGCGCCGCGGTGGCCAGCACCTCGGAGTAGGGAGTGCTGCCTTTCGCGGTGATGGACTCCACACAGTGGGTGAACGCGTCCACGCCCGTGTTGATGGTGACGGACACCGGCGCGGTCCAGGTCAGCTCCGGATCCACGATGGCCAGGGTGCTGCGCATGAAGATCGAGGGCTTGGCGTGATCGCTGGAGCGGGAGATGACGCACACCTGCGTCACCTCGCTGCCCGTACCGGCGGTCGTGGGAACCAGGACGACGGGGACAGGAGTATCCAGGAAAGTGGGGGGTGCGGTGAAGTACTGCTCAATGGGTGCGGGGTGGCTGAGAAGCAGCGAGGCCGCCTTGGCGCAGTCCATGCTGGAGCCGCCGCCGACCCCGACGAAGCCGTCCACGCCCTCCGCGATCGCAAGCGCACCGCACTCGTTCACGAGCACATCCGTGGGCTCAGCCTTGATCTTGTCGAAGATGACATAGTCTACGCCCGCGGCTTTCAGGCTGCCCTCCGCTTTCTCCGAAATGCCTGCGGCCTTGATTCCCTGGTCATACACGCACATGACTTTCTTGCAGCCCAGCTCCTTGACCTTTTCGCCCAGAAGCGAGATGGCACCTTCGCCAAAAACGACGGGAACCAGTTGTTTGTGTTCTACGATCATGTTTCTGCCTCCTTGCTTTTTTTCATTTGCCGGATCGATCCGCCCCTCCGGCGGACAGCCGGCTGACTGCTGTGTTCCGCTATCGGGAGAGACCTCTCCCCCGCTAGACATCCATACTGTAGGCGCTGAAACCGCCGGTCAGATTGTACACCTCATAGCCCTGCTGGGACAGGAAACGGCAGGCGTTGTACCCGCGCTTGCCCACCGCGCAGAACAGGACATACTTCCCGTTCTTCTCCAGAAGCTCCGGCCTGGCGCGCAGGTCGTCCATGGGGATCAGCCGGGAGCCCTCGATGGTGCCCTCCGCCTGAACCTCCCCCGGAGTCCGGATGTCGATGAGCTCGGCGCCGGTCTCCCGCAGGAAGTCCGGCAGCTCCCGGGGCGTGATGATCCGCACGGCGCCGTCCAGGACATTGCCGGCCGCCATGCCGCCCATGATCTCCGGCCCCTTGGGCCCGTCGTAGGGCGGCGCGTATGCCAGATCCAGATTTTCCAGGTCGTCCGCGGTCAGGCCGGCGTAGATGGCGGTGGCGAGCACATTGATGCGCTTGTCCACCCCGATGTCCCCGATGGCCTGGGCGCCCAGAATCCGGCCGGTGTCTTTCTCAATGGTGAGCTTCAGGATGAGCCAGCCCGCGCCGGGGAAATAGCCGGCTTTGCTGGTACTGGGGATGAAGACGCTGAAACACGATTTGCCGGCCTGCGCCGCCTCGCGCTCGGTCAGACCGGTTCGGGCCGCCGTGAGGTCGCAGACCCGGATGACGGAGGTGGCCAGCGTGCCGTGATACGCCTTGCCGGTGCCGCCTGCCGCATGATCCCCCGCGACGCGGCCCTGCCGGTTGGCGTT
>CAYRAG010000031.1:3089-21576 GCA_964422185.1 uncultured Oscillospiraceae bacterium
AACAGCTCCGGCGTCACCAGGATCAGGTCGTCCCGGTCCGGGATCTCGCCCCCGATATGGTAGGGCAGGCCGCAGTTGGCAAAGGAGACGCAGGGGCCGCGCTCCAGGATAATAATTTCAGCCGTGTCGTCCACCCGGCGGGCACGGGCGGCGGCTGACGCGCCGGCGGCTACGCCGCCTGCAATGACCAGTTTCACGGAAAAGCCGGTGCGCCGTGTTCCCGGAACCTTTGTCCCGGAAGAGACGCACCTTCACATCCTTTCTGCAAAAGATTCAGGAGGTCTCTCTTTTGACCGGCGACCGGTCAGTTCTCTTTCGGCGGTTTGGCCGGCTTGTCCCAGTCCTCGCCGGTGTCCAGGCCCCACAGGGTGAACAGCCTGTTGTAGAACGGGGGCCGGGAGAAGTCCTCTTTCATCATGGGGTAGAACGAGTCCAGCGTATTCCCGTTTGTCCTGAGCGCCTGCATGCCGGCGCAGAACTCGTCCCACTTCTGGTACGGTACGGTGAAGATGATCTCATCCTCCCCGGTGAGCGCTCTCTCGTACTCCCCGGGATCCGGCAGCGTGATCCGGTATTTCCCCTCCAGAAAGGGCGGCACCACGGAGTACACGCAGGAGTCCAGCGGCGTGAAGCTGCTGTCCAGCATGGCGCCGGTCTGGGTCATGAGCCCCATGAGAATCACCCGCATCTGGCTGTTCCGGCAGTAGGTCAGCAGGATGTCCGGCGCAAATTCCGCTTTCTGAAGCGGCGCGATGAGCACGCCGTCATACTTCTGGTACGGCAGCCTGGGGAAACGCGCCACAAAGTCGTCCGCCTTCTCCGGGTCGTCCACGCCCATGGTGCTGGAGATCAGGTCAAACGCCTCGGTGCCTTTCTCAAACTCCACCATGCCGTAGGTGATCATCGGGTTCCAGCACCACTGATCCTCCTTGCGCATGTATACGACTTTGCCCTGGCGGCGCGCCAGGGCGAACGCCTGGCACAGCGCGATGTGTTTGTTCATGTCGCGTTTGGGCCTGAGCGCGTCCACCGGCGCGTCCTCCTCACGCTCCACAAACTTCAGGGCCACCGGGGGATAGCGCAGACGCAGCACCTCATCCATGAGATCCCACAGTTCCTGGTTGCTCAGTTTCACCACTGTCGGCGTGCGGGGAACGCACGCCCTCCCTCCCTTTCCGATATGGTTGCAGTCCGCGGGAAAGCAGATCCTGCGGTTCTCTCCGGAGGCGCAGAGGGCCCGGAGAACATTCGATCCGAATCCCCTGTGCCGCGGCGGAAAGTCCGGCAGAACCTCCCGCACGGGCGGCGCCGTGTCCGCCATGGATCGCACGAAAGGATCCTTTCCCGTCCATCTTCCGGGTAGAGTATACCACAGATTCGCAATCAAGTACACAGAAAAATGAACCCCGTCGGAGAAAATCTGCGGGAAAGAGGCATTTTTCCATGCCGGGGAAATCCGGCCGTCTGCGGGGCCTCCCCCTGCGCATCCCCGGGAACCGCCCCGGAAAGTGCGGGAAAACGATTGTTTTCCTCTTTTTCCCACGGTTGACAACGCAGGCGGGACGGCGCTATAATGGGCCCATCTTGATCGCTGTCGGGGAGGTGCCGGCCTTGAACGGGGAGCAGATCCGCACCTTTCTTATCCTGATGGACACCCGCAGCTTCACAAAAACCGCGGCCGCCGTGCACAAGTCGCAGTCGGTGGTGAGCCGGCAGATCTCCCGGATGGAGGAGGAGCTCGGCTTTCCGCTGTTTGTGCGGGGCAGCCGGCTCTGCGTCCCCACCGCCGCGGGAACGGCGTTCGCGGAGGGCGCACGGGAGCTGGCCAGGAACTACGAGACCCTGGTGGCGCGGGCGAGGCAGGTGGACTCCGGGCATACCGGCAGACTCGCCATCGGCATGCACGGCGGCGAGGTGTCCAGCCAGTACAGCGAGATTCTCAACAGCTTCGGCAGGGCATATCCCCACATCGCTGTCTCCCTGGAGGAGTACCGCCTGGAGGAGCTGACGGGGCGCCTGACCTCCTTTGAGCTGGATCTGGCTTTCGTGGTGGCGAGCGGCCCATGGTACGCCGCGGAGAAGTCAAAGCTGCGGTTCATCCCCAGCGGCATCCGGCACTCCTGTCTGTACATCCACAAGTCCCACCCCCTGTTCGGCGCGGATCCGGCGGGCCTGAGCCTGCGGGACTTCGCCGGCGACGAGTTTGTGGTCTTCCTGGGCTATGAGCCGGATCCCCGGAAAGGCCCCACCGCGAGGCTTCTCCGCACGGTGGGCGCGGACCGGATCCGGGGCTGCCGGAACCTGAACAGCGCCGTCATGCTCCTGTACACCGGGAACTATGTGATGATCAACAGCACCCGCCTGTCCCTGACCAACAACCCGGACTTCCGGAAGCTCTACTTCCCGGGCATGGATTCCGTGCCGGAGGCCGTGGCCTGGAGCGCGGAGAATATGAACCCCTGCGTGAACACCTTTACGAACTTTTTAGAGGACTATCTTGAGAAACACCCCTCGACCCTCACGGAAGACGAATTTTATCCCTGACCGCGCACCGGATCAAAGACCAGGGGGTTTTGCCAGACCGCGGGGCACGGGAATTTCGCCGGCGGCGGTGGCGTCAAATTATTGTTGTGACCTGACAAGGCGGTTTTGTCACAACGATTTTTTGTTTGCCAGGCCGCTGAGTCTGCGATAAAATACGCCAAAAGCGGCAGACAGACACAGTTTCCTTAATTTTCCAGAAAAGAGGTTGTAAAATGAGCAACAAACTGGATTACTCGGTGATCGACAGGCTCGGCCTGGAACTGCCCGTCATCGGCGTCTACTACGACCTGTTCAAACCCGCGGACATCCCGCCCCTGGAACAGAGCTTCGAGGGATCCATCTGCGAGGTGCTGCGCTACGCCCAGGAGAAGAACGAGCCGTTCTACTTCTCCGACGCCAACAAGGAGACCTGCGTCGGCAAGATCATGATGGGCATGTACCAGTTCCCCCCGGCGGACGAGAGCGGCCAGATCGGCGAGCGCCTGGGGGTGTTCAACGCGCCCCGCTGCAACGCCCGGCTGTACTACTCCGTGAAGCGTCTGCCCTACCACACCGTGAACTATGTGTCGTTCGTGCCCCACACTTTCCTGAAAGACATGCCGCGCTGCCCGGATGTGATGATTTTCGTGGGGCATCCGGCCCAGCTGGAGCCCGTTATGCGAGCCTCCACCTACTCCACGGGCTGCAACTACCACTCCGAGTCCACGGCGGTCATGGGCTGCTCCTGGTTCCTGGTGAACCCCTACATGACCGGCAACATCAACTTCGTGGTTCCCGCGTTCATCCACGGCCCCCACGGCCGCCGGCTGTGGGATCCGGACTGCCTGTGCGTCTCCGTGCCCTACCAGTGGGTGCCCACGGTGATGGAGAATCTGGCGGAGATCCCCATGATGCTCAGCGGGCATGCCAGCAAGCAGGCCTATTACGACGAGTTTGAGGGCATCCTCAAAGATCTGGAAGAGGAAATGAAACACATCTGACCTCCCGCGGCAGTCCCTGCCGGCGGGCGGTGAAAAAGAGAGAGAAAGGGGTAATTCATCATGATTCCTGCGATCACCAGCATGAAGAACGCGTTTGACCTCAGCGGCAAGAACGCCGTCATCACCGGCGGCAACCGGGGCCTGGGCCTGGCCTGCGGTCTGGCCATGGCCGAGATGGGCGCCAATATCGCCATCCTCTGCCGGGACGGCAAGAAGGCGGAGGAGGCGCTGGAGGAGCTGAAACAGTACGGCGGAAAGTACGAGAGCTTCTCCTGCGATGTCACGGATCTGAGCTCCGTGCGTGCGGCGGTGGCCGCGGTGTGCGAGAGCTTCGGGGGGATCGACATCCTCGTGAACAACGCCGGCGTCTCCTGCGTCAACGAGCTGCTGGATATGGACGAGAACCTCACCGACTGGTACAATGTCCTCAACGCGGACCTCAACGGCACGGTTCACATGACCTACGAGGTGGGCAAGCGCATGCGGGACGCCGGCAAGGGCGGCTGCATCATCAACATGGCCTCCAACGCGGCGTACATCGTGAACAAGACCCAGGCCATGAGCCCGTACTCCACCGCGAAGGCCGCCGTGGTGCACTTCACCCACTGCATGGCCTGCGAGCTGGGCAAGTACAACATCCGCGTCAACGCCATCGCCCCCGGCTTCACCAACACGGAGCTGAGCAAGTGGATCCCGAAGGATCAGTTCGAATACATCAACCACCAGATGCCGCTCGGCCGCTTCGGCGAGCCCATCGAGGTCGGCGCACTGGCCGTGTACCTGGCCTCCCCCGCTGCGGCGCAGATTACGGGGACCTGCCAGGTCATCGACGGCGGCTATATCCTGTCCTGCTGAGCAACTCAGAATCAGGAATCCGGAGGTGAGGTTCAGGAAGACGCGGAAGAAAGGGTACCGGTTCAGACAGACTTTTAGAGAGAGGGGAGTATATTGAATCTACCTGTACTGATTCTCACTGTGGTATTTGAGATCATCATCGTAGGCGGCGTTACGCTGTTTCTGAACAAGCGCAACGCGAACAGGGGTGTGGATATGGCCACCGCGAACCGCAGCCTTCCCGCCATCGCCATCGCTGCCACGCAGGCGCTGACCTGCCTGGGCGGCGGACATATCATGGGTATCCCCGGCGCCGCCGCCAGCTACGGCGTGGCCGCCGTATGGTATGTGGTGGCAAGCTGCATCATGGTGGTGCTCATGATGTGCGTATCCGGTCCCTGGATCCGCCGTCTGGGCTTCTCCAACATCCCGGACATGTTCACCAAAATCTTCGACCGCAAGACCGGCATTATGATCTCCGCTCTGTGCTGCTCCAGCTGCTTCGGTGTGCTGACGGTTGAGCTGCAGGGCGTGGGCAATGTCATCTCCGCCATCACCGGATCCCCCATCGCGCTGGGCTGCGTCATCGGCGGCATCATCGGCCTGCTGTATGTCATCTTCGGCGGCATGGAGCAGGTGGGC
Source organism: uncultured Oscillospiraceae bacterium (assembly GCA_964422185.1). Taxonomy (GTDB): domain Bacteria; phylum Bacillota; class Clostridia; order Oscillospirales; family Oscillospiraceae; genus CALXCT01. Next base: position 8,090 of record CAYRAG010000031.1, read on the forward strand.
TGGGTCAATGTGGTCAACGCCATCTTCATGTATGTCGGCGTGTTCCTCGCCATCCTCTTCCTCAACGGCGTCATTGACGGCGGCTGGCAGACGGTCAACGAGTTCTACATCGCCAACGGCGAGGAGTGGAAACTGCAGCTCTTCTCCAACGGCGAGACCTGGCGTGTCTACATCATCGGCACCCTGGTGGCCGGCATGTTCAACCAGATGGTAGCCGGCCAGTCCGGTCAGATCTCCGCCTCCGCGAAGAATGTGAAGACCCTCCGCCGCGCTGCCATCTATGCCGCTCCCATGAACGCCATTTTCGGCGCGTTCATGGTTGCCCTGTGGATGGGCGCCAGCGTCATCGCCAAGGACGGCGGCACCTACGCCAACCTGGCCGCGCCTCCGGGAGGTCAGGTCATGCAGATGATCGTGGGCGAGCTGCCCGTGTGGCTGGCCGCCTGGGTCATGGCCTCGTTCGCGGCCGCCATGCTGTCCACCGTGGCCGTGCAGCTGCTGACCCTCGCCACCATCTTCGTGCAGACCATCTACTGCCGCTACTGGAAGAAAGACGCCACGCCAACGCAGGAGACCAAGTACATCCGCGTGGCCATCTTCGTCACCTTCATTTTCGGCACCGCCATGGGCGCGATCCTGCCCAGCGTCACTACGGCGATGACATGGCTGTTTGCATGGCTGTTACCCGGCTGCTGGATGTTCATCTTCGGAATTTTCTGGAGGCGGTCGAACACCGCGGCATTCTGGTCGCTCATTATCTGCGGCGTGTTCAACTGCGTCTGGACCTTTACGGATCTGCCCTATGTGTTCCATCTGGAGGGCAACAACAACTCCATCGGCATGCTGGTCGTGTCCGTGGCGGTCTATGTCATTATCACCCTGCTGGATAAGAACGCCCAGGGTCCGTTCAAGAAGTTGTACATCGAGAACCGCAACGCGTGCGTTTCCGAGGATCTGCTTCGGGCCGAAGGAGGTAAGGCAAAATGAGTATTCTCCATTTTCTCAATGACTTCTCCATGATCGCTCCGTTTCTGATCAAGTCAGTGGTTCTTTTCGTCCTGATCGGACTGAGCAGCATTATCGTCAACAAGCTGACCTTCCATGAGCCGGAAGACGACGAGGAATAAGGAGGAACCGGTATGTCACCTGAAGTTGCCAACATTATCTGGGAGGTTTCCGTGATCCTGGTCATCGTCCTCATCGCCGGCCTCTCGTTCTTCGGCGAGGCCAAGGAGAAGAAGGCAAAAGATCAGAAGAAGTAATCCCAAACCGGTCACGCCTGTGCGCGGGGTGCCCTGCGGACAGCGTCCCGGTTCCCGCTGACGGGGGCGCCGGGGAGAGAGACAGCGCAGCACGCGGGTGTGAGTCCCCTGCGCAAATCATCTGGCCGGAGGGCAGATTTCTCCGGCGTACTGGAGTGCATGGAACATGAATTTACTGCAGGCTCTGGCAAATAATCCCGTACTGATGATCATCGCGATTCTCCTGGGAATCTATCTCATCGTCTGGATTGTCATTCAGGTCGCCATCGTGGTCAGCCCAAAAGCCAGAGATTATCTGTCCTCTTTCTTCCCCCAGTGGTTCGGAAGAAACGGCAGACCGTTCACCACCCACGAGAAGATCGGCGCCTGCTTCCAGGGCATCGCACTCGTGATCATTGTGCTCCTGCTGATCACCTGGTGAGAACCGCATCCCCCGGTTTCCCGGACAAAAGAAAAATCGCCGCCGGCGCCTGTTTTCGCAGGTGCCGGCGGCATTTTTCGTCTGTGTGGGGAAACATCCGGCTCCGCGCCGGGGATCAGTCGCTCACGCCGAAGCGCTCCTTGTTGTAGCGGTTGATCTCGTCGAGGATGATCGGCTCCACATTGGGGTAGATGGTGCCGGGATCGCCGTAGGTGTAGCTGGGGATGAAATGCGGCAGATTGCCGTACTCGTTCAGGACGCGGCGCACCTCCGTGCGGATCTCCTCCTCGCTGGCGTCTCCCCGGTCGACGAGGGAGTCGATGCCGCCCATGATGGCCATTTTGCCGTCCAGCTTTTTCGTGATGCCCACAATATCGTTGGTGGGAAGCACGCCCTGGAGCACATTGACGCCGATCTCCGCGAAATCCTCCACCAGGGGCTCCACATAGGAGTCCGAGTGGTGGATCACGATGACCCCGTTCTCCCGCAGATAGCCGTAGAACTTCCGGTAGGGCTCCTTGAAGAGCTCCCGCCAGGTCTCCGGCGCCATGAACAGGCTGGTCTTGCTGCCCACATCGTCGTGGGACACAATGACATCCGGATGCACATTCTCGATGAGCATCCTGGCGTAGGTCATGCGGTAGTCGTTGATCACATCGATGAGCTCCTGCATCTCGTCCGGATACATGAGCAGGTTGCACAGCGTGTCCTCGAAGGTCATGATCTGGTGCAGCTGCTCAAACAGCCCGGTGAACATGTAGGAGGTGGCCAGGTGATCCCCGTCGATCTTCGCGCGGTTCTCTTTGGCGGTCTCCCAGCCGTCCGAGCACTCCGCCTCCAGATCCGGCACTTTCAGGTAGTCGCGCCAGTGTTCGATGTCCTTCACGATCTGGTTCTCCGCTGTGACATAGGGCAGCGCCGCCGGCTGATCCGCCGGGAACATGATGTAGGTTCCCCACGGGTCGTAGGAGTTGGTGCCGGGCACGCGGTTTTTGAAGAGGTACCAGAAGATGGGGTCGCCGTCGATGGTGACAAACGGCGTATAGCAGCTGGCCAGGCGGTCAGGTTTGCCGTCCGGTTTGATGGTCTCCAGGAAATTCTCTTTCAGTGTAAGCATAACTGGCCTCCTTGTATTCTGGCGGGATCTTCCTCCCTGTCCCTGCCCGGGCGGCCTCGCGGCGCGGAAAACCGGCGTGCGGAGCCGCCCGGAGTGTGTTTCCCCGTTCTGACAGGATACCCGGCGGATCTCAGTCTTTCCAGGCGGTGCGGAACATGAGCCACCGGGGATCCGGATCCTCGTTCCAGGACCAGTCCCGGCCGCCCTTGAACACCTCGGCGTTCATCTCGTTGCTCAGGATGTTCAGCGTGGCGGTGGGGAACCGCTTGGCCATGTGGTAGTAGAACTCGCCGGGGGTGCTGGTGTTGGCGATCTCCTCCTCCGTGGCGATGAGGTAGTCCTTCGTGAACTTCAGCCCGCTCTCGTCCAGCGGCGTGCCCTCTCTCATATGGCCGGGGATGACCACATCCGGGTGCAGATCGTAGATGCCCTCGATGTCCTTGATCCACAGCTGGCGCTGCTCGGCGTTCACCTCGCAGGTGAAGGGGTGGGCGTCGTTGAACACCACATCGCTGCACACCACGGTCTTGATGGAGGGGATCCACACGATGGTGTTCCACATCAGGTCGCCCATGCAGCGGATGATCTCCAGGCGCTCGCCCTCCAGCTCGATGTAGTCGCTCTCCAGCGGCTCCAGGCGGTCGCACTGCTTGCGGCACAGGTTCCGCTCGCCGATGGTGTCCGCCCACTCGTCCAGCTTCGGCTGATACTGGTGGGAGTAGAGCGTGCACACGGGGGCGGGGGCGTAGCACTTCGCGTTGGGGAACACCTCGGCAATCTCGCCCATGCCCCAGTAGTGATCCGGGTGGGCGTGGGTAGCGTAGATGGCCTTGAGCTCAAGGCCGGTCTCCAGGATCTCCGCGATGACCCGGTGGGCGTTGGCCCGGGTCCACTGGCAGTCGATGAGCACGCACTCTTTTTTACCCATGACGATGACGGAGGTGACATTGAAGCCGTCCTCGGACGCCACGAAGATCTTCGTGGCCAGCTTGTCGTCGCCGTGTCTCACTGTGATGGTTTGCATCTTGAATCAGCCGCCTTTCGCATTCTTTTTATGATTTGGGTGCCGTTCCGCGCAGGGAACGGGAACATTTTTCGCGGTTTCATTCTACCATGGGGCGCCGGGGGAGGTCAAGCGTTTCCAGCCTCTTCCAGCGGCTTTTCCCCTGTTTTCCGCGGTTTTTCTCACTTTTCACCCCGGAAACAGTCCGGGACGCGCAGACCGCCGCCCGGGCGGTTTCCGGATCTGTCCCGCTCCTGCCGGGTCAGGCCTCCTGCTCGTCCGCCTCCGCGATCATCTCCGCGGCGATCCGGGTGGCGGTGCCCACCACTTTCGCGCACTGCTCCGCGTGGCCCTCCAGCTGGAAGAACGCGCCCAGATCCTCCGGATCCAGCAGGTTGTAGCTCCTGCCGAAGATCTGTTTGTGGATCTCCGGGCAGAGAATGGTGCCGAACTCCTGGAGGAAGCGATCCCGGTACTCGCACATCTTCGCCGCCGTGGTCTCCCCGAACAGATCCCGATCCGGCTCGGCCAGCTCCTCCCGGATGGAGGCGTTGAATTTCAGGCCCACGGCCAGCAGGCCGGCGCAGTACGCGCCGCAGGAGCCGCTGGCGGAGCCGGTGCCGCCGCACAGGCCGGCGGAGGCGGTCACCATGCACTCGGGGATGAAGTCGAACACCTCGGCCAGACCGGCCAGGGTGCTGCGGGAGCAGACATCGTCGCGGCACTGGATCTCCTCCGCCAGGGCGGCCGCACGCTCTGCCAGAGCCTTTGTTTTTTCTGTCATGGGTAGTTCCTCCTGTATGTTTTATTTCTGCCCCGTTGGGGCGTGTTCAGCGGTTTCTTCTGCGCAGCCAGCAGACAAAGCCCGCGCAGAGCACCGCCGCCGGGATGACGCCGATGAAAATGACGCCGTAGACCGAGGTGTTCCTCGTGGCGTTGTGGGTGGAGGCCAGGCTGACCGGCGGGATGGCGTACGCCGCGGTCTCCTCGATGCCGTACGCGGCGGCGTTCAGGAAGACGGTGAGATTGCCCAGATTGCCGTAGTTGTCCAGAAGCGTCTCCCCGATGAGGGAGTCCGGCAGCACCGCAAGGAAGCCGCCCCCCTCCCCGCACTCGGCGATGGCGCCGAGACACACGCCGCCGGCGCCGCGGGGGGCGCCCTCCTCGAAGGTGATCTCCGCGGACTGTCCGCCGGAGAGGAGCGCGCTCACTTTCACGCCGTCCGTCCCGGTCAGCTCCAGGGGAGCGGCCCGGTAGAGCAGACAGCCGGCGTCCGACGCGGCCACATACTGGGTGATCTCACTGCCGGTGTCCAGTTCCGGGAAGATGAGATAGCTGTTCTGGTAGTAGTTGCCCTCGTCCCGGACGACGCCGTTCCCGGCCGCGATCCCGAACCCGGCGCACAGGGCGTCCAGCTCCGGGGTCTCCGTCTCCCCCGCGGCGCCGCGCAGCACGATGACATGGCCGCCGCCGCGCACATAGTCCGAGAGCATCCGGGCCTCGTCCGCGGAGAGATCCCGCGCCGGGGCGTTAAGCAGCACCAGATCCGCCTCAATGCCGCCCTGCACGCGCAGCAGATCCCGCTCCTCCGTCTGAAATCCGGCCTTTTCCAGCTCCGTGCGCACCCGGGCGGGCAGGTCCGTCTCCCCGTGGCCGCGCAGCGTCCAGACGGAGGCGGCGGAGCCGGTGATCACACGGTGAATCGCGTTGGTCAGGCAGCTGTCCGCGTCGAAGAAGGTCTCTTTGTACTCGCCGTAATAGGCGTAGGCGGCCAGGTCGTACTGGATGATCTCGTCCGAGGCGATGATCCTGGTCAGGCCGGTCTCCGGACAGGTGACGGCCACGCAGCCGTCCTGAGCGCCTTCATAGGCGCTGAGCACGCCGGGATCCTGCAGGGGATCCGTCTGCGTCCAGGTGAGACAGTCTGAGAGCTTCGTGTATTTTTCCAGGAATTTCACGATACGCCGGTCCGGCTCGCTGGCGATGAGGCGGATCTCCACCTCCCGGTCCAGCCCGGCCAGAAAGTCCCGGCTCACCTGCGAGATCTGGTAGATGTTCGTGCGGCTCAGGTCGAGATCCAGCGCACCGCCGATTCGGGACACGGCAAGGTTCAGCGCCAGGAAGCACGCAACGGCCAGCGCCGCGGCGGCGGCCGCCCGGCCGGCGCCCGGAAGTCTCCTCTTCTCCATCAGCTCCACCTCCGTTTCTCGATGCTCTGCACCGTCAGAAACAGAAACAGCGCGGTGAAAGAGAGATCCAGAATCACGCCGCCCAGATCCAGACTGCCGGCGCTGATCATGGCGGAGATCTGGCTGTTCACGGAGAAGCACAGCAGCAGCCGGCGCAGCAGCCCGGCGAAAGTTTCGCGCCGGATCAGATACGCGGCCACCTCCACCGCGGCGCACCCGGCGGGCACGATCACGGAGAGTTTCCGGCTGCCCGAGACCGCCCGCAGCAGCAGGCAGAGCACCGCGTCCAGGAGCAGAAGCCCGGCAAGGGAGCTCTCCGGCGTGTACGGCAGGTACCCGGCCAGCTGATCCCACAGGTAGAACACCAGCACCACGGCGAATGTCCCGATGGCGGACAGGATCTGGCTCTCCGTCAGGGAGGAGATGAGCATCCCCGCGGACAGGTACACGCACCCGATGAGGAAGAACATCGCAATGGCGGCGAAGTCCAGCTTCGGATTCCACTCGCCCAGGGTGCGGATGAGAGGCGGGAACAGGCAGAAGAACAGCGAGGGCAGCAGCAGAACCGTGGCCATGGCGCAGAACTTGCCCGCCACGATGGCGTACACCGTGTTGGGCGAGGTGAGCAGCGCCTGATCCGTGCGGGAGCGCCGCTCCCCCGCCACGGAGCGCATGCTCAGCACGGGGATGGCCACAAGATAGACATACAGGGCGCTGTTCAGGGAGACGGCGAACCGGGGCTCCCCGCCCAGCACATTGCCCACCACGAAGTACATGCCGGCGATCGCCAGAAGCAGGGCGATAAACAGCCAGCCGGTGAGGGAGTGGAAATAGGAGCCCAGCTCCCTTTTATAGATGGCAGTCATGTCTCACCGCCCTCTTCCCCGCCGTCCGACGCCATGGTCAGGCGCAGGAACAGATCCTCCAGGGTCGCCCCGTCGTACTTCATACTGAGGATGGCGGTCTCCGCCCGGGCGAACGCGAAGAACAGCGCCTCCCGGGGATCCGCCCCCGGAACCGGCCGCACCCGGAGCACGCACAGGCCGTCCCGCTCCTCCGCGGCGACCGCCTCCACGCCGGGCACCCCGGCGCACAGCGCCGCGCAGCGATCCGCCGGCGCGCGCAGCTCCAGGATCAGCTCCCCCGGCGGGCACAGCTGCCGCTCCAGCTCGTCCAGGCTGCCTGAGGCCACCGCCCGGCCCCGGTCCAGGATGATCACGGTGTCGCACAGCTGCTGCACCTCGGAGAGAATGTGGGAGCTGAACAGCACGGTGTGCTCCCCGGCCAGGCCGGCGATGAACGCACGCACCTCCGCCACCTGCCGCGGATCCAGGCCCACGGTGGGCTCGTCCAGGATAATCAGCTCCGGGGAGCCGATGATCGCGTAGGCCAGGCCCACCCGCTGCCGGTATCCCTTGGAGAGGTTCCGGATGAGCCTGCCCCGCAGGGCGCCCAGCCCCGCCAGGCCGATGACCTCCTCCACCTGCGCCGCTCGCTGATCTTTGGGGATCTTCTTCAGCTCCGCGATGAACCGCAGGTACTCCTCCACCGTCATGTCCGGGTACAGAGGCGGGATCTCCGGCAGGTACCCGATGCTCCGCTTGGCCTCCTCCGGCTTCTGGCGCATGGATACCCCGTGGATGAGCACCTCGCCCTCCTCAATGCCCAGATAGCCGGCGATCATGTTCATGGCCGTGGACTTCCCCGCGCCGTTGGGCCCGAGAAATCCGCACACGCGGCCTTTCTCCAGGGAGAAGCTCAGGTGATCCAGAGCCAGGCGGTTTCCGTATTTTCTTGTCAGGCCGGTCACCTCAATCACGGCCGCGCCTCCTCTGTCATGGTACTGTCCAGATTCTATCCCCATCCCCCGGGGAAAACAAGGGGAAAAAACACTTCCCCGGTATCCCGCGCGGGATACCGGGGAAAGATGTCCAGACCGTCAGCCGGCGCGTTTCGGCACGGACCTACACCGCTCCGCGCAGGAAGAGGCCTGTATGATTTTCATGCGGTCAGTCGTTGACATGCGCCTCGCACAGCGCCATGTACTGATCATAGAGTTCGTGCAGATTCACATCGGGGAACTGATCCTGGTGGGAATCCAGCCAGTCGTTCACAAACTGGGAGCCGGCGTCATACCAGGTCTGGAGCTGATCCTCCTCCACATTGTAGATGGGCTGTCCGTCCTCTTCCAGCGTCTGCACCAGCGCGGCCACATCGTTGATGTCGGACTCGATCATGAAGTCCTCCTGCTCGGTCAGGCACTGGGTGACAATATCCTGGATGTCGGCGGGGAGAGAGTTCCAGAACTCGTTGTTGGCCACAAAGCCCACGGCGCAGGTGTGCAGGCCGTCGTTTGTGCCGTACAGGGTGTGGGACTTGGTGAGCTCATTCTCGGCGAAGATCTTCACCAGAGCCATGTGGTGCAGGCTGCCGTCCACAACGCCCTTCTCCAGGGAGGTGTAGAAGTCACCGGCGGGCATGTTGACGATATTGCCGCCGCCCATGGCCACATAGTCCTGCATCTCGGCCACGCCGATGAGCTTGAGGCCCTGCAGGTCATTGAAGACATAGACGGGCTTGTCGTCCACCAGGTGGATGGACATGCCGTCCGGCACCTTGACATCCACCCAGCGGAGGTTCATGGCCTCCATCTCTTTCTGGAACGGGCTGTCCTCCGGCAGAACCAGCTCGCGCAGCGCGGCGGTCATCGGGGCGCTCTTGGGCATGTCCTGCGTGAACGGAAGGGTCAGCATGGACGCCAGAGGCGTGGTGCCGGCCACCAGGTCGACCTGCCAGAATGTGATGTCAGCCAGGCCCTGCGCCACACCGGTGAGGGAGTCGGTGGAGGTGAGCAGGGTCTCCGCCAGATAGGCCTCGGCGTTGATGCGGCCGCCGCCCATCTCATTCATCTTGTCCGCGGCCTCCTGGATGGAGCCGCCGGAGGGGGTCGCCGCGGAGTCCCAGGTGGCGATCCGGATGTTGTACACGGTGCCGTCAGCCGGAGGGGCGGACTCGGAATCGCCGCCGGAGGCAGAGGGTGCCGCGGACTCAGAGGGCGCCGCAGACGCAGAGGGCGCCGCTTCTTCGCCGCCGCCGCCGCAGCCGACCAGCGTCAGGCTCATCGCGAAGACGAGAGCGAGGACGAGCGCTAGCTTCTTTTTCATGGAATTTCCTCCTGTTTCAAATTTGGATCCGTTTTGTTTCTGTGTGTTCGGAACTGTCCGTTCCGGGTGATTCCGGATTGCCCCCGCTACTGCAGCAGAAGGGTAAATCCGGGAAAGACGCATAAAATTAAGATGAATACCCCATCCGCCAGGATAAACCAGATGACGCGTCGGAAGATGTCGCCCACGGGCAGGTCACACGCGTTGGACAGGACGAAAACATTCATGCCGATGGGGGGCGTGATCTCGCCCATCTCCATCAGAGCGACCACGAGCACGCCGAACCAGATGCCGTTGAAGCCCAGGTTAATCATCACCGGGTAGAAGATGGGCACGGTCAGCAGAATGGCCGCGAAGATGTCCAGGAAGCAGCCCATGATGAGGTAGGCCACCACGATGCCGAACAGGATGACGAATCTCGGGGCGTTCAGGCCGTTGATGAACTCGTACAGGGTGTTGGGGATGTTGGCGGCGGTGAGGAAGCGCATGAAGATGTGCGCGCCCACCAGCATGATGATGATCATGCCGCAGGTCTGCACCGCGTCCCGGGCGGAGTCGATGAGGATCTTCCAGTTGAGCTTTCTGCTCAGGGCGGCCACGATGACCGCGCCGAACGCGCCGATGGCGCCGGCCTCGGTGGTGGTGAAGAAGCCGCCGTAGATGCCGCCCAGCACCACGACCATCAGAAGCACCACGGGCCAGATCTTCAGGACGGTGCCCCACTTTTCCTTTCCTGTCACCCTGTCGCCGGCGGGGGCCCACTCGGGCCGGATGATGCCGATGATGGCGAACACGATGATGAACAGAATCACCTGCAGGATGCCGGGGAGCAGGCCCGCCATGAACAGCTTGCCGATGGACTCCTGGGTGAGCATGCCGTAGAGGATGAAGCCCATGCTGGGCGGGATCATCACGCCGATGGAGCCGCCGGCAGCCAGCGCCGCGGCGGACAGGCCCTTGTCGTAGCCGTGATCCACCAGCTGGGGATACGCGACCTTGCTCATGGTGATGGCGGTGGCCTGGCTGTGGCCGCAGATGGCCGCGAAGATGCCGCAGGCCGTGACGGAGGCCATGCCCAGACCGCCGCGGATCTTCCCGAGGAAGGCCGCCGCGAAGTCAAACAGATCTTTTCCGATTCCCGAGTTTGCGATTAGCGTCCCCATAAACACGAACAGGGGCACGCAGCTGAAAGTGTATACCGCGACCTGGGAATAGGGCTCCAGGCCCACCACCATGGCGGCCTTGGCGCTGCCGTTGAGAATCCACAGTCCGAAGAAACCCACGATGCCCATGGCGAAGCCGACGGGCACACGCAGGAAGATAATCGCGACGAGGACAACGATGCCAAGCAGGCCGACTATCGTTAAGTTGCCACTCATTTTCTGTTCTTCTCCTTACCCAGCGCCGCCAGAGACAGCATATTCACAAACATCGCGACGACTACTACGCCGAGCATCACGGAAGTGATGTAGTAGAAAGGGGCGACCGGAATTCTGGTGACAGCGCCCACGGAATGCATCAGGTTCGCCTGAGCACCCTGCTTCCACACCTCGTAGCACATCAGCATGGTGAAGAGCATGCACGCGAGCTTGTCGACCACCAGAAGCACATGCTGCACTTTCTGAGGCATCTTGTCCGTGAGCAGATCCACCTTGATGTGTCCGAACTGCCAGGTCACCCAGGGCATGGCGCAGTAGCAGACGAAGACCATCAGGAACTGGGTGTACTCCATCACGCCCTTGACGGAGACATCAAAGAGCAGGCGGCTGACGACATCCACCACGGTGATGACCATGATGATCACGGTGGATATGATGGCGAAGATGCTGAAGATGCGGAAGACCTTATCACAGATTTTCTCGACGATGTTGTTTTCCTCTTCCGACCAGAATTTCTTCCTGGCCGGTTTTTCCTGTTCGCTCATGGAAACACACTGCACTCCTTCCTTCTTGAGATTTTGACATAACCAGGGCGGAAAACCGCGAAAGACGGGGATTTCCGCCTCCGCCCGGCCTCTTCGCATGTCCGCACGGCAGGAGACGCGGAGGGCGCACAGTTCCGGCAGTTCCGGTATGGTTCAGCATACCCCAACCGGGCCGGAAAGGCAAGCAAAATGTTGTTGCGCGGTGACAAGGAATTCATGTCACGGCGTCATTTCGCCCAGGTCTTCCCCCGGCTGAGCCCCCACTTCTCAAACATGCGGTTGTAGAACTCCGGCCGGGGCGTGTCGTACTCCAGGCCCATCGCCAGTTCCCGGTACCCGAAGCCCATATCAGACAGCTTTTCCAGGGTCTCCACCAGCTCCGGCAGCCGCTCCCCGCGCAGGGTGAACATCATCTCGTCCTCGTCCGTCAGGGCGCGCTCATACTCCCCCGGATCCGGAATGGTGATGTTGTAGTCCTGCCCGTTGAGCACCGGAATGGAGGAGTGCACACAGGAGTCCACGCTGTCCAGAGAGAGGGACAGCTGCTCCCCGGTGCGGTAGCGCACGGCCATCATCAGGCTGCGCAGCTGGGCCGGCCGGCAGTAGACGCAGACGAGATCCGGCGCAAACGCCGTCTTCTCCAGGGGCGCCAGTGTGAATCCCAGCGGTTTCCGCTCCCCGTTCAGCCGCGGGTAGTGATCCCGCAGGAACGCGACACCTTTGTCCCCGTCCGCGAAGAAGAGCTTTCTGCCCATGTACTCCAGATCGTCCTCATCCAGATCCACCAGCCCGTAGCTGACCAGAGGCCACACGCACCAGTGGTCCTCCTTCAGCATGGTGATCGCCTTTCCCTCCCGGCGCACCATGGCGTACGCCTGGCACATGGACAGGTGGCCTCCCCCGTCCCGCAGCGGACGCATGGAGCCCTCCGGGATCTCCGCCTGGCGGTAGATCAGCCGGAGCGCGATGGGAGAGTACCGCAGCAGCAGAAGCTCCCGCAGTTTCGCGCCCAGCGCCGCGACAGCCCCCGGCTCCTCCATATGACCATCTCCTTCCGTGCCCCGCCGTCATGCCTCCAGGGAATCCGGCCCTCCGGCGGGCGCTCTGATCATTGGCTATTATACACAAATTTTCCAAATGATTCTACCCTTTTTTTGCCACAATCGGCAAGGCATATATCTATGCAAAAAATGCATAGAACAATTTCGCACTCTCCCCCGCCCTCTGAGGGCGCACTCCGTCCCGGTTCCGCCGCCGGAAAGTCCGCCTGGCGCGGGGCGCTCCGGGTCTCCCCCGCGGACGGCGCGGATTCGGGGGTTGTGATCGCGGCGCCGGCGTGATAGCATAGGGGGTGCGAATCCCATGCGTCTTTGAGAGAGGAGAGATTCCCATGCTGAGCAAAAAGGACAACTTTCTGGCCACCGTAAAGGGCGGAACCCCGGATCGGCTGGTGAAGCAGTACGAGGCGGTCGGTCTGCTGACGACAGATCCCGTGAACACCTATGTCCGGGGCAGCAAACGCTTTCCCGGGATGGAGCCGACCAGGGATCAGTGGGGCGTGCGGGTGATCTGGCCCGCCGGGGAGCCGGGCGCCATTCCGGATCCCGCGGAGCGCGTGGTGCAGGACATCACCTGCTGGCGCGACTTCACCAAAGTCCCGGATCTCATCGCCAACTGCTCCGCCGACGAGCTGTGGGAGCCCTATCTGGAGGCCGCCGCGAAACTGGACAGAGGCGATCTGCTGATGACCGCCTACGCGCCCACCGGCGTCTTTGAGCGGATGCACTACCTCATGGGCTTCGAGGACACCCTGTGCAACTTCCTGCTGGAGGAGGAGGCCATGGAGGATCTGGCGCTGGCCATCGGGGAGTACCGGTACAACGGCTATAAGCTCATGGTGGAGCACGCCCACCCGGACGCCATCCTCGCCCACGACGACTGGGGCAGCAAGCAGAATCTGTTCGTCCAGCCGGCGCTGTGGCGCCAGATCATCAAGCCCGCCTATGAAAAAGCGTACCAGTACCTCCACGACCAGGGCGTGCTGATCATCCACCACTCCGACTCCTACTGCCAGCCGATTGTGGAGGACATGATCGACCTGCACATCGATGTGTGGCAGGGCGTCCTGCCGCAGAACGACATCCTGAAGATCCAGGAGACCGTTGGCACCCGGATCGCGCTTATGGGCGGCATCGACGCCGCCGTGGTGGACCGGGACGACTCCACGGAGGAGGAGATCCGCGCCGAGACCCGCCGCGTGTGCATGACCTACGCCAAACAGCCCTGCTTTATCCCCTGCATCACCTACGGCGGCCCGGGCACCATTCACCCCCACGCGTCCGAGATCATCGACGACGAGATCGACCGCTGCAGCGCGGAGCTGTTCGGCTGAGGCGGCGCGAATCCC